>NZ_VXCV01000050.1:0-242 GCF_052850635.1 Pseudomonas sp. 1176_21
CTGGCCAGCACCAGGTGCGGTTCGCTGAACTCGGGAAACTCGTTGGCGCTCTGGTTGGTCGGGCCGCTGCCGACGATGCCCTGGTGCTGCGCATGCAGGGCCTTGGCCACCTCGTCCTGGTCGCCCGCCTCCTGCGCCTGTACCTCGCGCGCCTGCTGGCCAAAGCCGTCCTGCTGCTCGCTGGCAGTGGCCAGGCGTTCGGCGGTCTCGGGCAGGTCCTTGTGGTGCTTGGCTTCGTGATG
>NZ_VXCV01000051.1:0-241 GCF_052850635.1 Pseudomonas sp. 1176_21
TGCCGGCGCCGGATGCGAGCCTGCTGCAGGCCGAGTACGTGGCGCCGCAGGGCGAACTTGAACAACAGATCGCCGCCCTCTGGCAACAGATGCTCGGCTGCGAGCGTATCGGCCGTACCGACGATTTCTTCGAGCTGGGCGGGCATTCGCTGCTGGCCACCCAGGTGATCTCGCGGGTGCGTCAGGTGCTGGGCTTCGACGTGGCCTTGCGCACGCTGTTCGAACACAGTCGCCTGGCGGA
>NZ_VXCV01000052.1:0-217 GCF_052850635.1 Pseudomonas sp. 1176_21
GTGCGCGAGGCGCTGGTGCTGGCGGTGGACGGGCCGAGCGGCCAGCAGTTGGTGGGCTACGTCGTGCCGCAGGACGCCAGTGCCGAGCACACCCAATTGCGTGATCAACTCAAGGCCGGGCTCAAGGCCGAACTGCCGGACTACATGGTGCCCACGCACCTGCTGTTCCTGGAGCAATGGCCACTGACGGCCAACGGCAAGCTCGACCGCCGCGCCT
>NZ_VXCV01000053.1:0-205 GCF_052850635.1 Pseudomonas sp. 1176_21
TGGAAGAACTCTTCCGGTGCCCGGCTGGTGGCCTGCGGCACGATGACCAGCCTGCCGCCATACAGCAGCGCACCAAAGATCTCCCACACCGAGAAGTCGAAGGCATAGGAGTGGAACAGGCTCCACACGTCACTCGGCCCGAAGGCGAACCAGTGTTCGGTGGCGGCAAACAGGCGTAGCACGTTGTGGTGCGCGAGCAACGCGC
>NZ_VXCV01000006.1:0-365532 GCF_052850635.1 Pseudomonas sp. 1176_21
TGCTCGGGGTGGGCTGCCAGGTACAGTTCCACCTCGCGGCGGCGCGCCGTCTCGAGGCGTTCGTCGACATAGGCGTGCAACTCGTCTTCGGACGGGATCAGCCGGCTCATTTCAACCTCCGCAATGCCGGGGGCGGCGTATTGCCCTCGGCCAGTTCTCGCATTGCCGCACGCGCCCGCGACAGGCGCGACATCACCGTGCCGATGGGCACGTCCAGGGCCTGGGCGGCCTCCTTGTAGCTCAGGCCCTCGACACTCACCAGCAGCAACAGCGCCCGTTGCTCGGTGGGCAGGCGCGCGAATGCGGCCAGGCCCGACTCGGCGAGCACGATATCCTCGGTGCTGCTGCCCACCGCCTCGTCGCGCCCGAACCACGCCAGCCAGCGGGCATGCCGGCGCTCGCGGCGCTTGGCGTCGATGAACAGCCGGTACAGGATCGCGAACAGCCAGGCGCGCAGGCTGTCATCGCCACGCTGCTGGCTGCGCCGGCTCAGGGCGCGCTCCACCGTGGCCTGCACCAGGTCGTCGGCGCTGCTGGCCTCGCGGGTCAGCCACAAGGCAAAGCGGCGCAGGCGCTGGAGCATGTCGCGCAACTGGTCGTCATCAAGATCGTTCATGGTCGGGGTTCTGGGCGGCTGGCAGTCAGTGTACGAGGCAGACGCTCGCCGCCGAAATTTATTCCCGCCGGCGTGGAATAAAACCTGGTGCGGTGCGTCGTACCGGCTCATTCACTGACCGGATCGCCGCCATGAGCACTCCGTTAAACGGTCGCGCCCGCACCCTGCGCCTGGCCGTCATCGGCCTGGGTATCGCCGCCCTGGGCGCAAGCTTTGCCTACGCTGCCGGCTGGATCGGCCCGCAGCGCCTGACCCCGCAACGTATCATCGACACCTTCGAGGCCCAGGCCGGGCACTACCCCGGCTATCGAAAGAACCACGCCAAGGGCCTGTGCGTGAGCGGCTATTTCGACAGCAGCGGCCAGGCTGCCAGCTGGTCGCGGGCCCGGGTGTTCAGCCAATCCAGAGTGCCGGTGATCGGACGTTTCGCCATCGGCGGCGCCAACCCGTTCAGCGCCGACGCCAGTGTCGCCACCCGCAGCCTCGCGCTGCAGTTCAGCAGCGACGACGGTCAGCGCTGGCGTACCGGCATGAACACCCCGCCAGTGCTGGCCGTCAGCGATGCCGCAGGGTTCTACGAACAGGTGCTGGCCTCGACGCCCGACCCGGCCACCGGCAAGCCGGACCCGGCGGCCCTGCAGGCGTTTTTCGCCAGGCATCCCGAAAGCGCCGCCTTCCGCCAGTGGGCCAGGGACTACAAGCCCTCCGACAGCTTTGCCAGCTCGGCCTTCAACAGCATCAACGCGTTTCGCCTGGTGGATGCGGCGGGCAAGGTGCAGTACGTGCGCTGGAGCCTGCAGCCGCACAGCGACTTCGCCCCGTTGCCAGCCCAGGTCGACGACAGGAACTTCCTTCAGCACGACCTGCAGCAACGCCTGGCCAAGGGCCCGCTGCGCTGGACCCTGCGCCTGACCCTGGCCGGCGCCGACGACCCGGTGGACGACCCCGCGCGCCCCTGGCCCGTCACCCGCCAGCAGGTCGATGCCGGCACCCTGGTGATCGACCACGTCGATGCGCCCGAGCAGGGCGAATGCCGTGACCTGAACTTCGACCCGCTGATACTGCCCGACGGCATCCAGGCCTCGGCCGACCCGATCCTGGCCGCCCGCTCGGCCGCCTATGCCGAATCCTTCAACCGGCGCAGCCGCGAAACCGCCCTGGGGGCCCACCCATGAACCTGCACCCGTCCACCCGCTTCCACCCGTTGGCGCGCCTGCTGCACTGGCTGATGGCCGTGTTGATCCTGGCGATGCTGTTTGTCGGCGTGAGCATGGTCGCCGACCTCTCGCCCCGCCACCCCTGGCTGGTCAGCCTGCACAAGGCCATCGGCCTGGCCCTGCTGGTGCTGGTGGTGCTGCGCATCGCCACACGCCTGCGCTACGCCACCCCGCCCCTGCCCAGCGACCTGCCACGCCTGCAGCAGTGGGCCGCCAAGGCTTCGCACCTGCTGCTGTACGGGTTGATGCTGGGCATGCCGCTGATCGGCTGGGGCATGCAATCGGCCGGTGGCTACCCGCTGCCGTGGCAACTGCCGGCCATCGCGCCCCACGACCTGCGCCTGTACGCCCTGCTGCGCGCCCTGCACGGCTGGCTGGCGTACCTGCTGTTTGCCACGGTGCTGGTGCATATCGCCGCCGCACTGGTGCACGGTTTTGTCCGCCGCGATAGCGTGTTGCGCAGCATGTGGCCGGGGCGCTGAGCGCGCCGGCGCAGCAACAGGCAACCTACCTGGCAACGGGCATAACGTTAACACGTTAACTTTTTTCGCTCGCAAGCCTGCAAAGGCTTTCGGGGCAAAAAGATAATATGTTAATTATATGCCCGCACCGCAGCAGCGGCTGCCGCCAGAACAACAACAAAAGGTAGATTGCATGTCGTTTTCCCGCCGTCCCCTGACGGCCAGCGCCGGCCTGTGCGCCGCGCTTGCGCCGTTGCTTGTGCAGGCCGATTTCATCCAGGACAGCAAGGCCAGCCTGGAGGCCCGCAACTTCTATTTCAGCCGCGACTTTCGCCAGCACGCCGCGCCCCAGAGCCAGGCGCGGGAGTGGGCCCAGGGCTTCATCCTGCGCATGGAATCGGGTTACACCGAAGGCACCCTGGGCGTTGGCCTGGATGCGCTGGGCGAGCTGGGCCTGAAGCTCGACTCCAGCAAGGCGCACCGGGGCACCGGCCTGCTGCCGTTCGGCGCCAGCCAGGAGCCGGCGCACGACTACAGCGAACTGGGCCTGACCGCCAAGCTGCGCCTGGGCAAGAGCGTGCTCAAGCTCGGCACCTTGCAGCCCACCTTGCCGGTTGCCTCGATCAACGACGTGCGCCTGCTGCCCTCGACCTACAACGGCAGCCTGCTGACCTCGCAGGACATCGACGGCCTGACCCTGAACGTGGGCCGCCTGGAAAAACAGAACCTGCGCGACTCCTCGAGCAACGACCAGATGAGCTATGCCGGTGTCCAGAGCAGCCACCTGGACCTGGCAGGCGGCACCTACGCGCTGCGCCCCAACCTGGCGCTGAGCTACTACTACGCACAGATGCACGACCTCTACCGCCAGCACTACGCCGGGCTGGTGCATGACATGCCGCTGGCCGAAGGCGTGAGCCTGCGCAGCGACCTGCGCTACTTCGACACCCGCGAACAAGGCAGCGCCAACCTGCGTTCCGCTGCGCGGGTGGACGGCGGGCGCATCGACAACCGCTTCTTCAACGGCATGCTGACCCTGGGCGTGGGCGCGCACAAATTCGGCCTGGGCTACCAGAACCTCTCGGGGGACGGCGACTTCGCCTACCCGGGGCTGGACCCGTACTCGGTCAACCTGGTGACGGTGAATGTGTTCACCAAGGCCGAAACCGATGCGTGGCAGGCGCGCTACGACTACAACTTCGCCGCGCTGGGGCTGCCGGGGCTGAGCTTCATGACCCGCTATGTGAATGGCAACCATATCCAGACCGCGACGGTGAGCGGCGGCAAGGAATGGGAGCGCGACACCGACATCGCCTATGTGGTGCAGAGCGGGCCGCTGAAGAACGTGAGCGTGCGATTGCGCAATGCGACGTTCCGTTCCAGTGGCGGGTTGACCAGCGATATCGACGAGAACCGCTTGATCGTGGGGTATACGCTGGCGTTGTGGTAATCGCCAAGGGGCCGCGTGGCGGCCCTTTCGCGGGGCAAGCCCGCTCCCACAGGCACACCGCTGCCTTGCAGGACGGTGCAGACCCCGTGGGAGCGGGCTTGACCCGCGATGCGCCCAGCGCTATTTCACCTGCCCTCTTCCTAACATTCTTGGGAATGCTTATCATCTGCATCCTTTTTCCCCGGAAGTCGCCAGGATGAGCGCCCCCACCTCACCCGCCAACGCCGAAGTCGGCCAGCTCTACCAGCACCATCACCTGTGGTTGCAGCACTGGCTGCGCCGGCGCCTGAGCTGCCCGCAGCGCGCCGCCGACCTGATGCAAGACACCTTCGTGCGCATCCTCGCCTCGTCCGAGTCGCTGGAGGTGGTGCGCCTGCTGCGCGAGCCGCGCAGCTACCTGGCGACCGTGGCGCGGCGGGTGATGATCGACCACTTCCGGCGCCAGAAGCTTGAACAGGCCTACCTCGAGGCCCTGGCCGCCCAGCCGGTGTACGAGGAGATCTCGCTGGAAGAGCGCCTGCTGATTCTCGAGACCCTGCGCGAAGTCGACCGCCTGCTGGCCGGGTGCGGCGCCAAGGCGCGCCAGGCGTTCCTGATGGCCAACTGGCTGGGCATGACCTATGGCGAAATCGCCACGGCGCTGGGCGTTTCGCTCAGTTCGGTGAAGAAGTACATGTACAAGACCACCGAGCGCTGCCTGCTGCTCGCCTTCGACGAGCAGCCATGAGCAACGACCGCGAAGCGCAGCGCCAGGCGCTCAAGGAAGCCGCCCGCTGGCATGTGCAGCGCATGGCCGGCGATGCCAGCCCCGGCCTGGAACGGGCCTGGCGGGCATGGTTGGACAGTGCCCCGCAGAACGGCTGGGCCTGGGCCCGGGTCGAGCAGTTGCATGGGCAACTGGCCAGTGTGCCGGGTGGGCTGGCGTTCGATGCCTTCAAGCGTGCCGAAGCCCAGGGCCTGACCCGCCGCGGCGTGGTCAAGGGGCTGCTGCTGGCGACCGGGCTGGGGCTGGGTGGCTGGGCCAGCTACCGCAGTACTCCGGCGCAGGCGTTGCTGGCGGACGTGCACAGTGGCACGGGTGAAATTCGCAGCGTCACCCTGGCCGACGGTAGCCAGCTGGTGCTCGATACGACGTCGGCGGTGAACATTCGCTTCGACAGCCGGCAACGGCTGATTCAGCTGGTGCGCGGGCGCATCCTGCTTACCAGTGGCAAGGATGTGCAGCAGCGGCCGTTGCGGGTGCAGACCGCGCAGGGCGTGGTGCAGGCGTTGGGCACGCGCTTCAGCGTGGCGCAGCAGGCCGGGCGCAGCGAGGTCGAGGTGTTCGAGCATGCGGTGCGGGTCAGCCCCTTGCTGGGGGAGGCGCAGCGCCTGGAGAGCGGGCAGGCGTGCGGGTTCAGTGATCAGCGGGTGGATAGCCCGCAGCTGGCGTCGGCGGCCCAGGCGGCGTGGAGCCTGGGGCAACTGGTGGTGGAGAACTGGCGGCTGGGTGATCTGCTCGACGAGCTGGGGCGGTACCGGCCGGGGTTGCTGACCTATGCGCCGCAGCTGGCAGAGCAGCGTGTGTCGGGCAACTTCTCGTTGACCGACAGTGATGCAGCGCTGTCGGCGCTGGCGCGCTCGTTCGATTTGCGAATCGAGCGGCATGGTCGGTACTGGGTGCGGGTGATGTAGGCGCCGGCCTTGTCTGGCCGGCTCTTGACCTGCACAGCGCAGTGTTTGATGCAGCAAAAAAAATTCCTCCCCCCGCGGTACCTTTTCTCATTCTCATCCGCCTTGTCTGAAACACCCCCTTTCGCGCATCCCTTCTGCATCCGACGAGGCCCCCATGTCACCCCGTTCCCCCCGCCTGCTCCCCGCCCACCTGCTGGCCGCCGCCATGGCCGCCAGCGTGCTGCCAGCCCCCTCGGCGATGGCCGATGAAGTCAGCAGCAGCCGCACGGCCTACAACATTCCGGCCGGTTCGCTGGCCAGCGTGCTCGGCGCCTTCGCCGCCGCCAGCAGCCTCAACCTGTCCTACGACGCCGCCCTCACCCGCGGCAAGCAGAGCCCCGGCCTGCAAGGCCAGTACGCCACCCTCGACGGCCTCGGCCGCATCCTGGCCGGCAGCGGGCTGCAAGCCTTCCCACAAGGCGACGGCAGCTACTCGCTGCGCCCGGCCCCCAGCAGCAACGGCGCCCTGGAACTGGGCGCCACCAACGTCGACGGCACCCGCACCAGCAGCACCGGCGACAGCACCGACAGCTACACCGTGCGCAGCGTCAGCATCGGCAAGGGTCAGCATTCGCTGCGCGAAACCCCGCAGTCGGTCACGGTCATCACGCGCAAGATGATGGACGAACAGAACCTCACCAGCCTCGAACAGGTGATGGAGAAAACCCCCGGCATCACCGTTCACGACTCGCCCATGGGCGGCAAGTACTTCTACTCGCGCGGCTTCATGATCGCCGGCCAGTACCAGTACGACGGCGTACCGCTGGATGTGGGCGGCAACTACGTGCAGGCCAACAGCTTCTCCAGCGACATGGCCTATTACGACCGCGTCGAGATCATGCGCGGCGCCGCCGGCATGATGAAAGGCGCCGGCAGCTCGGCCGGCGGGGTCAACTTCATTCGCAAGCGCGGCCAGGACAAGGCCGCCACCCACGTCACGCTGTCGGCCGGCACCTGGGACAACTACCGCGCCCAGGTCGACACCGGCGGCCCGCTCAACGACGCCGGCACCCTGCGCGGGCGTGCCGTGGTCGCCCAGCAGGACCGCAAGTACTTCTACGACATCGGCGAGCGCGAAGACCAGGTGGTGTACGGCGCACTGGACTACGACCTGAACGAGGACACCACCCTGGGCCTGGGCCTGGCCTACGAAAAGCTCGACGCCAAGCCCTGCTGGCAGGGCCTGCCGCGCTACAGCGACGGCAGCGACCTGAAGCTGTCGCGCTCCACCTGCCTGGGCGCGTCGTGGAACCACTGGGACAGCGAGCGAACCAGCCTGTTCGCCGACCTCACCCACCGTTTCAACGCAGACTGGGCGCTCAAGGTCGCCTCGATGTACACCCACAACGACCAGAACATGCAATACGCCATGGGCGAAGGCACCGTGCCGGTGGGCAGTACCCAGGGCGCCTCGAAGCTGTACTCCGGGCTGTTCGACTACGACCAGGACGACTACGGCTTCGACGCCAACCTGGACGGCCATTTCCAGGCCTGGGGCCTGGAGCACGAGATCATCGTCGGCGCCAACGCCAGCCGCTCCAAGGGCCGCGACCGCTACGAACTGATCAACCTGACCGAGCTGTACGGCGTCACCCAGAACCCGTTCAACCCCAACCCGCACATCCCCAAGCCGGGTGACTCGGTCTACGAGAAGGAGTCCTACCGCGGCGGGCCGATTCCGGTGACCTCCGACACCCGTCAGTTCGGCACCTACGCCACCCTGCGCCTGAAGCTGGCCGAGCCCCTCACCGCCGTACTCGGCAGCCGCGTCAGCTGGTACCGCAACAGCAGCGACAGCTACACCCAGGCCTGGGACTACTGGCAGCGCAACCGCAGCCAGGAAAACGGCCAGGTGACGCCGTTCGCCGCGTTGATCTACGACCTGGACGACACCTGGTCGGTGTACGCCAGCTACGCCGACATCTTCCAGCCGCAAAGCACCTACACCAAGGCCGACGGCAGTTCGCTCAAGCCCAAGACCGGTGCCAGCTATGAGGTGGGGGTCAAGGCCGAGTGGTACCAGGGTCGCCTCAATGGCGCCTTCAACCTGTTCCGCAACACCGAGCAGGGTCGCGCCGAGGCTGACTACAACACGGTATGCGGCGGGTCGTCCGACGGTTTCTGCTACACCGACAGCGGCAAGGTGCGCGCCCAGGGCTTCGAAGCCGAGCTGAGCGGTGAACTGATCGAGCGCCTGCAGGTGCTGGCCGGCTACACTTACACCCAGGTCGAATACCTCAAGCGCATCGACGACACCCGCCAGGACGCCACCTTCACCGCCAGCTACGTGCCCAGGCACATGGCGCGTGTATGGACCAACTACGACCTGGACGGCGCCCTGCAGCGCTGGAGCGTGGGCGGCGGGGTCAGCGCGCAGAGTGCCAACCACTTCGTGGACCGCAACACCAAGATGGTGCAGCCCGGCTACGCCCTGTGGAGCGCCCGCATCGGCTATCGCCTGGATGACAACTGGAGCCTGGCCCTCAACGGCAACAACCTGTTCGACAAGCACTACTACAGCAGCGTCGGCGCCGCTGGCTGGGGCAACTTCTATGGCGAGCCGCGCAACCTGATGGTGACCCTGCAAGGCGACTTCTAACCCACAGCAACAAGGCTGAAGTCAGTTAAATGATTATTACTATCGTTTACAGGCTTTAGCCTTGGGGACAGCTGCGGCACAATGGCCGCCTTGCTCCTCTGCCTTGGATAGCCATGAACACCGCCCAGCAACCCCCGCTGCTCAAAACCCCCGCCTTCGACCTGCGTCCGCTGATGGTGGTCAACATGGCCTGCACCATGGCGATGATGGCCTTCGTCGCCCTGATCGGCCCCATCGCCCGGGTGCTGGGCCTGGCAGCCTGGCAGGCGGGGGCGGCGGTCACGGTAGCCGGGGTGGTGTGGATGCTGCTGGCGCGCCCCTGGGGCCGGGCCAGCGACCGCTTCGGTCGCCGCCGGGTGCTGCTGGTGGGCACCGCGGGGTTCACCCTGGCCTATTGGGCCCTGTGCCTGTTCATCGATGGCGCGCTGCGCTACCTGCCGGCCACCTCCCTGGCCTTTGCCGCACTGGTGATCGGCCGCGGCCTGATCGGTGCGTTCTATGCCGCCCTGCCGGTCGGCTGCGCCGCGCTGATTGCCGACAACATGCAACCGCAACAGCGCGCCCGCGCCATGGCCTCGCTGGGTGCGGCGAACGCCGTGGGCCTGGTGATGGGCCCGGCACTGGCCGCGCTGCTGGCGCGCCACAGCCTGAGCCTGCCGTTCTATGCGATGTCGGTGCTGCCACTGCTGGCATTGCTGGTACTGCAGTTCAAGCTCAAGGGTCAGGAGCTGCACCTGAGGCAACCGCCCTGCCCCGTCAGCCTGACCGACCCGCGCCTGCTTCGCCCGCTCACGGTGGCCTTCGTGGCGATGCTGTGCGTGTCGCTGGCGCAGATCACCGTAGGCTTCTTTGCCCTTGACCGCCTGGGCCTGGCGCCTGCCGATGCCGCCCAGGCGGCGGGCATTGCCCTGACCATGGTGGGTGCGGCGCTGATCTTCTCGCAGGTGCTGGTGAGCAAGCTGCAATGGCCGCCGCTGCGCATGATCCGTGTGGGCGGCTGCATCAGTGCGCTGGGTTTTGCCAGCGGCGCCCTGGCCGACAGCGTGGGCATGCTGTGGGCGTGCTACTTCGTCGCTGCGGCCGGCATGGGCTGGGTGTTCCCGGCGTTCCAGGCGCTGGCGGCGAACGCGGTGGATGCCGGTGAACAGGGCGCGACCGCAGGCTCTGTGGGCGCGGCACAGGCGCTGGGCACGGTGATCGGGCCGCTGGCCGGCACCCTGATCTACGCCCTGGACCCGCGCCTGCCGTACCTGATGGCCGCCTTGCTGCTGCTGTTGATCGCCTTGTGGCCGGTGCCTGCACGCCAGTAGGCGGGTTCGGCGACGGAATGTGTTTTAATGCGTCGCCCATTATTTTTGACATCAAGGCGGCTATGGACACGGGGACACGACTCAAACTGGTACGTGAACGCACCAAGCTCTCGCAACGGGAGCTGGCCAGGCGCAGCGGCCTGACCAACTCGACGATTTCACAGATCGAGCAGAACCGCGTCAGCCCATCGGTGAGCTCGTTGAAAAAGCTGCTGGAAGGCATCCCGATGTCGTTGGCGGAGTTCTTCAGTTTCGACGAACCGCCGCGCGAAGAACGCTTCGTGTTCCGCGCCAACGAGCAGCCCGACCTGGGCAGTGGTGGCTTGCGCATGCTGCTGGTCGGCGCCAGTGTCGAAGGTCGGCAGATGCGCATGCTGCGCGAGCTGTATGCGCCGGGCGCCGACTCCGGCGAAGAGCCGATCGTGCACACCGAGGGCGAGGAATGCGGCCTGGTGACCCGTGGCACCATCGAGTTGCGGGTAGACGGCCAGGTCAGCGTGCTGAACTCCGGCGACGGCTACTACTTCCCCACCACCCTGCCCCACAGCTTCAAGAACATCGGCCAGGACGAAGCCGAGATCATCAGCGCCAACACCCCGGCGAACTTCTGATGAGCATCGCTGCAAGCGGCAAGCTGGCTCGGCCTCGCTTGCCGCTTGCCGCTTGCAACGGCCCTTCTACATCCAGCCCAGCCAGTGCCACCATGTTGCGGCGAACACCAGCATCAACCCGTACCCCACCAGCGTCACCACGATCCCGACCTTGGCAAACTGCCGCGCGTTGAAGGTTTCGGTACCCAGGCACACCATGTTCTGCGGTGCGTTGATCGGCAGGATGAACCCGTAGCTGACCACAAACCCCAGCACCATGGTCATGCCCAGGCGGCTGAAATCCCCCGGCAAGGTCTGCAGCACCGCGATCAGTATCGGCAGCAGCGCCGAGGTCAGCGCCGTGGCACTGGCAAAGCCCAGGTGGATCACGATCAGAAACGCCGCCAGAATCGAGAACACCCCCAGCGTGCCCAATTGATCCAGCCCGGTATTGGCCACCACCTGCCCGCCCAGCCATTGCCCGGCCTGGGTGGTCAACAGGGTGGTGCCCAGGCTGATGCCGACGCCGAACACGATCACCGTGCCCCACGGAATACGCGCCTGCACATCCTTCCAGGTCATCACCCCGAAGCGCGGCAGCAACAGCAGCACCAACCCGGCGTAGGTGGTCGAGGTGGTGTCGAAGTGATGCAGCTTGCCCTCGGTGGCCCAGGCCAGCAGCAACAGCAGCGACACCCCCAGCAGACGCTTCTGCGCCCCGCTCATCGGCCCCAGCGCCTGCAACTGCTCGGCCACCGCCGCCTTGCCGCCGGGAATGCTGTCGCTCTCGGGGGGCAGCATCCTGAGCACCAGCACGATCAGCACCACCGACATGATCAACGCCCACGGCGCCCCGGCGATCAGCCAGTCGATCCATGACACCCGTGCACCGAGCATCTTGTCCATGAAGCCGACCGTCAGCAGGTTCTGCGCGGCAGCGGTCTGGATGCCGATGTTCCAGATGCTGGTGCCCTGGGCCACGATGATCATGATGCCGGCGGCGATGTTGGAGCGCTTGTTCACGCCGAACGCGGCGATCACACCCATCATGATCGGCACCACGCAGGCACTGCGCGCCGTGGCACTGGGCACCACCAGGCTGAGCAGGATGATCACCACCATCGCCCCCAGCAGAATGCGTCGGGTGCTCACGCCCACACGGTTGAGCGTGACCAGCGCGATGCGCCGGTCCAGCCCGGTGTGGGTCATCGCCGCTGCGATGAACAGGGCCCCCACCACCAGTGCCAATGCCGGGTTGGCAAAGCCCGTCAGGGCCATGCTCACGGCTGCCGACGAGCCGTAGATCACCGACGGGTCGGCAAGGGTCGGTGCGGTGCCCAGCAAAAATGCCAGCAGCGAGGTGATCATGATCGCACTGGCTTCGTACGACACCGCCTCGGTGATCCAGATCACCACCGCAAAGGCCAGGATCGCCAGCACGCGGTGACCGGCCACCGGCAGGTCGGCCGGCAGCGGCAACAGCAGCACGCCGACCAGCGCGACGATGCCCAGCAGCAGGCCCACGGGCAACAGGGGTTGAGCGCCAGGCGCTGCGGGAGGATTGGCGGGGGTACTCATGGGCAGGACTTCTTTGGCAACAAAACAGGCCCCTATCATCCCCAGCGCCTGGCCGGTACGCGCTGACGCGGGTCAATACATGGCCAAGACGCCCTGACCAGAGCGCTTTGTAGGACATTCCAACAGCCGGTGGCGCGGCGACCCGTAAGCTCGAAAAAGACTGACCGGTCATTTGTAGTGAATAAAAAAAATCACTACAAAACCTATTGACGGCATTCGTTGCCCCTTGCATGATGAGGCCGTCTCCCTGATCGGGAGCGCTGGCAAAGGGTGTTCCAGACAGTTCGAGCGGTTTCGGGCTGTCCGTGGAGAGGGACTGTCCAAAAGGCAGAGTGAAGAAAGCCCCTGTTGCGACGCTGCTGTAGCAGCCTTGGTAGATCGCTACATGAAGTAGCGCAGGTTTGAACTCACCAACGACGAATAGGTAATAGGGGGCTTTATGATCAACTTGAACAACCAACCCACCATCGACCAATTGGCTCAGCTGTTCGCTGCCCGCAAGGACAGCCTTGATGACCACCTGCTGTGGGTCAGTGCCACAGGTGACGTGCACATCGACAAGATGCCGCCGCACACTGTCGAAGAGGCGATCGATGCGAAGCGTGAAATGCGCGCCCGTTTCAGGATGTTCCGCCGTGGCAAGGGCTACGTCGGCAAGAAGGCAGCGGCAGACACCGCGTTTGTCGCCAAGGTGCTGGAGACCCTGCAACAGGAATGGCCCGCCATCCGCGAGCGCCAGGACGTGAAGGTGATCGACCGGCTGTGCTGAGCCAGGCGAATTGAAAAAGGCGACCTTCGGGTCGCCTTTTTTATGCGTGCCTTATCGCCTCATCGCGGCTCCGGCTCGCCCCACCATCTGCGCACATTCCCTGTGCGCCACGACAGGGCGTAACCGCAGGCATCAGGCCTGTCGACGAAACCGCGGGTGCTCCATCGGCACGGCGTCGGTGGCCAACGCCCGGGCCCGGTCCACACCGCGCACCAGCGCACGGCTCATGGTTTCACCCGGGCACGAGGGGTAGTACTCCTCGAACAGCGCCTTGCCCCGGCGCCCGTACACCCCCAGGAACATCTGCGTGGCACCGGTGCGCGACAACCGCACCTGCACGTCGATGCTGGTGCCATCGCTGAGTTCTTCGTCATGGCTGCGGCTGTGCAGCTGAGAGTCGGCCCACGCCCAATAAGTCTCTTCCCTGATGCGCATCGCACTGCTCCTTGTTCGTTCGAACCGACAGTAAGGCATACAACCGCCAAGGGGGCTAGCGACAGCCGTCGCCCCATTGAGCGAGGTCAAGAAAGCCGCATAAAACGGCAGATTCAGCGTACCGGTCGTCTGTTTGCGGAATAGCCTACAACCCGCATGAAAAAGCCCCACACACCGCAGCACAGGCTGGATGGCGGGGCCTCTTCGGCGCCGTGGCTACTTCTTGCGCAGGCCCGGCAGAAACCGGCGGCGCTCGCTGCGCGGTGGCACCGTGGAGCGCACACGTACCGGCGCGTCTTCCAGGGTCATGTTGGCAAACCCCAGCTGGAACGCTGCTTGCCCGCAACGCACCTGGCTGTTGATGGGAAACTCGTCACCATCGTCTTCGAAATACGATTCCTTCATACCCGGCTCCCCTGCTGTGGATCACTACCGGCACGCAGATGAATGCCTAGGAAATAGTGACCTGTTGCTTTCAGAGACTAGCCGGACATTTGAAGACTGCCTGGTCACTTATTGTCGCACCCGACCAGTGGCCTATGGCTACCTGAGTTTGACCGCGGTGCCGGTGACGAACACCACCACCATGCCGCCACGGGCCGACGGCATGCTGATTTCGTAATCCAGGCCGATCACTGCATCGGCCTGCAGGCTGCGGGCGCGCTGGCGGATTTCGTCGGTGGCCTGGATGCGCGCTTCTTTCAGGGCGCTTTCCAGGGTTTGCGAACGGCCGCCGAAAAAGTCGCGAAAGCTGGTGAAGATGTCGCGTACCACGTTGATGCCCTGCACCGATTCGGCGCTGACTACATCCAGGTAGGCCGCGACTTCGCGCCCTTCGACAGTGCCAGTGGTGGTGAGGATCATTGCATACTCCTGTGCGTTGTCGGGACATGCCCCGACCCAAAAGAACGCGATGGTAACAAACCCGCACTTTCGCCGCCCGTCACTTGCGGCCCGCCCAAGTGCGGCTATTTTCATTGGAACGTTGTTACAGCGTATTAATACTTCGGACGGAGTCGAAGCATGTCGATACCACGTTGCATGAGCGTTCTTGCATTGGGCCTGGTGCTGGCCGGGCTGGCGGGCTGCAGCAGCATCGATGCCCGCACCACACAATACGTCGGGGCGCCCCATCCTTCGCCCACCACTGCGGCTACGGTCGAGGTACTGCGCAGCGAACCGACCCGCCCCCATGTCCGCCTGGGCGAGATCGTGGTCGATGCCAGCGTGTCCCCGCCGCCACCGATCACCGACGTGGAGCAGAAGCTGCGCGAACAGGCCGCCAGTATCGGCGGCGACGCCGTCGTGGTGGTCTACGACCGCATCCAGCCGGTTTCGGCCTATGTCAGTGGCCCGCTCTGGGACCGCGATATCCGCTCCATCGACGGACGCAAGCTCAAGGGCATCGTCATCAAGTATCAGTGACCCTGTGGTCGCCGGTGGTGCCGGCGCCAGCGTACGCGCCCATTCGCCCCCTGGGGCCCCTGCCTCGCTGGCAAGGCCGGCCCCTGCCCAGAAGCGCAACATTGAACAGGCACCACCGTCATGCAAAGGACCACCGCCACTTGTCTCGCGCTGCCCTGCGCCCTGCTGTTCCTGCAGCACGCCCTGGCGGACAACGCCGAAACCGCCAACAAGAGCAACAACCCGCTCAACCTGGCACCGGGCCTGAACCTGCAGGACTACTACACCCCCTCGGTGTACGACAGCAACGTGCATACCAACGATTTTCTGGTGCGCGGCACCCTGCCGGTCGCCCCTGGCGAACTGCTGCCGGTACCGCAACTGCTGCGCGCCACCCTGCCCATCAGCACCCGACCCGACCCCCACGGCGGCTACAGCACCGGCATCGGCGACCTCAACCTGTTCGACATCTTCCTGCTCAAGACCGAAGGCGTGCAGCTGGGCATCGGCCCGCAGCTCACCGCCCCCACTGCCGAGCACGACGAGCTGGGCACCGGCAAGTGGCAGGCGGGGCTGGCGGCGGTGGCCATCGACGCCTCGCCACGCGGGCTGCTCGGGGCGCTGGTGCAGTACCAGAGCTCGTTTGCCGGCGACCATGACCGCGCCCACGTCGAAACCGCCACCCTGCAGCCATTCATCATCCACAACCTGCCCAAGGGCTGGTACCTGCGCTCCACCGGCACCTGGACCTTCGACCTGAAGAACGACACCCACTACATCCCGCTGGGGCTGGGCGTGGGCAAGGCCTGGAAGGCCGGCAGCAACATCCTCAACGCCTTCATCGAGCCGCAGTGGACGGTGGAAAAGAAAGGTGACGGCCTGCCGCAGTTCACCGTGTTCGCCGGCCTCAACGTGACCTTCGGCAAGTAGCCAGCCCATGACCGGACCCTCCGGCAGCCAGCACCCTGTGCGTTCAATTGAAGGAGCACCACCATGCATACCCGACCTGTCCTGCGTTACCTGCCGGTGCTCGTGCTCAGTGGCGCGCCGCTGCTGGTGCAGGCCGACAACGCGCGTGACTGGCAGAACATCCCGATCGACCTGAACATGGTGTTCGGCTACTACAACCGTATCGACACCAACACCCCGATCGACACCGCCCTGCCCATCGACGGCCTGTCCCTGGATGCCGACCTCTACATCCTGCGCCTGGCGCGCTCGTTCAGCATCGACGGACGCAACAGCGCGATCCAGCTGGTGCAGCCATACGCCGACGTGTCGGCCTCGTTCGACGATGCACGTTTCTTCAATGGCACCAAGCACAACGGCGGCATGGGCGACACCCAGATCGTGTTCGCCCACAACTTCTTCGGCGGCCCGGCGCTGACCGCCGAGGAGTTCGCCAGCTGGACCCCGGAAACCTTCATGACCGGCGCCGTATGGCTCACCGTGCCCAATGGCGACTACGCCAAGAACCGCGTCATCAACATCGGCGCCAACCGCTGGGTGGTCAAACCCGAAATCGGCTTCGGCCACCCCATCGGCCCCACCTGGCTGGAGGTCAACACCTGGGTTTCGCTATTCGGCGACAACGACGACTACCTGGGCGACAACAAGCTGGAGCAGAAACCGCTGTATGCCGTCGAAGGCCACTACAGCTACACCATCAACCGCGGCCTGTGGGCTTCCCTCGACGCCACCTACAGCTTCGGCGGCGAAACCCGCATCAACGGCGAAAACCAGGACAACAAGCAGGCCAACACCCTGGTCGGTGCCAGCCTGGGCTTCATGCTCTCGCCGCAGTTCGGTGGCCTGATCGCCTACACCGACACCGTGTCCGAACGTACCGGCTCACCCGATGTGAACACCTGGACCTTGCGCCTGAACTACGCCTGGTAGCCATGGGAGGCCTGATGAAGCGTTCGCACCGACTCACCTGCCTGGCCCTGCTGGCCCTGTTGCCGGCCCTGGCAAAGGCTGCCGACCCGCTCGACCCCAGGGCCCTGACCGCGCTGTCGAACATGGGCAGTTACCTGCACCGCCTGCAGGCCTTCAGCCTGAGCACCCGCAGCGAAACCGACCAGCAGCTCGACAGCGGCCCCACGGTGACCTTCACCCACCACACCCAGGTGCTCGCCCGCCAGCCCGACAAGCTGTTCGTCAGCGTCGACCAGGGCTCGGCGGCGCGCCAGTTCTTCTACGACGGCAAGCAGTTCACCCTGTATGACGGTCGTCACGGCTACTACAGCAAAGGCACGGCGCCGGCGACCATCGAGCAACTGCTCGGACAACTGAGCGAGCGCTACGCCATCACCCTGCCGCTGGCCGACCTGTTCCGCTGGAACGCCCAGACCGCGAAACAGGTCGGCATCACCCAGGCCACGCTGATCGGCAGCGAATCCCTTGACGGCCAGGCCTGTACCCACTACGTGTTCCGCCAGCCCGACATCGACTGGCAACTGTGGCTACGCGAAGGCGCGCAGCCGTTGCCGTGCAAGCTGATGATCACCCGCCGCGACGACCCCGAGCGCCCGCGCCACAGCGTGACCTTCGACTGGGACCTGAGCACGCCCATCAACCCGGCAGCCTTCGACTTCACCCCGCCGGCCAAGGCCGTGGCGGTGCCGCTGCGCGAACCGAACGAGGGCCGCCAGCCATGACGCCACTGCGTACCTGCCTGCACCTGGGCCTGAGCGCCTGCCTGCTGACACCGCTGATGGCCGACGCCTGGCAACTGCGCGGCGGCGGTGGCGGGCGTACCTTCGTGGTGCCCTATCACGCCGGGGGCGGCCATTTCGCCCCCCCGCCGCCGCATTACCAGCCCATGCCGCACCCGATGCCCCCGCATCCGCAGCCGATGCCGCCCCACCCGGCGCCGCCTCCGCATCCGCAGCCCGGCCCGGGGCCGCACCCACCGGGCCCGCCACCGCATCCACCGGGCCCGGGCCCTCACCCGCCCGGCCCCGGCCCGATGCCGCCACCACCGCCACCGCCACCGCCGCACCCGGACGACTGGTATCACCCCTGGGCCGCCGCTACCGTGGTCGGTGCCACCACTGCCACGGCCATCGCCATCGGCACCCAGGTGGCCGAGGTACCGCCGGACTGCGTGTCGGTGGTCGCCAACGGCGTGGCCTACCAGCACTGCGGCGCCACCTGGTACCAGCCGCAATACGTCGGCAGCAACGTGCAGTTCATCGTGGTGCCTGCGCCATGGTGAAACCACCCGACCCAAAGGAATGCCCATGAGCGCCCTCACCGACATCAATGCCCTGCACGCCGCCATCGCCGCCTCGGTGCTGGGCCAGGACCAGGTGATCCGCCAGATCCTGGTGGGCCTGCTGGCCAACGGGCACGTGCTGCTCGAGAGCCTGCCGGGCCTGGCCAAGACCCGCACGGTCAAGGCACTGGCCCGGCACCTGGATGCACGCATGAGCCGCATCCAGTTCACCCCCGACCTGCTGCCCTCCGACATCACCGGCGCCGAGGTGCTGCAACAGGTCGAGGGCCAGCACCAGGTGCGCTTCCAGCCCGGCCCGCTGTTCGGCAACCTGATCCTGGCCGACGAGATCAACCGCGCCCCGGCCAAGGTGCAGGCGGCGCTGCTCGAAGCCATGGAGGAGCGCCAGATCACCGTGGCCGGCACCAGTCACAGGCTGCCCGACCTGTTCATGGTGATCGCCACCCAGAACCCCATTGAGCAGGAAGGCACCTACCCGCTGCCCGAGGCGCAGATGGACCGCTTCCTGATGAAGGTGCTGCTGGATTACCCCGCGCCGGCCGATGAAAGCCAGGTGTTGCAACTGCTGCGCCAGGAGGAACAGCGGGCGGCGGCCAAGGCGGCCAGCGACAGCTTCAGCCTCGGCCAGGAGGTGATCTTCCAGGCCCGCCGGGAAGTGGCGGCCATTCACGTGGCCCCGGCCATCGACAGCTACCTGATCGCACTGGTCAACGCCACCCGCCACCCCGCCGACTACGACGCCGACCTGGCGCGCTGGCTGCAACTGGGCGCCAGCCCACGCGGCGGCATCGGCCTGGACCGCTGCGCGCGCGCCGATGCCTGGTTGCAGGGCCAGGACTTCGTCTCGCCCGACAACGTGCGCGCCATGCTCCACCCGGTGCTGCGCCATCGCCTGCAACTGAGCTACGACGCGGTGGCCGACGGCGTGACCAGCAGCGAGGTACTCGACCGCCTGCTCGACAAGGTGGCCATCCCGGCCTGAGGACCGCATATGCCAGCACCGGCGCAGCAACCCGACGGGCACGTCTACGTATCGCTGGCGCAGCTGATGGCGCTGGCGTTCGATGCCCGCGGCCTGAGCTTTCTGGCGCGCCAGCCCAGGGCCAGCGTGCTGGCCGGCAGCCACGCCTCGCGCCTGCGCGGGCGCGGCCTGAACTTCGACGAGCTGCGCCGCTACCAGCCCGGCGACGACCTGCGCCATCTCGACTGCAGGGCCAGCCTGCGCACCGGCACGCCGGTGGTACGCACCTTCACCGAAGAACGCGACCGCCCGGTGCTGGTGGTGCTCGACCAGCGCATGTCGATGTTCTTCGGCTCGCAGGTCAGCTTCAAGTCGGCGCTGGCCGCGCAACTGGCCGCGCTGTGCGCGTGGATCGCGCTGGCGGCAGGCGACCGGGTCGGCGCCCTGCTGTTCGACGACACCCGCATCGAATACCTGGCGCCGCTGCGCAGCCGCAGCCGGGTCCAGGCGATCTGCGCCAGGGCCGCACAGTTCAACCAGGCGCTGTCGGCGGATGTACCCGATGGCGATGCTGCGCACGGCCTCGACACAGTCCTGCAGCGCTGCCTGGCGCTGGCCGCGCACGACTGCCTGATCTGCTTCATCAGCGACTTCGCCGGTGCCGGCGAACGTACCCTGCATCAGTTGCGCCAGCTGCGTACCCACAACGACGTGATCGCGTTGCAGGTCTACGACCCGCTGGCCCTCGACCTGCCACGCCAGGGGCGCCTGCTGGTGACCCAGGGCCAGTTGCAGGTGGAGCTGGCGGTGGAGCGGCGTCAGGTGCACAAACCCTTGAGCGAGTTTCTCAGTGGCCGCCTGCACGACGTGGCGCAGATGCTGCGCCGCAGCCAGGTGCCGCTGCTGATGTTCAGCACCGCCCTGCCTGCCGCCCAACAGCTGCGCATGGAACTGGGCAAGCTGCGCAGGCCACCGGCATGAGCGCGCCAGTGCCCAGCGTCGACCAGCTCAAGGAGCTGGCGCTGCCGCCCGCCGTCAGCTACTGGCCACAAACCTGGGGCTGGGCGCTGCTGGCGGCATTGCTGCTGGCCGGGCTGCTGCTGTGGGCGGCGCTGCGCCTGCGCCGCTGGCAGCGCGACCGCTACCGCCGCCAAGCCCTGGCACGCCTGCGCCAGCTGGAACAGGCAATGGCAGATCAAACCCGGCGCGTGCAGGCCCTGCGCGAAGTGCCCGAGCTGCTCAAGCGCGTGGCCCTGTCGATGCCCGAGGCTCCGGCCGTGGCCCCGCTGCATGCCGCCGACTGGCAGGCGTTTCTGGTGAGCCATTCACGCACCCCGCTGCCCGCCGACTTCGCCTGGCAACTGGCGCAGCTGGCCTATGCCCCCGACAGCCGCCTGCACGAAATCGATGCGTCAGCGCTGTTGGGCTACAGCCGCGACTGGGTGGAGCATCATCATGTGGCAGCTTGATTACCCCTGGCTGTTGCTGATGCTGGCGCTGCCCTTGCTCGGCTACCGCTACCTGCCGCCCTATCAGGAAGCCCGCAGCGCCTTGCGCGTACCGTTCTTCGAGGCCATCAGCCAGGCCACCGGGCAGGGTCCGCGCCTGCCCGGCACCCGGGCCAATCGCTGGCAGCTGCTGTTGCACTGGCTGGTGTGGGCACTGCTGTGCCTGGCCGTGGCACGCCCGGTGCTGGTCGAGCCCCCCATCGAGCACCAGGCACCGGTACGCGACCTGATGCTGGCCATCGACATCTCCCAGTCGATGCAGACCGTCGACCTCAAGAACGCCGACGGCAAACCGGTTTCGCGCATCAGCGCGGTCAAGGCGGTGGTCGCCGACTTCATCGCCAGGCGCCAGCAGGACCGTCTCGGCCTGGTGGTGTTCGGCAGCGGCGCCTACGCCCAGGCTCCGCTGACCCTGGACCACGCCAGCCTGTCGATCCTGCTGCAGCAGACCGACGTCGGCATGGCCGGGCCCAACACCGCCATCGGCGATGCCATCGGCCTGAGCCTCAAGCTGCTGGAGCAGGCTCACGAGCCGCAGAAGGTGCTGATCCTGCTGACCGACGGCAACGACACCAGCAGCGCCATCACCCCCGCCCACGCCGCCCAGATCGCCGCGGCCCGCGGGGTGTTGATCCATACCATCGGTATCGGCGACCCGCAGGCCGAAGCCGAGGCCAAGGTCGACCTTCCGACCTTGCAGCAGATCGCCACCGTCACCGGCGGGCAGTTCTTCCGGGCCCAGGACCGCGATGCCCTGCAACAGGTGTACGCCACCCTCGACACGCTCACCCCGCACGCGGTGAAGACCTACAGCCACCAACCCAAGCGCGACCTGTTCTGGCTGCCGCTGGGCGCGGCCCTGTTGCTGCTGACGCTGTACCACCTGCTCGCCCTGGCGGCAGCGTGGTGGCGCAGGCGCCTGCCAGCGGAGGCGCCCGCGCATGGACATTGACCTGAGCAACCTGCATTTTCTGCGCCCGCTGTGGCTGTGGCTCTGGCTGCCCGCCGTGCTGCTGGTGCTGGCCTGGCGCCGCCAGCGCGGCCAGGCGCTGAACGTGAGCATTGCCCCGCAACTGCTGGCGCACCTGCGCATGGACGGCCACGACCGGCACCGCATTCGCCCCATACACCTGCTGGCGGCCCTGCTCACACTCGGCGCACTGGCCGCTGCCGGCCCCACCTGGGAGCAGGACCGCCCGCAGTTTCTCGACAACCGCGCGCCGTTGATCCTGGCCCTGGACCTGTCCGGCTCGATGGACGCCAGCGACCTCTCGCCCACCCGCCTGGAGGCCGCCAAGCACAAGCTGCACAGCCTGGTGCAACGCCGCCAGGGCGCAGCCACCGGGCTGATCGCCTATGCCGGCAGCGCACACCTGGTGCTGCCCCCCACCCGCGACCCGGCGCTGCTCGACAGCTTCATCCAGGCGCTGGGCAGCGACCTGATCGAACAGCCTGGCAAGAACGTTTTGGCCGTGGTGGCGCTGGCCCGCCAACTGATCGCCGCCGAGCCCGGCCCCGCCACCCTGGTGCTGCTCACCGACGGTGCCGACACCACGCAACTGGCCCCGCTGGGCAAGGCCCTGGACGCCAGCCTGCTGCAGGTACTGGTGCTGGCCGTGGGCAGCAGCGATGGCGGCCTGGTCAGGGGCGCCGACGGTCAGCCGCGCACCGACAGCAACGGCCGGCCGCAACTGGGCCGCTTCGACAAGGCCGGCCTCGAACAGCTGGCCAGGGCGCTGGATGCACCACTGGGCAGCCTGACCCTCGACGATGACGACCTGGACTGGATCGAGGCCCATGCCCAGCAGCACTTCGCCGACGCCGACCCGGCCAGCCAGCAGCTGCGCTGGAAAGACGCCGGCTACTGGCTGTGCTGGCCGTTGCTGCTGATCGCCCTGTTGTGCATCCGCCGCGGCTGGAGCCTGAACTGGAGCGCGTGCCTGCTGCTGGGCCTGGTGCTGGCCCCGGACGGGGCGCGCGCCAATGCCCTGGTGGATGCATTCATGACCCCCGATCAGCAGGGTCGCTGGGCCTTCGAACACCACCACCTGCCCGCCGCGGCGGCGCACTTTCAGGACCCTTACTGGAAGGGCATTGCCGCCTACCAAGGGGCCGACTACGACCTGGCGCTGGCCAGTTTCGCGCGCCTGCACACCGCACCGGCCTATTTCTACCTGGGCAATATCTACACCCGCCGCTTCAAGTTCGACCAGGCCATCGCCGCCTATCGCCAGGCACTGGCCCTGCAACCTGGGTTTGCCGAGGCCCAGGCCAACCTCGCCCTGGCCATCGCCCTGCAGAAGGACACCGAGTCGGCGCAGCAGAACGCCCCAGAGGTGCAGGCCGACCAGGTGGCCTTCGACAAGCCGGCCGGCAAGGGCCCGAGCAAGCAGGTGCAGACCCCGCAGGCGACCTCGGACGCCCTGTGGCTGCAGAACCTCACCACCTCGCCCGCGCAGTTTCTCAAGCGCAAGTTCAGCCTGCAGGACCAGGCTGCCAGGGGGGCGCCATGAGGCTTGTCGGCCTGCTCCTGGCCTGGCTGCTGTGCAGCTGTGCGCTTGCCGCCGACCCGCAGTTGCGGGTGCAGGCGCAACTGCTGGGGGGCGACAGCGTGGTGGTGGGTGAAACCGTGCAGTTGCAGCTGGACGTGCTCACCGACACCTGGTTCACCGGCGCCCCGCAGTTGCCGACGCTGAGCGTGCCCGGCGCACTGGTCACCCCACCCGGCGACCAGGCCCAGCACCTGACCCTGAACCTGGACGGCAGCACCTGGTTCGGCATGCGCTACCTGTACCCGATCACCGTGCAGCAGGCCGGCACCCTGGACATTCCCGCACTGACCGTGACGGCCCGGCCGGGCAATGCCGCGGCCGCCCTGAGCGCCACCACGGCGGCGCTGCACCTGCGCGTGCAACTGCCGGCCGGGGTCGAGCCGGGCCAGGCGGTGCTGGTGGCCAGCGCCCTGAGCCTGACCCAGCAGGTGAACCCGGCAAGCAGAACACTCAAGGTGGGTGACAGCCTCACCCGCAGCGTGACCCTGCAGGCCCAGGGCGCGCCGAGCCTGATGCTGCCGGTGACGGCGCTGCAGGCCGTGCCGGGCCTGAGCCTCTACCTCAAGTCGCCCCAGGTGCAGGCCCTCGACGATGGCCATGGCCATGTCGTGGGCGGCCAGCGCATCGACACCGCCAGCTACCGCATCGAGCAGCCCGGCAGCTACCAGCTGCCCGCCGTGCAGGTGCACTGGTGGAGCACCACCGAAAAGGCCCTGCGCAGCACAACGCTGCCCGCCGTGCCCTTCACCGCCAGCGCCGGCCCTGCCTACACCCCGGTGTTCTCGGTGGCCGACGATCTGCAGCGCCTTGGCCAGCAGGGCCGCCTGCACCTGTCGCGGCACTGGCTCGGCGCCGCTTTGGTGCTCGCGGCACTGGGCCTGGCGTGGCGGGTGTGGCGTAGCCGCGGGCCGACCTGGCTGGCCCGCTGGCGGCACTGGCAGGCCCGACACCAGGCCCGTCGCCTCGCCTCTGCCGAGCATGCATGGCAACAGGTGCCCGTTGATCTGGCCAGGCATCCGCCGCAGCTCACTGCGCTATACCTGTGGTTCAGGCGCAGC
Source organism: Pseudomonas sp. 1176_21 (assembly GCF_052850635.1). NCBI lineage: Bacteria > Pseudomonadati > Pseudomonadota > Gammaproteobacteria > Pseudomonadales > Pseudomonadaceae > Pseudomonas > Pseudomonas sp. 1176_21. Next base: position 23,463 of record NZ_VXCV01000006.1, read on the forward strand.
CAGGGCAGCGTGCGCCTGACCACGGCCGACGACACCACCCTGCTGGCGCTGCTGCGACGCGGCTACGGCGCAGACGGCGCCCCCGATACGCTGCTCGCTGCGCTCAAGGCCGAACTTGCACAGCTTCATGCACGGCATTCACCGCGCCAGCCTGCCGCGCCCGCGCGCCACGGCCTGCGCCCGCTCAATCCAATGCAGAACAGGGAGTCGCGATGAAATCCAGTCCGAGTGTTCGTGGGTGGCTGCTGCTGGTGTTGCTGCTGCACTGGCCATTGTCGGCCCAGGCCGATGCGCCGCTGCCCTCATGGCACCAGGGCGCCGCCAGGGCCGCCCTCGTGCAGTTCGTCGAAAGCGTCACCCGCGAGGGCGACCCGCAGTTCGTGGCCCCCGCGCAACGCATCGCGGTGTTCGACAACGACGGCACCCTGTGGAGCGAACAGCCCGCCTACTTCCAGGTGCTGTTCGCCTTCGACGAGATCCGCCGCATGGCCCCCGAGCACCCCGAGTGGAAGACCACCCAGCCGTTCAAGGCGGTGCTGGAAAACGACCAGAAGGCCCTGGCCGCCGCCGGCATGGACGGCCTGCTGAAAATCATCGGCGTGACCCACACCGGGGTCAGCACCGAAGCCTTCATCGGCCATGCCAGGGCCTGGCTGGCCAAGGCCCGTCACCCCACCCACCAGCGCCCCTACACCGAGATGATCTACCAGCCCATGCACGAGCTGCTCGACTACCTGCGCAGCCAGGGCTTCAAGGTGTACATCGTCTCCGGGGGCGACACCGCGTTCATGCGCGCCTTCGCCGACGAGGTGTACGGCGTGCCGCCCGAGCAGGTGATCGGCTCCAGCTTCGTCACCGAATACCAGCTGGTCGACGGCGTGCCGGCCCTGCTGCGTACCGCCAGGATCGCGCACAACGATGACGGCCCGGGCAAGCCCGAAAGCATCGACGCGATCATCGGGCGCCGGCCGATCCTGGCTTTCGGCAACTCCGACGGCGACCTGCAGATGCTGCAATGGACCGCCGCCGGCAAGGGCCCGCGCTTCATGGGCCTGGTGCACCACACCGACGCGAAACGTGAGTGGGCCTACGACCGCCAGTCGCAGGTCGGACGGCTGGACAAGGCGCTGGACGAAGCGCGCCGCCAGCAATGGACAATCGTGGACATGGCGGCCGACTGGGCCCGGGTATTCCCGTTCGAGCCTGCCTCCACCCCGCAATCGCAGTGACGCGGTAACGAGCAAAGCAGTGATGCAACCGACATGTCGCCTGCGGGCGGCTCGAATGGCGAAAGGGAGGCAAGTCAGATGACTCGCATACGCAGATGGGCACCGCAGCTCGCGCTGGTCGCGGCCACGGTGATGGGGCTCGCGACAGGGGCGGCAAGTGCCGCCGACAAGCCGAATATCCTGGTGATATTCGGCGACGACATCGGCCAGACCAATATCAGTGCCTACTCGATGGGGGTGGTCGGCTACCAGACCCCCAACATCGACCGCATTGCCAAGGAAGGCATGCTGTTCACCGACTACTACGCGGAAAACAGCTGCACCGCCGGCCGCTCCAGCTTCATCACCGGGCAGACGCCACTGCGCACCGGCCTGTCCAAGGTCGGCGCACCGGGGGCGCCGGTGGGCCTGCAGGACCGCGACATCACCATCGCCCAGGCACTCAAGTCGCTGGGCTACGCCACCGGGCAGTTCGGCAAGAACCACCTGGGCGACAAGGACGAGTACCTGCCGACCAAGCACGGCTTCGACGAGTTCTTCGGCAACCTCTACCACCTCAACGCCGAAGAGGAGCCCGAGCGCCCCTACTGGCCCAAGGACCCGAACGACCCCTACGTGAAGAACTTCAGCCCGCGCGGGGTGATCCACGCCTTCGCCGACGGCAAGATCGAGGACACCGGTTCGCTCAACAAGAAGCGCATGGAAACCATCGACGATGAAACCACCGGCGCGGCCGAGGAGTTCATCAAGAAGCAGGTGGCCGCCGACAAGCCGTTCTTCGTGTGGATGAACACCACGCGCATGCACGTGTACACCCATGTGCGCGACTCGATGAAGGGCCAGAGCGGCATGCCCGGCAACGAATACGCCGACGGCATGCTCGAGCACGATGGCGACGTGGGCAAGCTGCTCAAGACCCTCGACGACCTGAAGATCGCCGACAACACCATCGTGATTTACACCACCGACAACGGGCCCAACCAGTTCTCCTGGCCGGACGCGGCGACCACGCCGTTTCGCAGCGAGAAGGACTCCAACTGGGAAGGCGCCTTCCGCGTGCCGGCGATCATCCGCTGGCCGGGCAAGATCAAGGAAGGCACGGTGTCCAACGAGATGTTCTCGGGCCTGGACTGGTTCCCCACCCTGCTGGCGGCTGCCGGTGACACCGGCGTGAAGGACAAGCTGCTCAAGGGCTGGGCACCGACTGCCGGTGGCAAGAACTTCAAGGTGCACCTGGACGGCTACAACCAGCTGCCCTACCTCACCGGCCAGCAACCCAAGGGCGCACGTGACGAGTTCTACTACTTCAACGACGACGGCGACCTGGTGGCGATGCGCTTCGGCGACTGGAAGGCGGTGTTCTGCGAACAGCGTCGCCCCGGCGGCTTCGAAGTGTGGCAGGACCCCTTCGTGTGCCTGCGCGTGCCGAAGATCTTCAACCTGCGCATGGATCCGTATGAGCGCGCCGACGTGGTCTCTGACCAGTACAACGACTGGCTGGCAAAGAACGTCTACCTGACCGGCATCGCCACCATGAAGGCCTCGGTGTTTCTCGAAACCTTCATCGACTACCCACCCAGCCAGCACCCGGCCAGCTTCAGCGTCGACCAGGTGCGCAAGCAGGTGGACGCGAAGATCGAGGAGAAGATGAAGCAAGGCAAGCAATAGGCGGCAAGCTGCACACGGATGCCTCGTCCCTGACGGGGCATTTTGCCGACTGCGATACCCGCCAACCCGCCAATCTGCTGCTAGGCTCAAGCACTGGTTGTCCCTCCCGCGAGGGCGTATTCCCAGCACTCACCACAAGGCCCCTTGCCCTGATGCCGGTCGCCAGCCGCTCCTCCCGACACGCCAAAGCCCCCGCCGCCTGCGCTCCACCCCGCACACTGCCCCTGGCAGCGACCCTGCTGCTGGTCTCCGGCAGCGCGGCGCTGATCTATCAGGTGCTGTGGATCAAGCAGCTGTCACTGGTGGTGGGGATGGAAGTACATGCGATCACCACCGGCATCAGCGCATTCTTCGCCGGGCTGGCGCTGGGCGGCTGGTGGCTGGGGCGTCACGCCGATCGGCTGCGCCAGCCGCTGCGCCTGTATGCGCTGCTCGAACTGGCCGTGGCCGTGGTCGGCATCGCGGCCACCCTGGCCCTGGGCAGCAGCGCCGGGTTGTTCGCCCGCCTGCAGGGCAGCATCGGGCTGCTGGCCTGGGCGCTGCCGTTCAGCCTGGTTGCCCTGCCGGCGCTGCTGATGGGCGGCACCCTGCCGGTGCTGGTGCGTGCCGTGACCGCGCAAGGGGCAACGGCCGGACGCGCCGGCGGGCAACTGTACGCGGCCAACACGGCCGGGGCGATTGTCGGCACCCTGCTCGCAGCCTTTGTGCTGATCCCGCTGCTGGGGGTGCGCGGCAGTGCCTGTGCCGCCGCCGTGCTCAACCTGCTGGCCGGGGCCGGCGCACTGTGGCTGCTGCGCCTGACACCGGACGTCGAAGCCGACACCGTGGTAACCGCCAGCGCCCCGCGCAGCCCGGCGGCGCGCCTGGCCCTGGCCCTGTACGCGGTGGCCGGGGGCATTGCGCTGGGCTATGAGGTGATCTGGTCGCAGGCCCTGGTGCAGTTCATGAGCACCCGCACCTTCGCCTTCGCGGTGATGCTGGCCACCTACCTGGCGGGGCTGATGCTGGGCAGCGCACTGATTGCCCGGCGCGTGGAGCGGCTGCGCGACCCGTGGGCCACCTTTGCCATGCTGATCGGTGCGGCGGGGCTGCTGGCGCTGCTGGAAATCGCCGGGCTGGGGCGCTGGCTGATCAGTGCGCAGACCCAGGCCGAAGCGCTGGTACTGGGCCTGGGCGGCAGCGCACTGGCGGGCATGAGTGCCCGCTTTGCGGTGGTGGCGGTGAGCGTAGTGCTGCTGCCCACCACGCTGCTGGGGGCGGCGTTCCCGGTGGCGCTGCGCCTGGCCTGCGCGCCGGGCCATGCGGGGCGCGACGTGGGCGCAGTGGTGGCGCTCAACACCCTGGGCGGGATTGCCGGGGTGATGCTGTGCGGGTTCGTACTGGTGCCCGCGCTGGGGCTGGTGCGCAGCCTGGGGGTGCTGGCGGTGCTGGCGGCAGGGGTCGGGGTAATCGCGGTCGTGGTGGGGGCGGGCCTGGCCGCTTCGCCGGCAAGGCCGGCGCCTGCAGGTACAGGCTCAGGATCTGCTCGAACCCTTTGGGAGCGGGCTTGCCAGCGAACAGGCCTGCTCAGTCAACCCAGATTCATCGCCCTCTACGCCATTGCCCTGGCCAGCCTCCTGACCGCCCTGCTCACCCCACCCCAGCGCCTGGCCAACCTGCTGCCCGGCGCGCGCAGCGGCGAGCTGGTGTTCTATCAGGAAGGCCGTGACGCCACGGTCGCCGTGGTCGAACAGCACAAGCCCCAGGGCAGCTTTCGTCGCCTGTACATCCAGGGCGTGTCCAACACCGGCGATGCCATGCCGTCGCTGCGCTACATGCGCCTGCAGGCCCTGCTGCCGCTGTTGATCCACAACGGCGAGCCGCGCTCGGCGCTGGTGATCGGGCTGGGCACCGGCATCACCGCCGGCGCCCTGCTGCGCTACCCGGGCCTGGAGCAACGCGTGGTGGCCGAACTGCTGCCGGCGGTGGTGCACGCCTCGACGCTGTTCCAGGGCAACTACCACGCCGCCGACGATGCGCGCCTGGACATCCGCCTGCGCGACGGGCGCCGTGAACTGCTGGCCAGCCCGCAGCCCTACGACCTGATCACCCTGGAGCCACCACCCCCCTCGGCAGCCGGCGTGGTCAACCTGTACTCGCGTGACTTCTACCAGCTGGCCGCCAGCCGCCTCAACCCCCAGGGCCTGGTCGCCCAGTGGCTGCCGCTGCCCACCCAGAACATCGACGACAGCCGTGCCCTGGTGCGCAGCTTCATCGACGTGTTCCCGCATGCCTCGCTGTGGACCACCGAGTTCCATGAAATGCTGCTGGTCGGCTCGCTGCAGCCGGTGCGCCTGGACCTGCCGCGCATCAGCGCGCGCCTGGCGCAACCCCACGTGCAACGCACCCTGGCCGAGGTGGGCGTGGACTCGCCGGCCGCACTGCTGGCCACCTGGGTCACCGACCGCGCCGGCCTGGAGCGCTTTGCCGCACAGGCCCCGGCCGTCACCGACGACCAGCCACGCATCGAGTACGCCCCCTGGGTGCGCAGCGACGAGATCACCCGGGTGTTGCCGGCCCTGCTGGCGCTGGGCAGCCCGGTGCCGCTGGAAGGCGCCGATGCCCTGGCCAGCCTGCGCCTGAACGACCAGCGCCAGCGCCTGCAGCGCTTCTACCAGGTGGGCCTGAGCGCCTACCGCGGCCAGCGCGACACCTGGGCGCGACAGGTTCAGGGCGTGATGCGAGAAGATGGCAGCAACCCGTACTACCGTTGGTTCCTGGGCATGCCGTGAAGCGCGCCGCCTGATTGAAGCGCCCCTTACCCCAACAACATGGACGTCTGCATGTCGAAAAAGCGCGCCGTTACGCCGCCCCAACAGCCCCCCGTGCGCGGCACCAGCCTGCTCTGGCCGGTGCTGGCCGGGGCGGTCCTGCTGGCCCTGCTGGGCACCTGGTTCGCCCTCGACCGTGCCCCGGCACGCCTGCCGGTGGCCGCGCAGAGCACGCCACCAGCCCCGCCGGCGCCAAGCAGCCCCGCCCCGGCGCTGGTCGACGAAGCCACCTGCCAGGGTTGCCATGGCGAACAGGTTCGCCAGTGGCAAGGTTCCCATCACCAGCTGGCGATGCAGCCGGCCACCGCCCAGACCGTGCTGGGCAATTTCGCCGACGTGCAGTTCAAGAGCGACCGCGAGACCACGCGCTTCTTTCGCCAGGGCGACCGCTTCTGGGTCAACACCCCAGGCGCCGACGGCCAGCCCCAGGATTTCGAGGTGGCCTATGCCTTCGGCATCGAGCCCCTGCAGCAGTACCTGATCGACACCGGCGGCGGGCACCTGCAGGCGCTCGGGGTGGCCTGGGATACGCACCAGCAGCAGTGGTTTCACCTGTACCCCGGCCAGGGCGTGGACTTCAAGAACCCGCTGCACTGGAGCAAGCCGCAGCAGAATGCCAACTTCATGTGCGTGGAGTGCCATACCACCGGCTTCAAGCGCAATTTCAACGCTGCCAGCGCCACCTTCGACAGCCACTGGAACAGCCTGGGCGTGGGGTGCCAGGCGTGCCACGGCCCGGCCTCCGGGCACCTGGCGTGGGCGGCGCAAAAGCCGGCCAGGCAGGTTGCCCATGCCGGCTTCCAGCAGAGCCTGGTGGAGGGTGGCAACCTGGCCGAAGTCGAGACCTGTGCCCGCTGCCATGCGCGCCGCGCGCCGCTGGGCGATGGCTTTCACAACGAGCGCCGCCTGATGGACGACTACCTGCCCAGCCGCCTGACCCGCGAGCTGTATGAGCTGGACGGCAAGATCAAGGACGAGGTGTTCGAGTACGGCGCCTTCACCCAGAGCAAGATGTTCGCCAAGGGCGTGCGCTGCAGCAATTGCCACGAGCCCCACAGCACCCAGCTCAAGGCACCGGGCGACGGGGTGTGCCTGCAGTGCCACAACCCTGCGGGCAAGACCGGCGTGGCCGGGGTCGACGGCGCCGGGCTCAAGGCCCGCGACTATACCGCCACCGAGCACCATCACCATGCCCCCGGCAGCCCCGCGGCGCAGTGCGTCAGCTGCCACATGCCCGGCAAGTTCTACATGGTCAATGACTATCGCCACGACCACGGCTTCAGCATTCCGGCACCGGCCCAGGCACTGGCGCTGGGCACGCCGGATGCCTGCCTGGGGTGTCACAAGGGCAGTGCCGGGCAGCGCGTCAGCGAGCAGTTCGCGCTGTGGTACGCCGACCGGCCCTCCGACACACCGGCCTACGCTGCCAGCCTGGACCTGCTGCGCAGCGGCAAACCCGGTGCCGCCCAGGCGCTGCTGACGCAACTGGCCAACAGCGAACTGCCGGCGATCCGCCGCGCCACCCTGCTCGCCGAACTGCCCAACTACCCGAGCGAACGTACCCTGCAGGCGGCGCGCAGCGCCCTGGGCGACAGCGCACCGCAGGTACGCGCCGCGGCGGTGGAAGCCCTGGCCGCGCTGCTGCCCCCGCAACAGCGAAGCATGCCGCTGGCCCCCTTGCTGCGTGACCCGGTGCTGGCCGTGCGCATCGCGGCCGCCTACGCCCTGCTGCCGGCACGGGCAGCCGGGCTGGGCGCGGCGCAGGCGGCGTTCGAGCAGGCGCTGGGCGAATACGAAAGCGTGCAGCTGAGCCTGCTCGAACGCGCCGAAGCCAACCTCAACCTGGCCCTGCTGTACCAGGCCAGCGGACGCACCGATGCGGTCGAGCCGTACCTGCGCAGCGCGGTGCTGCGCGACGCCGACTTCCTGCCGGCCCGTGTGGCCCTGGTGCAGTGGCTGGACAGCCATGGCCGCCAGGACGAAGCACGCACGCTGCTGGAAGACAGCCTGCGCCAGCACCCCGACTCGGCGCTGTTGCAGCAGGCCCACGGCCTGGCCCTGATTCGCCAGGGCCGTCGCGACCAAGCGCTGGTGGCGCTGCGCAAGGCCGTGCAGCTGGCCCCGCAGAACGCCGGCTACGGGTATGTGCTGGCGGTGGCCCTGCACGATCAGGGGCAGCGCGAGCCGGCAATGCAACAACTGTGGAGCAGCCTGCAACAACAACCGTTTAACCGTGATGTTCGGCTGGCCTTGATGCATTATCTGCAACAGGCCCGGCAGGTGGACACAGCCAATGCCCTGCTCGAGTCGCTGCGCCAGCTCAACCCCTACGACCCGATGCTGCAACCGCGCCCCGCCAGCGGGAGCTGAGGGCCTGCAATAAATTTGATGAAGGCAATATCGAACTAGAATCAGGCCTGCACACTCAGATGCGCATGTGCCTTACCTACCCTGCTCAGGAGCTTGTCCAAATGGCTGCACTGCAACCTGTCACCCTCACCGCCATCCGCACCCACCAGGCCTCCCTGGTAGCCGAATGGCTGGCCGGGCTGGACGCGTCGGGTGCCACGCGCAACCTCAAGGCCGACGACCTCAAGCGCCAGACCGAAGAGTTTCTCGACCTGCTGCACGCCGGCCTGCAGAACGGCGATGCCAGCAACCTCAACGCCGGTGCCTGGGACGATGTGCGCCTGTTCCTGGAAAAGCTCTCCCATAGCCGCGCCCTGCTCGGCCAGGACTCGCAGCAGACCGCCACCTTCATCTTCTCCCTCAAGGGCCCGCTGTTCGCCCTGCTGCAGCGCGAGTACAGCGAGCAGCCGGCGCAACTGGCCAACCAGCTGCTGCAGGTGTCCGAACTGCTCGATGCCCTGGGCCTGCACACCATCCGCACCTTCCAGAAATCCCGCGAGGCGGTGATCAAGCGCCAGCAGGAAGAACTGCTGGAGCTGTCCACCCCGGTGGTCAAGCTGTGGGACGGCGTACTCGCACTGCCGATGATCGGCACCCTGGACTCGCAACGCACCCAGGTGGTGATGGAATCGCTGCTGCAGCGCATCGTCGACACCGGCTCTGAAATCGCCATCATCGACATCACCGGTGTGCCCACCGTCGATACCCTGGTGGCCCAGCACCTGCTCAAGACCGTGACCGCCATCCGCCTGATGGGCGCCGACTGCATCATCAGCGGTGTACGCCCGCAGATCGCCCAGACCATCGTGCACCTGGGCCTGGACCTGCAGGGCGTGGTGACCAAGGCCAACCTGGCCGACGCCCTGAAGCTGGCCCTGCATCGCCTGGGCCTGTCCGTCGCCAAGGCGGGCTGAAGCCATGGAGCGCATCCCGATTCTGCAAATCGGCGAATTCCTGCTGGTGACCATCCAGGTCGACATGCATGACCAGCTGGCCATGACCCTGCAGGACGACCTGTCCGAGCGCATCAGCGCGACCTCGGCCAAGGGCGTGCTGATCGACATCTCGGCGCTGGACATGGTCGACTCCTTCATTGGCCGCATGATCGGCACCATCTCCGGGGTGTCGCGCATCATGGACACGCAGACCGTGCTGGTGGGCATGCAGCCGGCCGTGGCGATCACCCTGGTCGAACTGGGCCTGACCCTGCCCGGCGTGCGTACCGCGCTCAACGCCGAGCGCGGCATGCGCCTGCTCAACAACTCGGCTGCACCGCAATGAGCGCCGAGCAAAGCGGCACCCAGCCCATCCTGCTGGAGCAGGATGTGGTACGTGCACGGCAACTGGCGCGCACCCTGGCCCAGGGCTGCGGCATGAGCCTGATCAACCTGACCAAGCTGGTCACGGCGGTCAGCGAGCTGGCCCGCAACGCCGTGGTGTATGGCGGCGGTGGCCACATGGACTGGCAGGTGGTCGAGAAGGACCATCGCAAGGGCCTGCGCCTGACCTTTCGCGACGAAGGGCCGGGCATCCCCGACATCAAGCTGGCCATGACCGATGGCTGGACCAGCGGCGGCGGCCTGGGCCTGGGCCTGACCGGGGCAAAGCGCCTGGTGGACGAGTTCGAACTGGATACCGCCCCCGGGGCCGGCACGCGCGTGACGATTCTGCGATGGGCCTGAGTATCCTGGGCAGCCTGACCCAGGTGCTGCCGATAGAAGACGAGAGCCAGGTCGGTCATGCCCGGCGCTGCGTGCAACGCCTGGCCGAACAGCAGGGTTTCGATGCCACCGACGCCGGGCGCGCCGCGCTGCTGGCCACCGAGCTTGCGAGCAACCTGCTCAAGCATGCCGGGCGCGGTGAACTGCACCTGCGGGTGCTGCCCAACAGCGGCTACAGCGGGCTGGAACTGATCGCCATCGACCGTGGCGCAGGCTTCGACCTGCACCACTGCCTGGCCGACGGGTTCTCCACCGGCGGTACCCAGGGCATCGGCCTGGGCGCGATCAAGCGCCTGGCCGATGTGTTCGATGTGTACGCCGACAGCCGTGGCGCCGCCGTGCTGGCGCGCCTGTACCCACGCAGCAGCGCGGCCTGCGACCTGCGCTGGGGCGCCAGCCAGCACAGCCTGCATCACGACCCGGCCTGTGGCGATGCCTGGTACCTGGCCTACGACGGCCAGCGCATCAGTGCCCTGGTGGTCGACGGGCTGGGCCACGGCGAGCTCGCCGAACGGGCCGCCCACGCCGGCACCCAGGCCTTTGCCCAGGCCCCGTTCGCCGACCCCGCGCAGGTGCTCGAGGCGATGCACGTCAACATGCAGGGCACCCGTGGCGGCGCCGCGGCCTTCGCCCAGTACGACAACGGCGCGCTGCGTTTCAGCGGCGTCGGCAACATCGGCGCGCACCTGCTCGCACCCGGTAGCAGTCGTGGCCTGGCCTCGCACCCGGGTATCGTCGGCGGGCAATTCCGTCGCGTGCGCCCCTTTGACTATGCTGATGTGCATGCCAACCTGCTGGTGCTCTACAGCGACGGGCTGCAATCGCGCTGGGACCTGCAGCAGTATCCTGGCCTCATGCATCAGCACCCGGCACTGATCGCCGCCGTGCTGCATCGCGACTTCTGCCGAGGCCGCGATGATGTCACCGTGCTGGTTGTTGCCCTGGAGACCCTAAGTGGCTGATTCCCCTACCCTTGCCGACACCGAGGCGCAGGCGCTGATCGCGCGGCTGCGTGAAGAGGGCGACGCCCTGCGAGCCGAACTCGAAGAAACCAACCAGGGCGTGCTGGCCCTGTATGCCGAGCTGGATATCCAGGCCGAGCAACTGCGCCAGGCCTCGGACCTCAAGAGCCGCTTCCTGTCGTACATGAGCCACGAGTTTCGCACGCCGCTGGGTTCGATCCTGAGCATCGCCCGCCTGCTCAGCGACGAGCTGGACGGCCCGCTGAGCCCCGAGCAGCACAAGCAGGTGACCTTCGTCAGCAATTCGGCGCGCGAACTGAGCGACATGGTCGACGACCTGCTCGACCTGGCCAAGATCGAGGCCGGGCGCATCACCATCTCGCCGGCCTGGTTCGACATGCTCGACCTGTTCGCGGCCCTGCGCGGCATGTTCCGGCCGATCGTCGATGCCTCGGCGGTCGACCTGATCTTCGAAGAGCCCCAGGGCCTGCCGCGCCTGTACAGCGACGACAAGAAGCTGGCGCAGATCCTGCGCAACTTCATTTCCAACGCGCTGAAATTCACCGCCCGCGGCGAAGTGCGGGTGTCGTCGCAACTGGAAGACGACGGCCAGATCCGCTTTGCGGTGCACGACACCGGCATCGGCATCCCGGGCGAGCTGCACGACACGCTGTTCGAGGACTTCGCACAGATCGACTCGCCGCTGCAGAAGCGCCTGCGTGGCACCGGCCTGGGCCTGTCGCTGTGCAAGCGCTTCGCGGCGCTGCTGGGTGGCCGGGTCGGGGTCGAGAGTACACCCGGGGTCGGTTCGACCTTCTACGTAGTGATCCCCTTGGCGCTGGCCCAGGAGCCTGGTGATGAAGCCTGACATCCGCCTGCTGATCGTCGACGACAACATCGTCACCCGCTATGCCCTGCGCCGGCGCCTGGAATGCCATGGCTACCGCATCGACGAGGCCGGCACCGGTGGCGAGGGCCTGGAGCTGATTGCCAGCCAGACCTACGACGCGCTGATCCTGGATGTACACCTGCCGGACATGAGCGGCTTCGATATCGTGCGCATCCTGCGCGCCACCCCGGCCACCGCGTTGCTGCCGGTGATCCACGTATCGGCGGCCGCCATCGGTACCGGCGACATCATCACCGGGCTGGACGCCGGGGCCGACGCCTACCTGATCCACCCGGTCGACCCCGAGGTGTTGCTGGCCACCCTGCGCACGCTGCTGCGGGTACGCGACACCGAGCAGGCGCTGCGCGAGAGCGAGGCGCGCTTTCGCGAGATCTTCGTCAGCACCGCCGCGCCCATCGCGCTGCTGGGCACCGGGCTCAAGGTGCACGAATGCAACCAGGCGTTCGCCCAGCTGATCCAGGACAACCTGAGCCCCGACACCCTGGTCGAGTGCTTTGCCGACGACCAGCAGCCGGTGATCGACGAACTGCTGCGCAGGCTCGGCACCCGGGACCGCTGGAAGGGCCTGCTGCACATGCGCGTCAACGGCCAACTGCGCGAGACCCAGTGGCAGGTGTCGCCCTACCGCAGCGGCGAGTCGAGCCTGATCTTCGTCGAGGACGTGACCGAACAGCGCCACCGCGAACGCACCCAGCGCGCCGAACTGGACAGCGCGACCACCCTGCTGGCCCAGGAAGTGGCCGAGCGCGCCCGTACCGAGGCGCAGTTGCTGCAGGTGCAGAAGATGGACGCACTGGGCAAGCTTACCGGCGGCATCGCCCATGACTTCAACAACATGCTCACCGGCATCATCACCAGCCTGGAGCTGATCAAGAAACGCATCGAGCAGGGCCGCGTCGACAAGGTGCAGTCCTACGCCGACGCTGCACTGGGCGCCGCCATGGGGGCCGCCACCCTGACCCACCGCCTGCTCGCCTTTGCCCGCCAGCAACCGCTGGACCCCCGCCCGGCCGACATCAACCAGCACATCCGCTCGCTGGAGGAACTGCTGCGACGCACCATCGGCGAACACATCAGCCTGCACCTGAACCTGAGCGAGCACCTCAGCGTGGCCCTGGTAGACCCGATCCAGCTGGAGAACGCCGTGCTCAACCTGGTGATCAACGCGCGCGACGCGCTGCCCCAGGGTGGCAACATCTGGATCAGCACCTACGCGGCGCACACCCAGGACGACCTCAAGCTGGCCGATGGCGCCTACGTGGCATTGTCGGTGCGCGACGACGGCAGCGGCATCGCCCCCGAGGTGATCGGCAAGGTCTTCGACCCGTTCTTCACCACCAAGCCCATCGGCCAGGGCACCGGGCTGGGGCTGTCGACCATCTACGGCTTCGCCCGCCAGTCGGCCGGCGACGTGCAGATCCGCAGCACCGGCGGGCGCGGTACCGAAGTGACGCTGCTGCTGCCGGCCAGCCAGAGCCCGCTGTTGAGCATCACCGAACCCACACCCGACACCGTGATCAGTACCGCCGGCGAGCATGTGCTGGTGGTGGAGGACATGTCGGTGGTGCGCAGTTTCGTCTGCGAGGTGCTGACCGATGCCGGGTACCGCTGCACCCCGGCGCCGGACGTCGAAAGCGCCCTGCAGAAACTGCATGCCGACCCGAGCATCGCCCTGCTGCTCAGCGACGTGGGCCTGCCGCACATGAACGGGCGCGAGCTGGCCAATGTCGCGCGCATGCTGCGCCCGAGCCTGCCGGTGCTGTTCATGACCGGCTACGCCGAGAACGCCATCGACCGGCAGCATTTTCTCGGTGAGCGCATGGACATCGTCACCAAGCCGTTCCAGATCCACGAACTGCTGGACAAGGTTCGGCGCAGCCTCGACGCCTGAGCCGCCTCAGCCCAGGGCCCGGGCCAGAAACGGCGCGGTACGGCTGTGGGCACTGGCCGCCACCTGCTGCGGCGTGCCGCAGGCCACCAGCGTGCCGCCCTGGTCCCCCGCCCCCGGGCCGATGTCGATCACCCAGTCGCTCTGGGCCACCACGCGCATGTCGTGCTCCACCACGATCACCGTATGCCCGGCATCCACCAGGCGCCCCAGTTGCAGCATCAGCCGGTCGATATCCTGCGGATGCAGGCCGTTGGTGGGTTCGTCGAGCACATACAGGGTGGCCCCGCGGGCCATGCGCTGCAGTTCGGTGGCCAGCTTGATGCGCTGCGCCTCACCGCCCGACAGCTCGGTGGCCGGCTGGCCCAGGCGCAGGTAGCCCAGCCCGATTTCGTGCAGCACCGCCAGGGCACGCTGCACCGCCGGCTGCTGCTCGAACACCGCCAGCGCCTGGGTCACCGTCAGCTGCAGCACCTGGGCGATGTTCAGGCCCTGCCAGGTGACCGCCAGGGTCTGCGGGTTGTAGCGGGCGCCATGGCAGGTGGGGCACGGTGCGTAGACGCTGGGCATGAACAGCAGCTCGACGCTGACAAAGCCTTCGCCTTCGCAGGTTTCGCAACGGCCCTTGGCCACGTTGAACGAGAAGCGCCCGGCATCGAAGCCCTGCTCGCGGGCCGCATCGGTGGCGGCGAACAGTTTGCGCACGTGGTCGAACAGGCCGGTGTAGGTCGCAAGGTTCGAGCGTGGGGTACGGCCGATGGGCTTCTGGTCCACCTGCACCAGCCGGCGGATGTGCTCCAGGCCCGCCGTGACCTGGCCGCCGCTGGCCTGCGCCACGTCATCCTCCAGGCTCTGCTCCTGGGGCTCGCTGGGCGCAGTGGCCTGGCCCAGGTGCGCGCCCACCAGCTCCAGCAGCGCCTGGCTGACCAGGCTGGACTTGCCCGAGCCGGAAATCCCGGTGACGGCCGTGAAGCACCCAAGGGGGAAGGCCGCATCGAGGTTGTGCAGGTTGTTGCGCGTCACGCCCTCCAGGCGCAGCCAGCCGCCGGGTTCACGCGGGGTGCGCGGCACGGCGGCCTGGGCGCCGAACAGGTAGCTGCGGGTCTGCGAGGCCTCGACCTCGGCCAACCCGGCCGGGGGCCCGCTGTACAGCACCTGGCCGCCCTGCTCGCCCGCCGCCGGGCCCACGTCCACCAGCCAGTCGGCGCGGCGGATGGTGTCCAGGTCGTGCTCGACCACGAACACCGAATTGCCCGCGGCCTTGAGGCGCAGCAGGGCCTCGTACAGCGCCTCGCCATCGGCCGGGTGCAGGCCGGCCGAGGGTTCGTCCAGTACATAGATCACCCCGAACAGCTGCGAGTTGAGCTGGGTGGCCAGGCGCAGGCGCTGCAGCTCGCCCGAGGACAGGGTCGGCGTGCTGCGCTCCAGGGCCAGGTAACCCAGGCCCAGGTCGATCAGGGTGGCCACCCGTTCGAGCAGGTCCTGGGCGATGCGCTGCGCGGCCAGGCGTTTTTCCAGCGAGAGGTTGGGCGTGTGGCGCACGTCCGGGCCGCCGGCATGGGCGTTGTCGCCCCTGGCCGCGCGCTGCTGGCGGGCGTCACGGGTTTGCGCGTGGGTCAGCACCGCACCCTGCTCGTCGCCATGCTCGACATAGGTGGCGCTGGCCACCGGCTTGAGCACCTCGGCCAGCTGCAGCAAGGGCAACTGCGCCAGCTCGGCAATGTCCAGCCCGGCGAAGGTCACGGTCAGGGCCTCGCGCTTGAGCCGCTTGCCCGCGCACAACGGGCAGGCGCTGGCCCGCATGAACTGGCTGACGCGCTTGCGCATCAGCGCGCTCTGCGAATGGGTGAAGGTGTGCAGCACATAGCGCCGCGCGCCGCTGAAGGTGCCCTGATAGCTGGGTTCGAGCTTGCGCTTGAGGGCGTCGCGGGTCTGGGCCGGGGTCATGCCGGCATACACCGGCACAGTGGGGGTCTCTTCGGTGAACAGGATCCAGTCGCGCTGCTCCTGGGGCAGGTCGCGCCACGGAATGTCGACGTCATAGCCCAGGGTCACGAGGATGTCGCGCTGGTTCTGGCCCTGCCACGCCAGCGGCCACGAGGCCACCGCACGCTCGCGGATGGTCAGCGACGGGTCGGGCACCATCGAGGCCTCGTCCACCTCGTAGACCCGGCCCAGGCCGTGGCACTCGGGGCATGCGCCCTGGGGCGTATTGGGCGAGAAGTCCTCGGCATACAGCATCGGCTGGCCGTCCGGGTAACTGCCGGCACGCGAATAGAGCATGCGAATCAGGCTCGACAGCGTGGTCACGCTGCCCACCGAGGAGCGCGCGCTGGGGGTGCCGCGCTGCTGTTGCAGGGCCACCGCCGGCGGCAGGCCTTCGATGGCGTCCACATCCGGCACCCCGACCTGGTCGATCAGGCGTCGCGCATAGGGCGCCACCGACTCGAAATAGCGGCGCTGGGCCTCGGCATACAGGGTCGAGAACGCCAGCGACGACTTGCCCGAGCCGGACACGCCGGTGAACACCACCAGCGCATCGCGGGGGATGTCCACATCCACGTTCTTCAGGTTGTGTTCGCGCGCGCCGCGCACCTTGACCATGCCGGCCGGGCCGGCATGGGGCGTGGTGGATCGAGGTGAATTCATGGTCGGACCTTGGTCGGCGAGGGTCTGGAATTGGAGCGGCGTGCGCGGCGGATCGTTCCACCGCCGCCCTGGGGCCTCAGCTCAGCGCGGCCCGCAGACGTTGACGCAGGCGCGAGCCGAACACGTTGATCAGCAACCCCACCATCACCAGCACCCCACCCCAGCATTGCAGGGTACTCAGGCGCTCACCCAGCAGCAACGCCGAGGAGCTCAGCCCCACCACTGGCACCAGCAGCGAAAACGGTGCGACCTTGCCCGCCGGGTAGCGCGACAGCAGGCCGCTCCACAGGCTGTAGCCGAGCATGGTGGCGATGAAGGCCAGGTACGCCAGGGCCAGGATCGAGTTCAGGCCGATGCCGCGCAGCGAGCTTTCGATCAGCGCCGGCCCTTCGAGCCACCACGACAGGGCGAAGAATGGCAACGGCGGGATCAGCGCGCCCCAGATCACCAGCGCCACCAGGTCGATGTTGCCGAAGCGGCGCGTGATGATGTTGCCCATGGCCCAGCATGCGGCGGCGCACAGGGTCAGCACCAGCGCCAAAAATGGCACGTGGCTGCCGTTCTCGCTGCCGATCAGCGCCAGGCCCCCGGCGGCCACCAGCAGCCCCAGCAGGCTGGCGGCGCGCAGCCGCTCACCGAGAAACATCGCGGCAAAGAACAGCGTGAAGAAGGCCTGCGACTGCAGCACCAGCGACGCCAGGCCCGGCGGCATGCCGTTGCCCATGGCCTCGAACAGAAAGGCGAACTGGCCCAGCGAGATGGTAGTGCCGTAGGCCAGCAACCAGCGCCACGGCAGTTGCGGGCGCTTGATGAAGAAGATCGCCGGAAACAGCACCAGCACGAAGCGCAGGCCACCCAGCAGCATGGGCGGCAGGCCGTCGAGGCCGACCTTGATCACCACGAAATTCAGGCCCCAGGCGACGATCACCACCAGCGCCAGCAACAGGTCCTTTAACGGCATTCTGCCCTCACCAATTTGTAATATTTCGAAACAGCATATCCTTATTCCCAGGTTCAGTTATACCCGTCGGCGGCGCATGCCTGTGTGACCAGGAGCTGCCCGGCAGCCCACACCACAAAAAACGCCGCGCAACCTGCAGAACCGTCGTATAAATACCGGCCCGGTGCCTAACGCCCCGTCCTGCCAGAGGCCAGTCTCCATGCCCCTCAAACCCTTCTGCGGTGCCAAACTCGCCCTGCTGTTCCACGACCACCTGCTCACCTACAAGCGCGACGTGAAAAGCACCATCCCCTTCCCCGGCTGCTGGGACTTTGCCGGCGGGGGGCGCGAAGGTAATGAGACCCCGGTGGAATGCGCGCTGCGCGAGCTGGACGAAGAGTTCGCCCTGCGCCTGCCCCCCGAACGCATCGAATGGCGCCGCAACTACCCCAGCCTGGCCAGACCTGGCTGGGAGTCCTGGTTTTTGGTGGGGCACATCACGCAGGGGGAAATCGATGCCATCGAATTTGGCGACGAAGGCCAGTACTGGCAGATGATGCCGATCAGCGATTACCTGAAACACGCTGAAGGTGTGTGGTATCTGCAGGATCGGCTGCGGGACTATCTGGCGCAGGCCAGTTGAACCCGTTGGGTGGCGAACCACCCGGCAGGAACGGATTGCGCCGGCGCAAGGGCCGGCGCGGCGGGTACTTACATGTGGCTGTGGTCGTGCATCGAGTGCTCGCCGTGACCGTCGGTGGCGGTCAGCGAACGCACCGGGGCGTCGACCTTGATCGACTCCTTCTGGCCCTTGGCGTCTTCGACGATCAGGGTCAGCGGCACCGTGTCGCCTTCCTTCACCTGCTTGACCAGGCCCATCAGCATCACGTGGTAGCCATTGGTGTCGAGCACCACCGGCTTGCCGGCGGGCAGGTCCAGCGCCTTGACTTCACTCATGCTCATCACGTCGTTGTGCATCTGCATCTGGTGCACCTGCACGGTCTTGGCCACCGGCGACTCGACGCCCACCAGCTTGCTGTCGGTGCTGGCAGTGAGGGTCATGAACGCACCGGTCGACTGCTGCTGCGGCACACTGGCGCGCACCCAGGGCTCGCCCACGGTGGTCTGGGCAACGGCGGGCAGCGCCGCACCGAACAGGGACAGCAACGCCATCGCGCCAAGCGCGTGTTTCACGGGAGAACGCATTAACAAACCTCCATTACGGTAAGCAGGTCTTCGGTGCATTCCCTGGCATTGAGGGAGTGCGAGAGGCCAAGGCGCAGCACGCCACGCGAGTCGAACACGTAGCTGGTCGAGCTGTGGGAAATGGTATAGGTGTCGCCGGCCGGCACCTTCTCGTAGAACACGCCGAATTCCTTGGCCACTGCGGCCGTCTCTTCCAGGGTACCGGACAGTGCCACGAACGAGGGATCGAAGGCCTTGACGTAGGCGTCCAGCACTTCGGGGGTGTCGCGCTCGGGGTCCAGGCTGATGAACACCACCTGCAGGAAATCGGCGTCGCGGCCCATCAGCTTCTTGATCTGCACCGCGCGGGCCAGGGTGGTGGGGCACACCGCCGGGCATTGGGTGAAGCCGAAGAACACCATCGGCATCGAGCCCTGGAAGCTCGACAGGGTCATCACGTTGCCTTGCGGGTCCTTGAGCTTGAAGGTGCGGCCGAGGATCTTGTTGCTCAGGTCCTTGCCGTATTTGAAGTCCAGCGCGCCGGAGTTGTTGCAACCTGCCAGGGCACCGAGGCCGAGCAGGCCGAGCCCGGCGATCACCGTGCGCCGGGTCAGTAAATCGTTCATGTAACCATCCTTTTGGGAAGGTGCCGGCCCCGAGAGCGGGAGCCTTGTGCAAGGGTTTTGCGAGGCGGCATTTTGTCACGCAGGGTCGACGGGTTCCAGCGCGCAGCGCCAGATGGGTGCGGTCTGATGTCGCAGCATGGCAGTCAAGATTGTAAGGAAGATTTACCGAGCGAATAGAAATGTTATACAGTAACCATTCAATTCGCCCCCTCTGCCTGCGACCTTTCAATGACTAGCGCTACTGCCCTCCCCGCCGCCAGCAAACCGAGCCAACGCCTGCTGTCCATCGATGCCCTCAGGGGCCTGGTGATCCTGTTCATGCTGCTGGACCACGTGCGCGAAACTTTCTTCCTGCACCGCCAGGTCAGCGATCCGATGGCCATCGACAGCACCGAACCTGCGCTGTTCGTCAGCCGTACGCTGGCCCACCTGTGCGCCCCGGTGTTCGTGCTGCTGACCGGGCTGTCGGCCTGGCTGTATGGCCAGAAGCACCAGGGCCGGGGCGATGTGTCGGCCTTTCTGTTCAAGCGCGGGCTGTTTCTGGTGGTGCTGGAGTTCACCCTGGTGAACATCGCCTGGACCTTCCAGCTGCCACCCAGCGTGATCTACCTGCAGGTGATCTGGGCCATCGGCATCAGCATGATCGCCCTGGCGGCCCTGGTGTGGTTGCCGCGCCCGCTGTTGCTGGTGCTGGGCGCCGCGATCGTGGCCGGTCACAACCTGCTCGACGGCCTGCACTTTGCGCAGGGCTCTGCGCTGCACGTGCCGTGGGCGATCCTGCATGACCGCGGCTGGCTCGAGTTCTCCGACAGCCTGCGCCTGCGTACCTCGTACCCGGTGCTGCCGTGGGTCGGCGTGATCGCGCTGGGCTACGGCCTGGGCCCCTGGTTCGCCCACTCGATGCCGGCCACCACGCGCCAGCGCCGTCTGCTGCTGGCAGGCCTGGCAACCCTGATCGGCTTTGTCGCCCTGCGCCTGCTCAACGGCTACGGCGAGGCGCCATGGACGGTTCAGGCCGATACCGCGCACACCCTGATGAGCTTCTTCAACATCACCAAGTACCCGCCCTCGCTGCTGTTCCTGGCCCTGACCCTGGGGGCTGGCCTGCTGTTGCTGCTGGGCCTGGAGCGCGCCGGGCAGCGCCGGTGGATCAGCACCCTGGCGGTGTTCGGCGCCGCACCGATGTTCTTCTACCTGCTGCACCTGTATGTGCTGAAAGTGGCGTACCTGGCCTGCGTTGCACTGCTGGGCCTGAACCAGGGCAATTACTTCGGCTTCGATGGTATCTGGGCGGTGTGGCTGACCGCCGTGCTGCTGGCCGTGGCGCTGTTCCCGCCGGTGCGCTGGTTTGCCGCGTTCAAGGCCCGCCGTCGCGACATTGCCTGGCTCAAGTACCTCTGAGGCTGGCGGGGTTTTGTTTCCCTGCGGGCGGCGTGATCGACTACCATGCCGCCCGCCGGTTTCCACACGGAATCAATAGGGAATCCGAGACGCCACTGCATGGCGTCAAACGGAACTGCCCCCGCAACTGTAAGTGCCGAGCCTGCTCCTGAAATGCCACTGGGTGACCCCCGGGAAGGCCGGAGCCAGGTGACGACGCACCAGTCAGGAGACCTGCCGGCACAGCAACAATCACTAACCGGCGGGGTGTCCGGGGAGTACATCTGTGCCGCGAGCGCCCCGCGCGCCGAACGGCCTTGCCCTGCCCGCGCGGCAGCGCCTGTCGATGTGTTTCCAGGTTGTACACCCCTGCCCGTGTACGGTTCGAATGGAGATCGCATCATGCAGTTGCCCCGCCTTGTCACCCTGCTCGCGGGCCTGGGTCTGTCGACCCTGGCCCAGGCCGCCCCGACCCACTACCCGCTCACGCTGCAGAACTGCGGCATGCCGCTGACCTTCCAGCACGCGCCCGACAGCGCCGTGACCATCGGCCAGGCCGGCACCGAGATGTTCTACGCACTGGGCCTGGGCGACAGGCTGGTCGGCACCTCGCTGTGGTTCAACGATGTGCTGGCGCAGTACAAGGTGCAGAACGACAAGGTCGAGCGCCTGGCCGACAACGACCCCAGCTTCGAGGCGGTGATCGGCAAGCGCCCGCAACTGGTGGCGGTGCAGCTGGAGTGGATGGTCGGCCCGCAGGGCGTGGTCGGCACCCGCGAGCAGTTCCATGAGCTGAACATCCCCACCTACCTGATGCCGTCCGACTGCGAGGGCAAGGACAACCTGGTCGGCGCCGACGGCACCCGCCTGGAGCCGTTTCGCATCGACAGCATCTACAACAGCATCAGCCAGCTGGCCGAGATCTTCGACGTGCAGGCGCGTGGCGAGCGGTTGAACAGCGAGCTCAAGGCACGCCTGGCCAAGGCTGCCGCCACCGTGAAAGGCAAGGATCTGAAGGACACCAGCGCCCTGTTCTGGTTCTCCAGCGCAGACCTGGACATCGACCCGTACGTGGCCGGGCGCAAGGGTATCCCCGACTACATGCTGCAGACCCTGGGCGTGCGCAACGTGGTGCAGTCCGATGAGGAATGGCCGACCGTGGGCTGGGAAACCATCGCCAAGGCCAACCCCACCTTCCTGGTGATCGCGCGCATGGACCGTCGTCGCTTCCCGGCCGATGACTACCAGAAGAAACTCGAATTCCTGCGCAGCGACCCGGTCACGCGCAACATGGACGCGGTCAGACACAACCGCATCGTGATTCTCGATGCGCACGCCATGCAGGCCAGCACGCGCCTGTTCAGCGGCATGGAGACCCTGGCCTCGGCCATCAACGGCTTCGACCTGGCGCCATGACAGGCAGCGTTGTGCGCGGCCTGCTCGCGTGGCTGGCCCTGCTGCTGGCGATACTGGCAGGGGTGGCGATTGGCGAAACGCCGATCGCCCCCTCGGTGGTGCTGCAGGTGCTGGCCAACAAGCTATGGGCCGCCGGGCACCTGCTGGACCCGATCGATGAAGGCATCGTGTGGAACTATCGCCTGACCCGTGCGCTGGTGGCCGCCGCCTGCGGCGCGGGGTTGGCCACCTGCGGGGTGGTACTGCAGTCGCTGCTGCGCAACCCGCTGGCCGACCCGTACCTGCTCGGCATCTCGGCCGGCGCCTCCACCGGCGCGGTGCTGGTGGCGCTGCTGGGGCTGGGCGCGGGGGCGATCACGCTGTCGCTGGGCGCCTTCGTCGGGGCCATCGCGGCCTTCGCGCTGGTGGCGCTGCTGGCCCGTGCCAGCGGGCCGTCCAACAGCACGGGGCAGATCATCCTCGCCGGGATCGCCGGCTCGCAGCTGTTCAACGCGCTCACCGCCTTTCTGATCACCCGGTCGGCCAGTGCCGAGCAGGCGCGCGGCATCCTGTTCTGGCTGCTGGGCAACCTCAGTGGCGTGCGCTGGCCGTCGGTGTGGCTGGCGGTGCCGGTGGCGCTGGCCGGCCTTGCGGTGTGCGTGTGGCATCGGCGGGCGCTGGACGCCTTCACCTTCGGCAGCGACTCGGCTGCCTCGCTGGGCATCCCGGTACGCCGCGTGCAGGTGCTGCTGATCAGCTGCGCGGCGCTGGTGACGGCAGTGATGGTGTCGATCGTCGGCGCCATCGGCTTTGTCGGGCTGGTGATTCCGCATGCGATGCGGCTGCTGTTCGGTACCCCCCATGCGCGCCTGCTGCCGGCCAGCGCGCTGGGTGGCGCGCTGTTCCTGATTGCCGCCGACGTGCTCTCGCGCACCCTGATCAAGGGCCAGGTGATTCCGGTGGGGGTGATCACGGCGCTGGTCGGCGCACCGGTGTTCGCATTGATACTGATTGGCCGCAGGAGCGCCCGATGAACGCTGTCACCCACCCGCTGGATGAAGCTGCACTGCGCTGCACCGGCCTGGGTTTGAAGATGCGCGATGCCGTGCTGCTGGACGCGGTCGACCTTGAGGTGCGCCGTGGCGAGACCCTGGGTATCGTCGGCCCCAACGGCTCGGGCAAGTCCACCCTGCTCAAGCTGCTGGCCGGGCTGCGCACGCCCACCTGCGGCGAGGTGCAGCTGGGCAGCAACGCGCTCAGGCAGCTGCCACGCCGCGAGGTGGCGCGGCGGTTGGCAGTGGTCGAGCAACAGGCCGACACCAGCGATGCGATCAATGTGTTCGATGCCGTGGCCCTGGGCCGCACGCCGTGGTTGTCGGCGTTGCGCCCGTGGTCGGCAGACGATCACGCTATCGTGCAGCAGGCCCTGGCCGACGTGGATGCCACCCACCTGGCAACACGCAGCTGGCGCAGCCTCTCCGGTGGCGAGCGCCAGCGCGTGCACATCGCCCGGGCCCTGGCGCAACGCCCGCAACTGCTGTTGCTCGACGAGCCGACCAACCACCTCGACATCCAGCACCAGCTGGGCATTCTGCGCCTGGTTCAGGCGCTGCCGGTGACCACCCTGATCGCCCTGCACGACCTCAACCAGGCCCTCACCTGCGATCGCCTGGCCGTGCTCGAGCGCGGGCGCCTGGTGGATGTCGGCCCGCCGTTGCAGGTGCTGACCTCGCAACGCCTGCAGGCCACCTTCGGGGTGCAGGCGCACTACCTGACCGACCCCTTCGACGGCGCGCAGATCCTGCGCGTTCGTTCCTCTTGACCTGAAATGGATAGCCCGCCCATGCGCCTTGCCGCCTTGCCCCTGCTGCTCGCCAGCGCCCTGCTCGCCCCTTCGGTATCGGCCGAGGTGCACGAAGTGAAAATGCTCAACCGTGGTGCGACCGGCAGCATGGTGTACGAGCCGGACTACCTGCGCATCGCCCCCGGCGATTCGGTGAAGTTCATCGCCACCCAGAGCGGGCACAATGCCGCCTCGCTGCCCGGCCTGCTGCCCGAAGGCGCCGAGGCGTTCAAGGGCAGGATCAACCAGCAAATCGAGCACACCTTCAACGTGCCGGGCCTGTACGGCATCCAGTGCATCCCGCACCTGTCGATGGGCATGGTGATGCTGATCCAAGTCGGTGAGCCCGCCGCCACGCCACCGAGCCTGCCGAGCACCTTGCCCAGGCGTGCAGCAGATCGTCTTGCCGCCCTGCTGCAACGCGAGGCCGCACAATGATCGCACTGCGCACCCGTTCGGCCCTGCTGCTGGCATTGGCCGGGCCGGCGCCCCTGGTGCTGGCCGAATCGGCCCAGGAGCAGGCCAACGGCCTGGTCGAAGACAGCACCTGGAGCCTGCTCAACCGCAGCGTGTACGACAACCGCGAATACCGCCACGGCGCGCGCAACAGCGGCGCACGCAATGCCTACAAGCCCCGTGCCGAGCGCAACGGTTATGCCGAGGAATGGGCCTATGGCCTGATGGGCACGTTGCAGTCGGGCTTCACCCAGGGCCTGATCGGCGTGGGCGTGGATGCCCATGCCTACCTTGGCGTGCAACTGGACAGCGGCGGCGGACGCGCCGGCAAGGCGCGCCTGCTGGGGCTGGACAACCACGGCCACCCCAAGAACGAATTCAGCCGCGGCGGCGCGGCGGTCAAGCTTCGGGCCTCCTCCACCGTGCTGTCGTATGGCGAACAGCGGGTCAAGACCCCGGTGTTCAGCTCGTCCGACAGCCGCCTGCTACCCGAAACTGCCACCGGGGTATTTGTCACCAGCACCGAATTCGATGGGGTGAAACTGGTAGGCGGGCACTTCACCGAGAGCACCGACCGCAACGCCAGCAGCCATGACCAGGGGTTCGTGGTGAACTACTCCAACGCAGCAAAGGGCGATGCCTTCGACCTGGCCGGGGTGGTCTACAGTGCAAGCCCGAGCCTCAGCGCCAGCCTGTACACCTCGCGCTACGAAGACACCTGGAACCAGCACTACCTGGGCGGCACCTTCAGCCATGCACTGGACGCCAATCGCTCGCTCACCTTCAACCTCAACCTGTACCGCACCACCGACACCGGCAAGGCGTTGTCCGGGCAGATCGACAACACCACCTGGAGCCTGCTCTCGACCTACGCCCAGGGCCCGCACAGCTTCAGCCTGGGCTACCAGAAGGTCGATGGCGACACACCGTTCGACTATGTGACCCGTGGCGCGATCTTCATCAGCAACGCCGTGCAATTGTCGGACTTCAACGCCCCCAACGAGCAGTCGTGGCAGGCCCGCTACGACCTGGCGATGACCCCGTGGGGCCTGCCCGGGCTGGTGCTGAGTGCGGCGTATGTGCGCGGCAGCCGCATCGATGGCAGCCACGTCGACCCGCGTGGCGGCTATGCGTACCTGGGCTACGGCGAAGGCGGCAAGCACTGGGAGCGCGACCTGGAGGCGCGCTACGTGGTGCAGGGCGGCGTGGCCAAGGGCACCACGGTGTCGCTGCGGCACAACGTGCACCGGGGCAACACTGCCCAGGCCGAGCTGGATGCCGACCAGATCCGCCTGGCGGTGGAATACCCGCTCAACGGGCGCTTCTGAGGTTCAGCCGGCGGGCAGGCGACATTGCATGTGGGTGGTCTGCCACACCGGGTCGGCTTCCACATCGATGATCTCGAAGCCATGTTTTTGCCAGAAACCAATGGCGCCTGGCAGAAACGGATGGGTGTGCAGGTACAGCACCTGCACCTGGTCCTGCAGCGCCAGCTCACGCAACGCGCGGTACAACTCACCGGCCAGCCCGCTGCGGCGATAGGCCGGCAACACGAACAGGCGCACCACTTCCACCACCTTCTGCCCACGGTAGTCGAGCTGGCGGAAGCGGTGGTCGTAAGGCAGGTAGCCGATGGCCGCGACGATCTGGCCATTGCAGCGGGCCAGCAGGAAACGCCCCGCGCCGTGCAGGTAGACCTGTTCGAACTGCTGCAGGTCTGCCGGCATCCCGGTGGCGGCGAGTTTGGGGAACAGCGCGGCGCGGGCCTGCATCACGAACGCGACGGCAGCCTGCCTGTCGTCGGCGCCGGCCTGGTGCAGCGTGATCGGCTCAGGGCGCATAGCGCAGCGGCAGGCGGGTGGAGTACTTGATCTGCTCCATGGAGAAGCTGGAGCTGATGTCGGACAGGCCCGGAATGCGGATCAACTGCTTGTACACCGCGTCGTAGGCGGCCACGTCCGGCACCACCACGCGCAGCAGGTAGTCGGTGTCGCCGGCCATGCGGTACACCTCCAGCACTTCGTCGATACCGGCCACGGCGGCATGAAAGCCGGCCAGCCAGTCGGCGTTGTGCTGGGTGGTCTTGATCGAGACGAACACCACTACGCCGACATTGAGCTTCTTGCCGTCGAGCAGGGCCACGCGGCCGCGGATGATGCCGGCCTCTTCGAGCTTCTGGATGCGCCGCCAGCAGGCGGTGGTGCCCAGGCCGATCTGCTCGGCGATATCGCCCACCGCGCGGGTGCAGTCGGTTTGCAGAAGGTCGAGTATTGCCCGGTCCAGCTTGTCCATGCAGAAGCCTTTTGGTGGGGAGAGGCATCGGGCATTTTCCATCAGGTGGGCGGGGTGTGTCACGGGGCAGGCAGCAGTGCGGTGACGGTGGCGGCCCCTTGCAGGAGCTGGCCTTGCCAGCGAAGGGGCCGGGGAACCGTCAGACACGAAACCCCGGGCCTGTAAAAACGTTACCGCATGCAAACGCCTACAGCGTCGCCACACTGCTCACGATGCGCAGCGAAAGGCCCTCATAGCCATCCAGATTGATAGTCATCTCCCCCGCTTCGCTCAGCTCGCCCTCCAGCCGTTCGTTGATCATGTCCACCACCGCGCCGGGGCTTACATCCGGCAGATGCAGGGTTTCGCTCAGTGGCTCGGCACCGAAGTTGAGTGCGGTGATCTGGATGCCCTTGCCTGCCGGCAGCTCGTGCACCATCAGCAGCAAGGCCGGGTTGGCCACCTCGGGGATCAGGATCTGCCGGCTCGCCGCAATCGCGTAGGCCTGGCGCACAGCGAGCATGCGTTTCAGGCTGCTGGCAAAACTGTCGGGCTGCTGCAACTGGCTGGCCAGGCTGCCATACAGCGAACGCGCACGCGGCAGGCCTTCGGCCGAGAGCTGCGCCTCCACGTCCAGGTCGGCCAGGTCATAGGCGCCGCGATGAATCCAGCGGGTGTCGCCGTCACCCATCAGCCCCTCCACCTGCTCGGGCTCCAGCGGCAAGGCGCCGACCAGGTCCCAGCCCGACAGCGCAAACACCCCCGGCTGCATGGCGTTGTACATGGCCAGCAGCAGGTGCACCTTCTGGATCAGCGCCAGCTGCTCGGCGTCGATGCTGCCCAGGTCGCGAATGCCCAGCGCGGCAGTGATGATGCTGACCGTGGTGCACGACACGCCATTGGTCACGAACTTGAGGTTGTACGGTGCGTGCTCGCCCGCCAGGCCCTCGTACATCTCGCTGCGGATATGCTCGCGCAGGATATTGCCGGGGAAGGTCTGGCCCTTGTACAGGTAGCTGTCGTTGGCGTGCAGGGTCCAGAAGTGCACCAGCTCCAGGGTCAGTTCATCGTGGTTCTGCAGGGCATGGATCAACGAGGCCGGGTCGATCTTGAACGCATGCATCTGGTGCAGCATCAGGCGCAAAAACTCGGTGTCGCCGGTCAGCAGCGCGTGCTGGTAGGCCGGGCGCGTGACGAAGTCGTAGGACAGGTCGGCGCCGCCGTGGGACATGTTGGCGATGTCGTCCAGGGTCAGGTTCAGTTCCTGGAAGCTGAAACCGCCGGCCTTGCGGATCATGCCGCCCAGCAACTGGTTGCCGGTGACCGACAGCGGGTGGCTCTCCGACCAGGCCGGCCCTTCGGCGCGCCGCTCCACGCCGAGAAAGCCATTGGCATCCAGACGCAGGCCACGGGCGCCGAGCACGTCGATGGCGTGCAGGGCGTCGCCGATGATCAGCTGCTGCGCGGCAAAGCTTGGGTCCAGCCAGTTCAGCGATGGCTGGCCCTCCTTGAAGTAGTGCAGGTACACCCAGCGTCGCAGCTTGCCGTCGACCCCGAGTACCGGCGGCGTGGCGCTCCAGTCGGTTTCCTTGATGCCGGGTTCGAAGAAGATCACCCGCTGCAACTGGCCAACGATGTAGTGGCGGGCCTTGAGCTCGTCGCACATGGCCGGCGTGAGGTTGGCCGCATCGCGCCCGGCCGGCACCTCGGGCAGCAGGCCCCAGTCGGCTTCGCGGATCTCGATCATGTGGTACAGCCCGGGATAGTCGCCGTAGGCCATCTCGGCCAGGCGAAAATCGGCGCCCTTGCCGGTGTGCGCCGGGATCGAGTCGTCGATGGTCACCGCGTTGTGCGCCGAGGCCACCTTGCTCAGGTGCACCAGCTCGGCCTCGCTGCCGTAGCGCGGGTCGATGTCGAAGCTGATGCGGTCGAAGTTGCCGTCCACGCTGGGGGTGAACTCGCGCTGGGTGATGCCGCCCGAGCGCTTCAACGGCCCGGTGTGCACGCCCTGGATGCCCAGCTCCGACAGCGCCTGCCACAGCTGCTCATGGGCCAGCGCCTGCAACACCGAACCGCCCTCCTCGACGATGATCGAGGCCGGGTACACCGTCAGCCACACCGAGGCGATGGCACTGGCGTCGCGGGCGCGGGCCTCGGCGTAAGGGTGCAGCCACATGCGCGCCTGCCCTGCATACAGCCGGGCGCGGTCGCGGGCGGCTTGCAGCATGGACTGGCCTTGCAGCCATTCGATGGTGTCCTGGCCTCGCTGGGTCATACGCTTGCTCCTTCGACGGGGGGCGTGGGGTCGTGCCCTCAAGGTGTGAGTGGGTTTGACTGCAATCGTTCGCATTTTTTGCTGCGACCAGCGGGCAGATGTGGCAGAGCTCCGCCGCACGGCGCGCCTACCCCGGCCCACACGCCCTCAAACCCACCCCTCCAGCCGCAACGTCGCGCGTACCAGCCGCTGCTCCTCCTCCTCGATCTCCTTGAGGTTCGCGCAGATGCCCTGGATATGCGCAATCGCCGCCTTGCGCGCCTGCTCCGGCATTCGCCCGGTCACGGCGTTGTACAGCCGCGCATGCTGGCGGTCGATCTGGCGCTTCTGCACATCGCGGTGGTACAGGTTGTTCACCGAGGCGAACACCGAGTTCAACAGCAGGTCGGTCAGCGAGCGCAGCGTCTGCACCAGCACCGGGTTGTGCGAGGCCTCGCAGATCGCCAGGTGAAACGCATGGTCCAGGTGCGCATGCTCAGAGGCCGTCAGTGGCTGCTCATGGGCCGCCAGCAACGCCTCGTAGCTGCGCCGTATGAGCACGAAGTCCGCCTCGGTGCCGCGCAGCGCCGCCAGGCGTGCCGACTCCCCTTCCAGCAGGCTGCGCACCTCGAACAGGTCGTACAGGGTGCGCGGCTGCGAACTGAACAGGTGCATCAATGCCGAGGTGCTGCCCTGCCCCGACAACTGCGCGACATATGAACCCTTGCCATGCGCAGTCTCGATGATGCCTTTGGCGCGCAGCAGCTTGAGCCCTTCGCGCAGGGCCGTGCGCGACACGCCAAGCTTTTCGGTCAGGCGCCGCTCCGACGGCAGCGCCTGGCCGACCTTGAGCACGCCATCGACGATCAGCCGCTCGATGCGCTCGCACACCACGTCTGCCACCTGCATTGAAAGCGGTTCGCCCATCGTTCCTCCAACTGGTATGACCAGACACCGTGGGCTTTATTACCCTTGCCAGATCAATACATAACTAACTGTATTTATTGAATATTCATGAAAAAGCCGGAAAAACCGCAGCAACAAACTGGTTCGACCAGTGATTTGAGCGATAGACACTAAGCCGCCGCCGGCCAATGATGCAAGTGAGCCGTGTTCCATCGAGCTTCCATAACAACAAGACAAGGGTCGTTAGCCTGCCCATGAACATTCTCTACGACGAACGCGTCGATGGTGCGCTGCACAGCGTCGACCGGGCCGAGTTCCTGCACACCCTTCAGAGCCGCCTGCCCGACCTGGATATCCTGCACGCCGCCGAAGACCTCAAGCCCTACGAGTGCGACGGCCTCTCGGCCTACCGCACCACGCCGATGCTGGTGGTGCTGCCGCGCCATCTGGAAGAGGTGCAGAGCGTGTTGCGCCTGTGCCACGAGCGCAAGGTGCCGGTGGTGGCACGTGGCGCCGGCACCGGTTTGTCCGGCGGCGCGCTGCCGCTGGAAAAGGGCGTGCTGCTGGTAATGGCGCGCTTCAACAAGATTCTTGAAATCGACCCGGCCGGGCGCTTTGCCCGCGTGCAGCCCGGCGTACGCAACCTGGCGATTTCCCAGGCTGCCGCGCCGCATGGGCTGTACTACGCACCCGACCCCTCCTCGCAGATCGCCTGCTCGATCGGCGGCAACGTCGCCGAGAACGCCGGTGGCGTGCACTGCCTCAAGTACGGCCTGACCGTGCACAACGTGCTCAAGGTCGAGATGCTCAGCGTCGAGGGCGAACGCATGACCCTGGGCAGTGATGCCCTGGACGCCTCCGGCTTCGACCTGCTGGCGCTGTTCACAGGTTCCGAGGGCATGCTCGGCATCATCACCGAAGTCACCGTCAAGCTGCTGCCCAAGCCGCAGGTGGCCAAGGTGCTGCTGGCCGCCTTCGACTCGGTGGAAAAGGCCGGCCGCGCCGTGGGCGACATCATCGCCGCCGGTATCATCCCCGGCGGCCTGGAGATGATGGACAACCTGGCGATTCGCGCCGCCGAAGACTTCATCCACGCCGGTTACCCGGTAGAGGCCGAGGCCATCCTGCTGTGTGAACTGGACGGCGTCGAGGCCGACGTGCACGACGACTGCGAGCGCGTGCGCGTGCTGCTCGAACAGGCCGGTGCCACCGAAGTGCGCCTGGCCCGCGACGAAGCCGAGCGCGTGCGCTTCTGGGCCGGGCGCAAGAACGCCTTCCCCGCCGTGGGCAGGCTGTCGCCCGACTACTACTGCATGGACGGCACCATACCCCGGCGCGAACTGCCCCACGTGCTGGGGGCCATCGCTGACCTCTCGGCCGAGTACAACCTGCGCGTGGCCAACGTGTTCCATGCCGGCGACGGCAACATGCACCCGCTGATCCTGTTCGATGCCAACACCCCCGGCGAGCTGGAACGCGCCGAGGCGTTCGGCGGCAAGATCCTCGAGCTGTGCGTGAAGGTCGGCGGCAGCATCACCGGCGAGCACGGCGTGGGCCGCGAGAAGATCAACCAGATGTGCGCCCAGTTCAACAGCGACGAGCTGAGCCTGTTCCATGCGGTAAAGGCTGCGTTCGACCCGCTGGGCCTGCTCAACCCGGGCAAGAACATCCCCACCCTGCACCGCTGCGCCGAATTCGGCGCCATGCACGTGCACCACGGCCAACTGCCCTTCCCGGACCTGGAGCGCTTCTGATGAGCACCGTACTGTTCGACCCGGCCCACGGCAGCGACCGCAGCGCCGACCTGCTGGCCCGCGTGCAGCAGGCCATCGCCGAGCGCACCCCGCTGTTCATCCGCGGCGGTGCCAGCAAGACCTTCTACGGGCGCCCCGTCGATGCCCAGCCACTGGACCTCGCCGGGCACACCGGCATCGTCTCCTACGACCCCACCGAACTGGTGATCACCGCCCGCGCCGGCACGCCCCTGCGCGAGCTGCAGGCCGCGCTGGAGCGTGGCGGGCAGATGCTTGCCTGCGAAGTGCCGTGCTTTGGCGACAACGCCACGGTCGGCGGCATGCTCGCTGCAGGCCTGTCGGGCCCGCGTCGCCCATGGGCGGGTTCGGTACGCGACTTCGTACTGGGCACGCGCATGATCAGCGGCCTGGGCACGCACCTGCGCTTTGGCGGCGAGGTGATGAAGAACGTCGCCGGCTACGACCTGTCGCGCCTGCTGGCTGGCAGCCTGGGGTGCCTGGGGGTGATCACCGAAGCCTCGTTCAAGGTGCTGCCCAAGTACCGCTGCCGGGTCAGCCTGCGCCAGGCCATGCCGCTGCAGATGGCCCTGGACAAGCTCGGCGAATGGGGCCAGCAGCCGATCCCGCTGACCGCCGCCAGCCATGACGGCAGCACCCTGTACCTGCGCCTGGAAGGCAACGAGGGTTCGGTACGCGCCGCCGCTGAACGCCTGGGCGGCGATGCGCTGGATGACAGCTACTGGGACGACCTGCGCGAACAGCGCCTGGCGTTCTTCGACGACCCGCGCCCGCTGTGGCGCCTGTCGGTGCCGGCACTGACGGCGCCGCTGGCGATCGAGGGCGAGCAACTCGTCGACTGGGGCGGCGCGCAACGCTGGCTCAAGAGCAGCGCCGATGCCGACAGCATCCGCCAGCTCGCCGCCGCCGCCAACGGGCACGCCACCTGCTTCACCCCGGGCGTGGTGGACAGCCCGTTCCAGCCGCTGGCCGCACCGATCCTGCGGTTTCACCAGACGCTCAAGCGCAACCTGGACCCTCAGGGCATCTTCAACCCCGGCCGCCAGTACGCCGACGTCTGACCCAGGAGCCACCATGCAGACCAACCTGAGCGAAGCGGCCAAGCGCCTGCCCCACGCCGACGAAGCCGAACGCATCCTGCGCAGTTGCGTGCACTGCGGCTTCTGCAATGCCACCTGCCCCACCTACCAGGAACTGGGCGACGAGCTGGACGGCCCGCGCGGGCGCATCTACCTGATCAAGCAGTTCCTCGAGCAGGACACCGTCAGCGAGAAGACCCAGCAGCACCTGGACCGCTGCCTGACCTGCCGCAATTGCGAAACCACCTGCCCATCGGGGGTGGAGTACCACAAGCTGCTGGACATCGGTCGCGACGCCATCGAGGCCCGTGTGCCCCGCCCGCTGGGCCAGCGCCTGCTGCGCAGCGGCCTGCGCGCCGTGGTGCCGCGCCCGGCCCTGTTCCAGGCGCTGGTGAGTACCGGCGAGCTGTTGCGCCCAGTGCTGCCCGTGGCATTCAGGACCCACCTGCCACGCAGCGTGGCACCGGCCCGGCAACGCCCCCAGGCCACCCATGCACGGCGCGTGCTGATGCTCGAAGGCTGCGTGCAGCGCAGCCTGTCGCCCAACACCAACGCCGCCACAGCGCGCGTGCTCGACCGCCTGGGCATCAGCATCACGCCGATTGCCCAGGCCGGCTGCTGCGGCGCGGTGGACTATCACCTCAACGCGCAGGACACCGGGCTTGAACGTGCGCGGCGCAATATCGACGCCTGGTGGCCAGCCGTGGAGGCCGGCGCCGAAGCCATCGTGCAGACCGCCAGCGGCTGCGGCGCCTTCGTCAAGGAATACGCCTACCTGCTGCGCGACGACCCGGCCTACGCGGCCAAGGCCGAGCGCATCAGCGCCCTGGCGCGGGACATCGTCGAAGTGATCCGCGCCGAACCGCTGGAGCGCTTCGAGGCCTGCTGCGACCAGACCCTGGCCTTCCACTGCCCGTGTACCCTGCAGCACGCACAAAAACTTGGCGGCGCAGTTGAAGCCGTACTCAAACGCCTGGGCTTCAACCTTACCGAGGTACCCGACAGCCACCTGTGCTGCGGTTCGGCCGGCACCTATTCGCTGACCCAGCCGGTGCTGTCCAGGCAACTGCGCGACAACAAGCTCGATGCGCTGGAAAGTGGCCACCCCGACGTGATCGCCACGGCCAACATCGGCTGCCAGACCCACCTCGACGGTGCCGGGCGAACCCCCGTGCGGCACTGGATCGAACTCGTTGACCAAGCCCTCAACCCAGGAGCCTGATTTCATGCAAAGCAAACCCGTAATGACCCTGAGCGACGTGCAGCAGATTCTCGCCGCCGCCCGTGCCGAGGCCCAGGCCAACCAGTGGGCCGTGAGCATTGCCGTGGTCGACGACGGCGGCCACCCGCTGGGCTTCGAACGCCTGGACGGCTGCGCGCCGGTGAGTGCCTACATCGCCACCGAAAAGGCCCGCAGCGCGGCGCTGGGCCGACGTGAAACCAAGCTGTACGAAGACATGATCAATGGCGGGCGCACGGCGTTCCTGTCGGTGCCGGTGATCACCGGCACGCTCGAAGGCGGCGTGCCGGTGATCGTCGACGGCCAGGTGGTCGGCGCGGTGGGTGTGTCGGGGGTCAAGTCCGAACAGGACGCCCAGGTGGCCAAGGCCGGCGTTGCCGCCGTTAAAGACTGATCAGGAGCAACCGAACATGAACGACCGTATTCAGCGTCAACGCCTGCAGGTCGCGAGCGCCCTGCAGCACTTCATCGAAACCGAGGCCCTGCCCGGCACCGGTGTGCCGGAGGCCAACTTCTGGCAAGGCTTCGACGCCCTGGTGCACGACCTGGCGCCGAAGAACCGCGCCCTGCTCGCCGAACGCGACCGCCTGCAGGCCGCGCTGGACACCTGGCACCGCGCCCACCCGGGCCCGGTGGCCGACATGCCGGCCTACCGCGCCTTCCTGAGCGAGATCGGCTACCTGGTGCCGGTGCCTGAACAGGTGGCGGTGAGCACCTCCAACGTCGACAGCGAGCTGTGCGAACAGGCCGGCCCGCAGCTGGTGGTGCCGGTGATGAACGCGCGCTATGCGCTCAACGCCGCAAACGCACGCTGGGGCTCGCTGTATGACGCGCTGTATGGCACCGATGCGATCAGCGACGCCGACGGCGCCGAGGCTGGCGAGGGCTACAACCCGCGCCGTGGCCAGAAGGTCATCGCCTTCGCGCGCAAGGCCCTGGACCAGGCTGCACCGCTGGCCGGCGGCTCGCACGCCGAGGCCAAGGCCTACCGCATCGAGGACGGGCAACTGCGCGTCGACCTCATCAGCGGCCTGACCACCACACTCAAAGACCCCGCCAAGTTCGTCGGCTTCCAGGGTGATGCCGCCCAGCCGAACGCGGTGCTGCTGAAGAACAACGGCCTGCACCTGGAGATCCAGATCGACCCCACCAGCGCCATCGGCCAGACCGATGCGGCCGGGGTCAAGGACGTGCTGGTCGAAGCCGCCCTGAGCACCATCCTCGACTGCGAGGACTCGGTGGCCGCGGTGGATGCCGAAGACAAGACCCTGATCTACCGCAACCTGCTGGGCCTGATGAAAGGCGACCTGAGCGAAGCGATCAGCAAGGGCGGCAAGACCCGCGTGCGCCGCCTCAACCCGGACCGCGTCTACACCGCAGCCGATGGCGCAACACTGACCCTGCATGGCCGTTCGCTGCTGTTCGTGCGCAACGTCGGCCACCTGATGACCAACCCGGCGATTCTCGATGGCGATGGTGCCGAGATTCCCGAGGGCATCATGGACGCGGTGCTGACCGGCCTGATCGCCATCCACGACCTGCAGCGGCGCGGCAACTCGCGCAGCGGCAGCGTGTACATCGTCAAGCCGAAGATGCACGGCCCTGCCGAAGTGGCGTTTGCCGCCGAACTGTTCGGGCGTGTCGAAGACCTGCTGGCGCTGCCGCGCAACACCCTGAAGATGGGCATCATGGACGAGGAGCGGCGCACCTCGGTGAACCTCAAGGCGTGCATCGGCGCAGCGCACGAGCGGGTGGTGTTCATCAACACGGGCTTTCTCGACCGTACCGGCGACGAGATGCACAGCGCCATGGAAGCCGGCCCGATGCTGCGCAAGGGCGACATGAAGTCCACGCCGTGGATCACCGCCTACGAGCGCAACAACGTGCTGGTGGGGCTGGCCTGCGGGCTCAAGGGGCGCGCGCAGATCGGCAAGGGCATGTGGGCCATGCCCGACCTGATGGCCGACATGCTGGTGCAGAAGATCGGCCACCCCAAGGCCGGTGCCACCACCGCATGGGTGCCCTCACCCACGGCCGCCACGCTGCATGCGCTGCACTACCACCAGGTGGACGTGCAGGGGGTGCAGAGCGAATTGCAGCGCATCGACCTGGCCGGCGAGCGTGACAGCCTGCTCAACGACCTGCTGACCATTCCGGTATCGCCGCGTCCGAACTGGAGCGATGCGGAAAAACTGCAGGAGCTGGAGAACAACTGCCAGGGCATTCTCGGCTACGTGGTGCGCTGGGTGGAGCAAGGGGTCGGGTGCTCCAAGGTGCCGGACATCCACAACGTCGGCCTGATGGAAGACCGTGCGACCTTGCGTATATCCAGCCAGCACATTGCCAACTGGCTGCTGCATGGCACGGTGAGCGAGGCCAAGGTACGCGAGGTGCTCGAACGCATGGCGGTGGTGGTCGACCGGCAGAATGCCGGGGATGCGGCATACCGCCCGATGGCGCCGGACTTCGCCACCTCGATGGCGTTCCAGGCCGCCAGCGACCTGGTGTTCAAGGGGCGTGAGCAGCCGAGCGGGTATACCGAGCCGCTGCTGCATGCGTGGCGCTTGAGGTTCAAGGCGGCGAACTGACGGGCCTCTTCGCCCGCAAGGCTGGCTCCTGCAGGAACCAGCCTTGCGGGCGAAGGCCCCGGCAACTACACGATGGGCAACCCATTGTTGACCACTTCCCGCGTATACGACGCCAGCTGCTTGGCATCCATGCTGGCCACCAGGTCGGCCTCGATGGGCCGGTGCGCCACGATACTCACATCGGTGCAGCCCAGGGCGTTGTGGCGAATCCGGCGCACCGCCGGGCTGATGGTCACGGGGATGATGCCGATGCCCATTTCCTTGGCGATGCGAAATGCACCGGTCTTGAACGGCAGCACGCCCTGCCCGGTGTTGCGCGTGCCCTCGGGGAAGATCCAGAGCGATGTCTTGCTGTCGGCCACGCGGGTGGCGATGCGCCGCAGGCTGGTGATCGACGCGCGCGGGTTGCTGCGGTCGATGAACAGGCTGCCGGTCAGCCAGTACAGTTGCCCGGCCAACGGCAGCCAGCGCAACGACTGCTTGCCCACGATCACCGTGCCTGGGCGCAGCGCCTGGGCCACGACAAATGCATCGTGGTTGCTCTGGTGGTTGGCCACATAGATGTAGGAGCGGTCGGGCGCGATGGCGTCGAAACCACCGACCTCGACGCGCACGCCAAAGATCCAGTTGATGGCCCTGTAGACCTTGCAGGCCAGGTAGAGGTTGTCCTGCTTGCGCGGGTTGAGCAACAGCACCAGGCACAGGAACGGAAACGTCACCACCACGAACAGCACGACCAACAGCCAACGCACACACGCAATCATTGCTTTACCACCTTCCCTCGACATGTTCACCCGTCACGCTGCCAGTTGCAGTGCGCGGGTCGTCTGGTCATCGATTTCGATCCAGAAGGCCAGCACCGGCTTGTCGTCAATCATCTGCGGACGCGCGATTCTTCGCGTGGTCACGCCCATGCGCTTGAGCAACCGCTCGTTACCCATTGCAGTAAAGGCAATCAGCCTGCGCGCCCCCTGGGCACGGGCCACATCGATCACCTTGCCGACCATCGCCACGGTATTCTGCCAAGCCTGTTCAGCCGACAGGTATTGGCCTTTGGGCGAACTCATGGCGAAGCGCGAGAGCTCCCATATGTCCTGCTGATAGGGGAGCGGCGCATCGCCAACCAGGTGCGGAAACACTTCTGCCAGCAAGTACGGGCGATGGGTGGGGATCAGGCGGGCACAACCGAAAATATTCTGTTGCTTGTCGCATGCCAGCACATACAGCGTATCGGGGCGGTCGAACTCATCCCACTCCTGGCCCTCGGGACACTGCAATGGCCAGCCCAGCTCCCTTACAAACACCTGGTAGCGGTACTCGGCCAGTGCGCTCGCCATGGTGCGCGGAAAGTCTTTGATGGTCCCGGTTACAGCAGTGAACATGAAAACGCCCCAACTCAAAGAGCTGGGAGTACAACAAACCCTCCGGGGCCTATATAGCTGCCCGAAAGGGCAGGTTTATTCGTAGGAAAAACCTGAAATACCAGCGCACTGATGGCCATTTGCTACAGAAGTTTTCCGCGAAAACTGTACCGTACGGTATAATTCCGGCCTGTTTGCACTCTCCATTGGCCGAGCACATTCCACCCATGAAAGGCACATTGCGTGAATGACTGGCGCGAGCACTTCATTGCCGTGGTGACGGGGTGCCGCAACGAAGGCGAGCTGTTCAGCGAGCTGACCCGTCTTACCCGCGAGCTGGACTTCGAGTTCTGTTCCTATGGGCTGAAGAATCCGCTGCCGATCGCCGCCCCGCAGTTCATCCTGCGCTCCAACTACCCCAGCGCCTGGGAAGCCAGGTACGTGGCCGAGGACTATTTTTCCTGCGACCCGACGGTGGCCCACGGGCTGACCCGCACCACGCCCCTGCAGTGGGCCGCCGCGCAACAGCAGCACCAGCAGGCATTCTGGGAAGAGGCGCGGCACTACAGCCTGGACCACGGCTGGTGCCTGTCGGTGCAGGGCGACTACGGCACCATCGGCCTGCTGTCCCTGTCCCGCCCGGATGACCCGATCTCCACACTTGAACTGGACGCCAAGGAAGCCAAGCTCATCTGGCTGTCGCAACTGGCGCACAGTGCCATGACCGGCTTCTTTGCCCAGACCCACCTGCCCGAAGCCCAGAAGGCCCTGACCGCACGGGAGAAAGAAGTGCTCAAATGGACCGCCGTGGGCAAGACCTACAGCGAGATCAGCATCATCCTCACCATCGACAGCCGCACGGTGAAGTTCCACCTGGTCAACGCCATGCGCAAGCTGCAGGCCAGCAACAAGGCCGAGGCGACGGTGAAGGCGATTCTGCTGGGGATGCTTTTCTAGGCCAGGGCTGCATCAATAGCTGAAAATTCCCGACACAGCGACTAAGGTAGGCACAGATCGGTGCCCGCCCCTGGCCCGAGACAACAAGATGACGGTGAGCCGCCCCTGCGCGCGCCACGGTCGACGGGAGCCCAGCATGCAGCATACCCAGACCAGCCCGAGCGATCTCGCGGCCTTCGTCGACGATCACTTCCCCGAGCGCGGCATCCGCCCCGACCCTGTCATTGCGCAGTCCTGGTACCGCAGCGTGGTCGAGCATCGCCTCGACCCCGGCGCCGCCGGGCGTACCCACGTGCTGGGCGCCGACGCCATCCGCCAGCATCAACAGCAGCACCAGCAATACCTGGCCATCGCCAGCCAGGGCGTCAGCGGCCTGGCCAGGCGCGTGGTGCCGGCCGGGTTCGCGGTGCTGCTCAGCGACGAACACGGCATCACCCTCGACACCCGCCTGCCCGAAGCCAGCCACATCTATACCCAGGCCGGGCTGGTGGTGGGCGCGCGCTGGGACGAGTCGATTGCCGGCACCAACGGCATCGGCACCACCCTGGCCGCCGCGCAGCCGCTGATCATCCACCGCGAAGAGCACTTTCTGGCCTCCAACTTTCGCCTGAGCTGCTCGGTGGCGCCGATCTTCGACGCCCAGGGCCTGCTGCGTGGCTGCCTGAACGCCACCTGCCTGAACAGCAACGGGCCCAAGGAGGCGCAGTACCTGACCCTGCAACTGGTGATCCTGTATGCGCGGCTGATCGAGAACGCGCACT
Organism: Pseudomonas sp. 1176_21; assembly: GCF_052850635.1. Lineage (NCBI taxonomy): Bacteria > Pseudomonadati > Pseudomonadota > Gammaproteobacteria > Pseudomonadales > Pseudomonadaceae > Pseudomonas > Pseudomonas sp. 1176_21. Next base: position 62,723 of record NZ_VXCV01000006.1, read on the forward strand.
TTCGCGAGTGCTACCGCGACCGCCTAACCCTGTCGCTCAAACCCATCGACGACATAGCCGACCTGGCCAACGAGCAGTTGCTGGCGCTGGACGACAACGGCCGCATCATCGGCGCCAACCGCGCCACCTTCGTTGCCCACCAGCGCGATGCGGCGCCGCTGCTGGGTGCGCGCATCGACAGCCTGCTGCCAACCTCGGTGGATGAACTGCTGCACCTGACCCAGGGCGGTGCACGCGGCGTGCGCCTGCGCGGGCAGCAGGACGACGCCTTGCTGGATGTGGGCCTGCGCATACCGTCGCAGCGCCACCGCCCTGCCCCGGCCAGACCGCCGGTGCGCAGCAGCCACCCCGACCTGCAGCAGCTGGCCGGCGGCGATGCGCGCCTGCAACAGGCGGTGCAGCGGGTGCGCAAGGTGCTCGACAAGGACCTGCCGATACTGATCACCGGCGAGACCGGCACCGGCAAGGAGGCATTCGCCCGCGCCATCCACCAGGCCAGTGCGCGGCGCGCCGGGCCGTTCATCGCGCTCAATTGCGCGGCGATTCCCGAGACGCTGATCGAGAGCGAGCTGTTCGGCTACCGCGGCGGCAGCTTTACCGGGGCCGACAAGAAGGGCATGAAGGGCAAGCTGGAACTGGCCGCCGGCGGCACGCTGTTTCTGGACGAGATCGGCGACATGCCGGCGCACCTGCAAACCCGTTTGCTGCGGGTGCTGGCCGAGCGCGAGATCTTCCCGATCGGCGCCCAGGCGCCGGTGGCGCTGGACGTGCAGGTGGTGTCGGCGACCCACCAGGACCTGCACGGGATGATTGGCGACAAGCGCTTTCGCGAGGACCTCTACTACCGCCTGGGCGGCATGAGCCTGGCGTTGCCGGCCTTGCGCGAACGCAGTGACCGGGGCGCGTTGATCGAGCAGTTACTGGCGGCGCAGAGCAGCGGCGTGCGGCTGACCGAACAGGCCCGCCAGTGCCTGCATGCCCATGCGTGGCCGGGCAACATTCGTCAGTTGCTCAATGCGTTGCGCTACGCGGTGGCGTTGGCCGAGGACGGGGTGATCGACGTGGATTGCCTGCCGGCGGAAGTGGTGCAGGTGGTGCGCGACGAGCCGCTGCGCATCGACAGCCAGGACCCGGCCAGCGAGTTGCTGCAAAGGTTGCGGCGCCATCGCTGGAACATCAGTGCGGTGGCGGCTGAACTGGGGGTGGCGCGCTCGACGCTGTATCGGCAGATGAAGAAGTACGGGGTGGTGCAGCCCAATGATCGGTTGTGATGGCAGGGGTTGCTGTGCAACCCATCGCGGGTCGAGCCCGCTCCCACAGGCTGTGGGAGCGAGCTTGACCCGCGATGAGGCCCTAACAGGCTACCTGGGCCTCAGATCTGGATATAGACCACATGGGTATGCGTGTACTCATACAACCCATGCTTGCCATCGGCCCCACCGATCCCCGACTTGCGCGTGCCGGCATGGAAGCCCTGCATGGCCTCGAAGTTCTCGCGGTTGATGTAGGTCTCGCCGAAATCCAGCGCGTTGCTGGCATGCATCGCTGCACTCAGGCTGCGCGTGTACAGCGATGAAGTCAGCCCGTATTCACTGTCGTTGGCCAGCGCAATCGCCTCGTCCAGGCTCTCCACGATCTGGATCGGCAACACCGGCCCGAAGATCTCCTTGCGCATGATCTCCATGTCGGCCGAGCAGCCGGCCAGCACCGTCGGCTGGTAGTGGAAGCCCTGCCCGCGATCGGCCACCGCGCCCCCGGTCACCAGCTGCGCGCCCTGCCCGGTGGCGGTGCGCACCATCTGCCCGACCTTGTCCAGGGCGGCCTGGTTGATCAGCGGGCCCATGTCCAGGTCCGCCTCGGCCAGCGGGTCACCATAACGGGTGGCGGCCATGGCGCTGGCCAGTTTTTCGGTGAACTCATCCGCCACCTCGCGCTGCACGTAAACCCGCTCGGCGCAGTTGCACACCTGCCCGGTGTTGATCACCCGCGACGCGGTGATCGACTTGACCGCCAGCTCCAGGTCCGCATCAGCCAGCACGATGGCCGGCGCCTTGCCGCCCAGCTCCAGGTTGAGCTTGGTGATGTTCGGCGCCGCCGCGGCCATGATCCGCGAGCCGGTGCCCACGCTGCCGGTGAAGCTGATCAGGTCGATGCCGGCGTGGCTGGTCAGGCGCTGGCCCACGGTCGCCCCGGTACCGCACACCACGTTGAACACACCGCTGGGCAGGTCGGTCTCGGCCACCAGGCGGGCGAACTCGAAGCAGTTGATCGGTGTTTCTTCGCTGGGCTTGATCACGATGGTGTTGCCCGTGAGCAGGGCCGGCGCCATCTTGCGGGCGATCAGAAAGAACGGGAAGTTCCACGGCAGAATCCCGGCCACCACACCCAGCGGCTTGCGCAGCAGAAAGATGCTTTCACCGGCGCGGTCGCTGGTGAGCACCTCGCCTTCCAGGCGTCGCGCCCACTCGGCCATGTAGTCCAGGTAGTCGGCGGTGAAGTTGACTTCGACCAGGGCCAGACCGAGCACCTTGCCCTGCTCGGCGGTGATGATGCGCGCCAGGCGCTCGGCGTTGTCACGCACCTTGCTGGCGATCTTGCGCAGGTAGCCGGCGCGCTCGATGGCCGGGCGCGTGGCCCAGCTCTTCTGGGCCTTGCGCGCGGCGGCAATGGCCTGCTCCACCTGCGCGTCACTGGCCTGGGGTACGCGCCCCAGCAGTTGTCCATTGGCCGGGTTGTGCACCTCGATCTGCGCGTCGCTGTCGACGAACGCATTGGCGATGTAGTTCTGGTAGATGACGTCACTCATGGGTCAATGGCTCCTTTTCAATGGGATGACTTGGCGCTGAACTGCTTCCAGGTATCGCCTTCCTGATGAAGGTCGTGGGCGCGCTTGATCAGGTACTGGTGGATCTGGTCGACCTGCTCGGGGGTGAAGGCGTCGGCGAACGACGGCATGCCATCCGGCACGCGGCCACCGAAGAGGATGCCCAGGAACATCTGGTGTTTTTCCGGGGTGAGCTTGCGCAGGTCGGGCAGCACGCCGCCGCTGACCGCGTGGATACCGTGGCACTGCGAGCAGTAACCGTCGTACAGCTTGGCGCCCGCCTCGATCGATGCGGTGTCGTTGCTCAACGCGGGTGGTTTGGGGGTGTCCGGGCGTGGCGCCGGCTCTTGCAGCTTGGCGGTGCCGCCCAGCTTGTAGGTCAGCACCTGGGCGTACGGCTGCACGCCGGCCCGCAGCGACAGGGCCCCGGCAAAGGTGGAGAACGCGCCGCCCCAGCCGGCCATGAAGGTCACGTACTGCTCGCCGTCCACGCTATAGGTGACGGGCGCGGCCATCACGCCGCTGGCAGCCGGTTGCTCCCAGAGTTTTTCGCCGGTGTCGGCGGCATAGGCGATCACCCGCCCGTCGGCGCTGCCCTCGAACACCAGGTTGCCCGCAGTACTCAAGGTGCCGCCGTTGAAGATGGTCACGTAGGGCACTTCCCAGGCGGCCTGCTGCTTGACCGGGTCCCAGGCGATCAGCTTGCCCGACCAGCTCTTGGCCATCTCCAGCAGGCCTTCGGCGCCTTCGGGCATCATCCCGGTGCGCAGGCCCAGCTGGTACATGCTCTTGAACGGGTTGCGCTTGGGCGCCTCGGGGATGTGCTCGTAGTAGGCCGACATGATGTGCGCCGGGATGTACACCAGCCCGGTGTCGGGGTTGTACGACATCGGCTGCCAGTCATGCGCGCCCCAGAACGCCGGGGTCACCAGGTTGCGCTTGCCGTTCTTCCAGTAGGCGGCGTTCTCTTCGTCCAGGATCGGCCGCCCGGTCTTCATGTCCATGCCCTTGGTCCAGCTCTGCGGCACGATGCCCTTGGCCGACAGCAGCTCGCCGGTGGCGCGGTCGATCACATAGAAGAAGCCGTTTTTCGGCGCCTGCATCAGCACCTTGCGCGGCTTGCCGTCGATGGGCAGCTCGGCCAGGATCATGTGCTGGGTGGCGGTGTAGTCCCAGGCATCGCCCGGGGTGGTCTGGTAGTGCCACACGTATTCGCCGGTGTCGGCATTGACCGCCACGATGGACGACAGGAACAGGTTGTCGCCCTTGGCCTGGCTACGCCATTTGGGGTCCCACAGCGAGCCGTTGCCCACGCCGATGTACAGCAGGTTCAGCTCCGGGTCGTAGGCGAACGAGTCCCAGGCGGTGCCGCCACCGCCCTGCTCCACATAGGCATCGCCGAACCAGGTCTTGGCGGCGATCTCCATGCCCTTGCCCTCGGGCGGCAGCTTGGGGTCGCCCGGCACGGTGTAGAAGCGCCACGCCTCCTTGCCGGTTTCGGCGTCGTAGGCGGTGACATAGCCCCGCACGCCGAACTCGGCGCCGCCGTTGCCGATCACCACCTTGCCGTTGACCACCCGAGGGGCGCCGGTGATGGTGTAGCTGCGCTTGTGGTCGGCGCGGGTGTCGACCGACCAGGCGCGCTGGCCGGTCTTGGCGTCGATGGCCTCCAGGCGCCCGTCGAGCACGCCCACGTAGACCTTGCCCTTCCACACCGCCACGCCACGGTTGACCGCGTCGCAACAGGCTTCGCCGGCGCGGTGGCGGTCCGATTGCGGGTCGTACTTCCAGATCAGCCTGCCGTCGCGCGCATCCAGCGCGTACACCACCGAGAACGGCCCGGTGGTGTACATCACCCCGTCGACCACGATGGGGGTGGCTTCCACGCCACGGTCCAGGTCCAGCTTGTAGCTCCAGGCCAGGCCCAGCTGGCCGACGTTCTGGTCGCTGATCTGCTTGAGCGGGCTGTAGCGCTGTTCGTCGTAGGTGCGCCCGGTGCTCATCCAGTTACCGGGCTCCTTGTCGGCGGCGATGATGCGCGCGCCATCGACGTTGGCCGGGATGTCCGCAGCCAGCGCCGGTGTACCCGCCAGGCTCAGCAGCACGGCAACGGCAAGGGATTTGAGGGGAAGCGAGGCGAGGCCAGTCTGTCTCATGGGAGTGTCCTGTTCTTATTAGTGGCGCAGTCTTCGCGCTGCGCCATCAGCTCATCGCAACCGCCATGCCAGCTGTGACATGAACCGCCACAACCGCTCTGGCACGCGGCTTTGCGCGCGCCGCACCGATGCCGCCCACGCTGCAATTAACGCTACAGGTGTTGCATCACCCGCTACACAAGGCGCACACCTGTAGCGCAGTGCTGGCCCGGCGCACGCCACATTCAAAAATCGAATGGCAGGGATTTCAACATTTAATTTGTGGATAGCTAAAGATGGTCATAACGTAGCGGTGCAATCCCTGAACGGGGCCGCCCGCCGCAGGCTGGCCCGGGGGACACAACAACAAACATCGAGACTGTCCATGTCCAGAACCACTTACTTCGCCCCCCACGGCGGGCACCCGGCTCAGACCGAGCTGCTGACAGACCGTGCCATGTTCACCGAAGCCTACGCGGTGATCCCCAAGGGCGTGATGCGTGACATCGTCACCAGCCACCTGCCCTTCTGGGACAAGATGCGCATGTGGGTCATCGCCCGTCCGCTGTCGGGTTTCGCCGAGACCTTCTCGCAGTACATCGTCGAAGTTGCCCCTGAAGGCGGCAGCGAGCGCCCGGAGCAGGACAAGAACGCCGAGGCGGTTCTGTTCGTGGTCGAAGGTGAAGTCGACATCACCCTGCAAGGCAAGCCGTACACCCTCAAGCCAGGCGGCTACGCGTTCATTCCGCCGGGCGCCGACTGGAGCCTGCGCAACAACAGCGCGGCCAACGTGACCTTCCACTGGATCCGCAAGCACTACCAGGAAGTCGAAGGCCTGGCGCACCCGGAAGCGTTCGTCACCAACGAACAGGACGTTACCCCGATCCCGATGCCGGGCACCGATGGCGCCTGGGTCACCACCCGCTTCGTCGACATGGCCGACATGCGCCACGACATGCACGTCAACATCGTGACCTTCCAGCCGGGCGGCACCATCCCGTTCGCTGAAACCCACGTGATGGAGCACGGCCTGTACGTGCTGGAAGGCAAGGCGGTGTACCGCCTGAACCAGGACTGGGTCGAAGTGGAAGCCGGCGACTTCATGTGGCTGCGCGCCTTCTGCCCGCAGGCCTGCTACTCGGGTGGCCCTGGCCCGTTCCGCTACCTGCTGTACAAGGATGTGAACCGCAACGTGAACCTGACGCTGAACCCAAAGCGTTAAGCAGGTAGCAATGCAGAAAGCCCGCCGTGACTGGCGGGCTTTTTTGTGGGGAAGTGACCCGCAGGCTCACACCGCCTGTGCTTCGAGCAGGCCAGTCAACACGCCCGCCAGCGCTCGTACCATCGGGTCGGCCGTCTGGCGATGCAGAATCAGAATCTCGTAGCTGTCGATCACCGGCAGGCCATCCGCCTCGCCGAGCACCCGGTGCTCGGCGGTGACGGCGCGTGGCGGCAGCAGGCTGATGCCCATGCCGTCGGCCACGGCGGCCTGAATGCCGCTGAGGCTGGAGCTGGTGAACGCGATGCGCCAGCGCCGGCCCAGGCTCTCTACTGCGCTGATGATTTCGTCGCGGTACAGCCCGCGTGGCGGAAAGGTCACCAGCGGGATCGGGTCCAGCGCCAGGGCCGGGTTGTGCGCGCTGTCGATCCAGCGCAATTGCTCCGGCCAGCTGGCCACCCCTTCGCGACCGTTGCGCCGCTGCTTGAGCAGCACCAGGTCGAGCTCGCCGTTGTCGTAGCTCTGGCTGAGGTCGCGGCACAGGCCGCTGGTGACTTCGAGCTTGACCTGCGGGTGCTTGCGGTTGAACGCCGACAGCGCGTTGGTGGTGCGCCCGCCAACGAAGTCTTCGGGTACGCCCAGGCGCAGGGTCACGCCGACCGTGGCGCCGGCCAGGGCTTCGAGCATCTGGTCGTTGAGGGCGAGCATGTGGCGGGCATAGCCGAGCAGGGTCTGGCCGGCGTCGGTGGGCAGCACCTCGCGATTGCCGCGCTCGAGCAGGCGGTGACCGACCATCTCCTCGAGGCGCCGGACCTTCTGGCTGATGGTCGACTGGGTGGAATGCAGGCGCGTGGCCGCCGTGGTGAAACTGCCGCAGTCGGCCACCACCACGATGGCGCGCAGCAGGTCGAGGTCGAACAGAGACCTGTTGGGTTTGAGGCTGAGGCTCATGGCGGGATTCAGGTTTTGAATGGGTAGGCGGTTTTCTAGCATGTGCCGGGGGGTTGGGCAAATGCGCGAACCTGCAGGAGCCGGCCTAGCCGGCCAAAGGGTTGGGTTACCCCAGCAGGTTCGGCACAGACGAAATCAGCAGCGAGACACCCGAGGCAGTCAGCAAGCCCAGCACGATGCGGCGAAACTGCAGGTCGCTGATGCCGATGTACAGGCGCGTACCAAGGAAGGTCGGAATCAGCATGGCCGGCGCGACGATGGCGAAGAACGGCAGCATGTCCACCGTAACGATGCCGGTGCCCAGGTAGGTGAGCATGGTCACGAACAGCATCGACAGGTTGAAGTTCTGGATGATCGAGCGCTGCAGGTCGCGCTCGTAGCCCTTGAGGGTGCACCACAGCGTCGGGACCGTGCCGGTGAAACCGCCAAGCCCACCCATAACGCCACCGATCACACCGATGACGCCATCGACCAGCCGGCCGGCCAGCGGGATTCTCGGCAATCTGCCGGCCAGCAGCATGACCGGGCACCAAGTCACCAGCAGGGCCCCGAGCAAGGTCTTGAACCAGTGCATGTCCAGGTTGGGCAACAGCGCAACACCCAGAGGAATACCGGCCAGGCCACCGAGGATGAAGGGCAGCAGGCGTTGCAGGCTCAAGCCCCGGCGCACCGAGAACGCGGCCACCACCTGCCCGGTGAGGCCGCCGAACACCGCCAGGGTGGCGGCCAGCTTCGGGTCGAGCACCCAGGCCCAGAACGACATCGCGACCATGCTGAAGGCGAAGCCCGAAAGCCCCTGGACGAACCCCGCAACAACGGCCCCGAGAGCGACCACCAGGTAGATCGTGAGCATCTGCAAGACATCCGGGGTGACTGTGAACGAGTTAGCGATGATGCCATCGCGCAGGGGGGGCCTGTCCAGCATGTCAGCCCCCACTGCAACATCGTCACACCGCCAGCAGCACGCCCCACAACGGCAACGCTGCGGCCAGCCAAACCATTGCACGCGGCCAGTACGGCAACAGCATCGCCACCCCGAACCCCGCCAGTGAAATACCGCCAAACCAGGCTACCGGCCCCATCGCCCAGCCCCAGGCCACGCCACTGACCCACAGGCTGATGGCCAGCGCCGACCAGCCCGCCGACCGCAGGGCCACCCTCAACCAGGGTGCAGGTGCCCTGCCCCACACCTGCTTGTAGTGCCGCTCCAGCCCCAGGCACAACGCCAACATGCCCACATAGGCAAACACCACCACGCCGATCATCAGCATGTCATTGCCCCTCCACCGCTACCGTCGCACGCTTGCGCGCAGGTTTTTCTTCACGCGGCGCCACGCAGCGCCATGCCGCATACGCCAGCAACCCACCCAGCACCACGCTGGTGGCCTCCAGCACGCGGTGCGCCGGGTCGTGCTGCGCGGTCAACGCGCCCAGCACCGGCAGGCCGATGCACAGTACCGCGGTCAGCCCCAGCTGCTCGGCCCAGGCGCGCTGCGCCGGACGCAAACCGGCATGCAGCAGCGACAGCAACCACACCGCGAAGAACGCCTTGACCTCCCAGTTGGCCCGCTGCGCCAGCTCCACCGGCAGCAGGCGGTTGGCCCACAGCAAGCCTGCGCAGGCCAGCATCAGGCCGGCGACGAACGCCACGTTGAAGCTCTCGGCCACCTTGTACCAACGCTGCGCCGACACCGAGGCACTGGCGTACTTGCGCCGGCGCTTGACGCAGAACAGCACCAGCCCGGTGCCGATCATCGCGGTGCTGACCAACGCACACACGAAGTACAGCCAGCGCATCGGATAGCCGCCGAACTGCGCGAAGTGCAGCCCCGCCATCACCCGCTGGGTGAGCACGGCAGGCCGCATGTCGGGCACATCGCGCAGCAGCTCGCCGCTGACGCCGTCGAACACCATGGCCTGCCCCTTGCTCAGGGCGATGCGATAGCCCAGGGTCGGGCGCACCTCGATCCGCGCGGCGGCCGTACCGGGGTTGGAGATACCGATGCTGCTGATGGCGCCCAGCCGCTCTTGCGCGCTGGCCAGTACCGGGGCCAGGTCGACCAGCGCGGCTGGCTGCTTGAGCGCCGCGCGCGGCGTGGGCAGACGCTGCTCGCCCTGGGCCTTGTAGTACGCCTGGTTGTCACCCTCGAACAGCGCATCCACCGCCGCCGGCATGTAGATCAGCAAAAAGATCACCAGCCCGGTGTAGGTGATCATCAGGTGAAACGGCAACAGCAGCACCGCGCTGGCGTTGTGAAAATCCAGCCACGAGCGCTGGCCCTTACCGGGGCGGAAGGTGAAGAACTCCTTGAAGATCTTCTTGTGGATCACGATGCCGCTGACCAGCCCCACCAGCATCACGATCGCCAGGGCGCCGACCACGAAGATGCCCCAGTTGCGCGGCAGGTTCAGGGTGAAGTGAAAGCGGAAGAAGAAGCTGCCGCCGGCCGTTTCGCGCACCTCGATCGGCTCGCCGGTATGCGGGTCGAGCGCGGTGCCGCCACCGCGTCGACGCTCGCCGGACGCTACCTGCAAACCGGGCGAACGCGCATCCGGCAGGCTGATGTTCCAGTTGCTGGCGCCCGGTGCATGCTGGGTCAGGTAGGCCAGCCCGCGTTGCGCGGCCTGCAACTGGGTGAGGTCGTGGCTGCGCACCTCGGGGCGCATCCAGTTGTCGATTTCGCTGTCGAACACCGCCAGCGTACCGGTGGCGAATATCGCGAACAGCAGCCAGCCGAAGATCAAGCCGGCCCAGGTGTGCAGCCACGCCATGGATTGGGTGAAGGTATTTTTCATCTCACAGGCTCCACAACTGCGGCCAGAAGCCGACCGCCGCCAACGGCACCGCCAGCGCCGCCGGCCACCACGCACGCAGGGCATCGCGACTGGCGAAGGCCCACAGGAACGCGCAGGTGTAGAACGCAAAGGACGGCAGGCTGGCCACGATCACCGCATCCACCGCAGGCATTGGCAGCACACGGGCCAGAAAAGCCGTGGCCGCATAGCTGAATGCATAGCCGCCCAGCAAGGCGGCCGCCGCGCGCGACACAATCAACAACCAGACCGGTCGGGTGTTGCTCATCAGGTTTCTCCTTGTGCTGCCGCTGGCAGGCGCAGGTTCACGCGCAGGCCCGGCTTGAGGTTCTGTGCCCATACCTGGCCGCCCTGCAACTGCACCCGGCAACGGGCGATCGTCAGGCCCAGGCCGAAGCCGTCGCCGCCCGGGCGTGCGACGTCGAGTCGGGTGAAGGGTTGGAAGATGGTCTCCAGCGCAGCCTCGGCCACGCCGGGGCCCTGGTCGTCGATCCACAGGTGCCAGCAATCGCCATCGCGCCGGCCGCCCAGGCGCACCTGCCCGTTGGCAGGCGAATGGCGGATGGCATTGCGCACGATGTTTTCCATCGCCTGGGCCAGGCCGTTGAGGTGGCCGCGCACCAGGCAGTCTTCGGTGAGCGCCATGGGCAGTTGCCCCTCGCGCCAGCCGGACTCGAAACAGGCGTTCTCGCGTACCACCTCCCACAGGGTCTGCACCTCGACCGTGTCCAGCGCCAGTTGCGGGCGCTCGGTGCCGAGCCACACCAGCTCCAGGGTGTCGTCGACCAGCTGGCGCATGCACTGCACCTCGCGGGTCAGGCGCTCGCGCAACACGTCATCGTCGGGCTCGTTTTCGGCGGCCATGTGCAGGCGCGTCAACGGCGTGCGCAACTCGTGGGACAGGTCGGCGAGCAGGCGCTGCTGCAGCGACACGGTCTTTTCGAGGCGCTCGGCCATGTGGTCGAAGGCCCGCCCCAGATCGCCCAGTTCGTCGCTACGCCGGGAAATCGCCGGGTCGACCCGGGTGTCCAGGCGGTCGGCACGCAGGGCATTGGCCTGGGCGCGCAGGTGCGCCAGCGGGCCGATCAGCACGCGATACAGCAGAAAACCCGCCAGCAGTGCCAACAGCGCCGGCAGCAGCCCGTGGATCAGCAGTTGCACCAGCAGCGGACGCATCGACGGCATGAAGCGCTCGGGCAACTGGATCACCAGCCTGCCGGCCTGGGGCGCCTCGGGGAACGGCACGCTGATCGCCGGCAGCTCGGGGGAGCGCTTGCTCATGGGCCAGTCGAGCTCGCGCATGAACGTCACGTACTTCTGCTGCTCATCGGTCAGCGTCTGGCTGCTCAACGAGCGCAGGTCGCTGCCCAGCACCAGCGCCCAGCCCGGCTCGCGGATCTTCAGGTCGGCCAGCCACCGGTCGACGCCTGGCGTACCGCCGCTGCGCCACGCCGCGTGGGCCTCCACGGCGTAGCCCTTGAGCACCTGGCGCGCCTCCTCGCTCAGGTGATAGCTCCTGCGCTCCAGGTGCGCACCGCCCGAGCGGCTGAACCAGATGATCGACAGGCACAGCACCACCAGAAGCGCGCACAGTTTCCACAGCAGCGAGTGACGTCCGGGCAAGCTCATGCCGGCACCTGTGTCAGCACGTAGCCCTTGCCCCATACCGTGGCCAGGCGGCCGGCATAGCCGATGGCGGCCAGCTTGCGGCGCACATGGCTGACGTGCATGTCCAGCACGCGGTCCTGCTGGGAGAACGGCCTGTGCAGCACCTGCTGGTAGAGGAACGGCTTGCTCAGCACTTCCTCGGGGTGCGCCAGCAGCACTTGCATCAGGCGGTACTCGATGGGGGTGAAGCTGGCCACCGCGGCGCCCAGCTGCATGTCCTGGCGCATGTCCTTGCGCAGCGCCGCCGGCTCGCCCTGCGCGCCTTCCGGCGCGGCCCGCTCATAGGCAACCCGGCGCAGCACCGCATCGATGCGCACGTCCATCTCGTTCATGCTGAACGGCTTGGGCAGGTAGTCGTCGGCGCCCTGGCTGAAGCCGACGATGCGGTCCTGCTCGGCACCCAGTGCCGACATCAGGATCACCGGCACCATGAACCGCTCGCGCAATTCACCCAGCAGTTGCAGGCCGTCGCGACCGGGCAGGAGGATGTCCATGAGGATCAGGTCGAAGGCCGTCCAGGCCTGCAGGTCGGTGCTGTCGTCCACGCCATGACAGACGCTCACATCGAAACCGCGGCGACGCAGGTGCTGTTCCAGATGGGCCGCCAGCAGCGGATCGTCCTCGACGGCCAGAATCTTCGTGGCAGGTTGTGCTGATAGATAACTCACGCTTCACCTTGGGTAGTACGGGTGTAGAGGGCCTGAAAACACAAAAAAGCCGCCCCGGGCCGATCGATGCGCGATCGACCCGGGGCAGCCTGTAGGCAATGGCGGCTCAGAACGAGATGTTCAGTGCCGCGAACAGCGCCCGGCCCGGCTGGTTGTAGGTGTTGGCGCCCGAACTGCTGGCGTTGCCACCCCGGTGGATTTGCTTGTCGAACACGTTGTTCACGCCAAAGCGCACGTCGTAGTTCTTGGTGATCTTGTAGCCGGTGCTCACATCGACCAGGCCGTAGGCTTCGACGTCCTGCTGGGCATCCAGGTCGTAGTTCTGCTGGGTGCGGTAGTTGTAGGTCGGCGACTTCTGCTTGCCGAAATAGGTACCGGCGACCTGGAACGACAGCTTGTCGGTGGCACGCCAGTCCAGGGTGCTGTTGACCGTGTACTTGGGAATCACGCTCAGCGGCTCGCCGGTGTCGCGGTTGTCGTTGTTGAGCATCAGGGTGAGGTTGGTGTTCCAGTCCAGCGACGGGGTCAGCTCGACGAAGAAGTTGCCTTCCACCCCTTCCACCAATGCCTTGCCGGCGTTTTCCCAATGGGTCACGCGGCGACCGCTGTTGATGTCGTAGATCACGTCGGTGCCACCGATGATCTTGTTCTTGTAGTCGTTGCGAAAGTACGTCGCGCTGGTGCGCCAGGTGCCACGGTCGTAGAGCAGGCCGATTTCCTTGTTGACGCTGGTTTCGGGGTCGAGGTTGGGGTTGCCCTGCAGGTAGCAGCCACCGTTGTTGGTCTGCTGGGTGCTGCAACCGTTGCCCCGGCTGTAGAGCAGGTAGTTGGGGTTGGCCTGGTACAGGTTCGGGGTCTTGTAGGCCCGTGCGATACCGCCCTTGACGGTGAGGTCGTCGGTGAGCTTGTGCGCCACGTTCAGGCTCGGGCTGTAGTTGTCGCCGAACTCTTCGTGGTGGTCCAGGCGCAGGCCCGGGGTGATGGTGGTGTCGCCGATCACGATGTTGTCTTCGGCGAACAGGGCGAAGCTCTTGGCCGACATCTTCGAGTCGCTGCGATCGAAGCCTGCGATTTCATTGCCGGCACCACCGCTGGGGTCGAAGCTTTGCGGGCGCAGCGAGCCCTTGTCGTTGAGCACTTCGTACAGGTACTCGCCACCCAGGGTCAGCACATGTTCGCTGCTGTCGAGGCTGAACGGCAGGTTCACTTCGCTGGACAGGCGCGTGTTGCGCAGGCGTGACATGTCGGCACCGGTGTCGTTGATCGAGCCTTCCGGGCCACCGGCCAGGCCTTCGTTGAGGCGCCAGTTGCGCACGTATTCATACGACAGAGACGACTTGGTCGAGCCCCACTGGAAGTCGCCCAGGTGCGTGAGGTCGTAGGTGCTGCGTTGCATCACGTTGGTTTCGTGGCCGTACAGGCTGGAGATGCGCTCCACGTCACCGCCGCCGTTGCTGTTCATGGTGTCGCCGGCGTAGATATTGCCCTGGCGGCTGTAGCCGCTGCCCAGCTCCAGGCGGTGTTCATCGTTCAGGCGCCAGCTGAGCAGGCCGTTGATGTCCTTGTTGCGCACGCCTTCGCGGCCGGCCACCAGCGCGCTGTTGGCGCTCTTGGCGTTGATGTCCAGGTCATCGGCGTCGGTCTTGGCCAGGCCGCCATACACACGGAACGCCAGGTCGTCGGTGAGGCCGCCGCTGAGGCTGAAGTTGGTGCGCTTGCTGGCGCCTTCGGCGTGGTCTTCGGGCAGCGTGGTGAACAGGCTGACGTTGCCCTGCAGCTCCTGGGTGGGGCGCTTGGTGATGATGTTGACCACCCCGCCCATTGCGCCGGAGCCATAGCGTGCAGCAGCCGGGCCGCGCAGGATCTCGATGCGCTCCACCGCCTCGGCCGGTACCCAGTTGGTTTCGCCACGGGTGTCGCGGTCGCCGTTCCAGCCGTAGCGCACTGCGTTGCGGGCGCTGGAGGGCTTGCCGTCGATCAGGATCAGGGTGTTTTCCGGGCCCATGCCGCGCAGGTCGATCTGGCGGTTGTTGCCGCGCGCGCCGCTGGCGCTGTTGCCGGTGAGGTTGACCCCCGGTTCGCGACGGATGATGTCGGACAGGTCGTTGGCGGGCGGGTGACGCTTGATGTCCTCGGCGGTGATGATCGAAGAGCCCAGTGCCTGCTTGGCTTCCTGCTCGGCGGTGACCATGGTGTTCTGGATCACCAGGGTGTTCTCGCCGTTCTGCTCGTCATCGGCCTGGGCCGAGGTGGCAATCAGGGCCGGCGATGACAGCGCGACAAAGGCCCAGGCCAGGCTGTTGTGGGTACTTCTGGACTGCATTTCACGTCTCCGTCACATCAAGCACAAGGGCAGCCTGCACGGCAGGGCTGCCACAAAGAGACGCCAAATATAATGATTCTCAAATGGGTTTAAATCTTATTTACGAAATTTACACATGGTTTCGCCTGGGCTGATAACCGATCTGTCTAATTTAATAAACAAACCATCAGTCATCACCCGCGAAAAAACGGAAACATCGGCAATTTTTCGTTTTATCTGCGAACACCCCGCCTCAAAGTGGAAATATTAATTGACACTTGTCTGTCAATTTTCTTATGGTCCGTGCCTCCTGTATGCCATCACTGCGCCACCCCTGCCGAGCACCGCCCAACGATGCCCACCCGCGATCCAGAGCGGGCCGTTGCTGCTCGACACCGTGAAATCAAGGACCTGATCATGTTGCTGCGTCGCCTGCGAATTCAATGGAAGATCACCTTGCTGGCGGGCCTGTGCCTGCTGGCCGTCGTGGTGGTGCTGATGGTGGCGACACGGGTGCAGTCCTCGCGCAGCGCCACGCTGGTGAGCAGCGCCAGCACCCAGATGCTCGACCAGAACGCGCGCCTGCGCCTGCACACCTACGCGCAGCTGCAGGCGGCGCAGATCCAGCGCTACTTCCAGAGCGCCTACCTGTACGGCAACGGTTTTGCAGACCTGGTGATGTACCTGCGCGCCCAGGGCAATGGCGACCTGCGCCAGGCCCTGACCCGCGAAACCGAACGGGCGCTGGGCAACAACCCCGAACTGCTCGGGCTGTACCTGGTGTTCCTGCCCGATGCGCTGGACGGCAAGGACGCGGCCTTCGTCAACCAGGCCGGCGCGGGCAGCAACGAGGCCGGACGGTTCTCGTTGTACTGGTCGCAGCCCAGCCCCGGCACCCTGGAGCGCGAGGCGATGCCTGAATCGATGCTCGCCGACACCAGCGTGTCGGCCAATGGCTCGGTCTCCAACCGCTGGCTGACCTGCACCCTGGAGAGCGGTGACACCTGCATGGTGGAGCCCTACTTCGACACCGTGGGCGACCGCACCCCGCTGACCACCAGCATCTCCATCCCGCTCAAGCACAACGGCAAGCTGATCGGCGTGCTGGGTGTGGACATCAGCCTGGACAACCTGCAGCTGCTGAGCCTGGAGGGACGCAAGGACCTGTTCGACGGCAACGGGCAGGTGAGCATCGTCAGCGCGACCGGCCTGCTGGCCGGCCACAGCGAGGACAGCGGCCAGTTGAGCAAGCACTTCGAGCAGGTGTTCGGCACCGACTCCAGGGCCCTGGCCGAACAGATGCGCGCCGGCAAGGCGGCCGAATTCAACGACAACGGCCTGCTGCAGGTGAGCCAGTCGTTCGCCCCGGTGCCCGGTGCCCAGCCGTGGAGCGTGCTGCTGGAGGTGCCCGAGCAGGTGCTGCGTGCGCCGGCCGTGGCACTCAACAATCGCCTGGACACCTACAATGCCAGCGCCAACCTCAGCAGCCTGTTGATGGCACTGGTGGCCGCGGTGGTGGGGTTGCTGGTGATCTGGCTGACCGCGCGCGGCGTGACCCGCCCGATTCTGGACGTGGCGGCGATGCTCAAGGACATCGCCAGTGGCGAGGGCGACCTGACCCGGCGCCTGGAGTATGCGGGCAAGGACGAGCTGGGTGAGCTGGCGGGCTGGTTCAACCGGTTTCTCGACAAGCTGCAGCCGGTGATTGCCGACGTGAAGGCCTCGGTGCACGACGCACGCGGCACCGCCGACCAGTCGGCGGCACTGGCCAGCCAGACCAGCGCCGGCATGCATCAGCAGTACCGCGAGGTGGACCAGGTGGCGACGGCGTCGCACGAGATGAGCGCGACTGCGCAGGATGTGGCGCGCAACGCCGCGCAGGCCGCCGAGGCTGCGCGCGGCGCCGACCATGCCAGCCGCGAAGGCCTGGAGCTTATTGGCGACACCACCCGCGCCATCGAACAACTGGCCGGCGAGATGACCACCAGCATGCAGGAGGTGGAACACCTGGCCACGCGCAGCGAGCAGATCGGCTCGGTGCTGGACGTGATCCGTTCGATTGCCGGGCAGACCAACCTGCTGGCATTGAATGCCGCCATCGAGGCAGCGCGGGCGGGGGAAGCCGGGCGCGGCTTTGCGGTGGTGGCCGATGAAGTGCGCAACCTGGCCAAGCGCACCCAGGACTCGGTGGACGAGATTCGCGTCGATATAGAAGGGTTGCAGCAAGGCACCCGCGAGGTGGTGGAGGCCATGCACAACAGCCACCGCCAGGCGCAGGACAGCGCGGCGCGTGTGGAGCAGGCATTGCCGGCCCTGCAGCGCATTGGCGATGCGGTGGCGGTGATCACCGACATGAACCTGCAGATCGCTTCGGCGGCGGAGGAACAGAGTGCCGTGGCCGAGGAAGTGAACCGCAACGTGGCGAGCATTCGCGACGTGACCGAATCGTTGTCCGGGCAAGCCGAGGAATCGGCGCAGATCAGCCAGACACTCAACCGGCTGGCCAATCATCAGCAGGGGCTGATGGCGATGTTCAGGGTGTGATGCGGTTGGCGAGGCGCAACGGTTTAGGCATGAATACGGTCGGCGGCGCGCCATAACGAAAAAAATACTAACCCTTTGGATTCAAATAGAAGATTTTTTCTAAAAACACCAAACAAACCGAACAACAGTCAAAAATTTTCTCCGTCATCGTCGGTAGGCTACCTACCTGCCCTTCACGTGCACAAAAAGACGATGACCATGCCAGAACTACCGCTGTACCTCGACTACGCCGCCACTACTCCGGTCGATGACCGGGTGATCGAAGCCATGCTGGCCTGCCTCGGCCGCCAGGGCAATTTCGGCAACCCCGCCTCCACTGGCCACGGCTATGGCCAGGCCGCCCGACAGGCCGTGGACCACGCGCGCCAGCAAGTGGCCGACCGGGTTGGCGCTACCGCACTCGCCCTTGTATGGACCTCGGGCGCCACCGAGTCCAACAACCTGGCCCTCAAAGGCATTGCCCAGGGCCAGCCTGGGCGCCGTCACCTGATCACCAGTTGCCTGGAGCACAAGGCGGTGATCGACACCGCCCATGAACTGGAGCGCCAGGGCCACACGGTCACCTGGCTCAAGCCCGATGCACAGGGGCTGATCCAGCCCGAGGCCGTGCAGGCGGCCTTGCGCGAGGACACCGCACTGGTGTCGTTGATGTGGGTGAACAACGAACTCGGCACCCTCACCGACATCGCCCGCATCGGCGACATCGTGCGCGAACACGGCGCACTGCTGCACGTGGACGCGGCGCAGGCGGTGGGCAAGGTGGCCATCGACCTGGGCACGCTGGCGGTCGACCTGATGTCGTTTTCGGCGCACAAGGTCTATGGGCCCAAAGGCATCGGTGCGCTCTACGTCGGCCCGCGTGCGCGCCCCGTGCTGCAGGCGCAGATGCATGGCGGCGGGCACGAGGGCGGTATGCGCTCGGGTACGCTGGCCACGCATCAGATTGTGGGCATGGGCGCGGCGTTCGAGCTGGCGGGCGTGCAAGGTGATGCGCAAAGCATGCGCATCGAGCAACTGAGCCAGCGCCTGCGTGAAGGCTTGCTGGCCCTGCCGGGCGTGACCCTGAATGGGTGCGCTCAGCAGCGTGTCCCGCACACCTTGAACCTGTGCATCAGCCGCAGCGGGTTCAACAGCGCGCAGGTGGCCGGCAGCCTGGCGCTGTCGTCGACCTCCGCGTGCAGCTCGGCCACCCAGGCCCCTTCGCATGTGCTGCTGGCACTGGGGCTGGATGCCGGCCAGGCGCTGAGCAGTGTGCGGGTAAGCGTGGGGCGGTATACCGAGATGGCGGATGTGGAGCGGGCGATCGAGGTGTTCAGGGCTGCGCTGCAGGCGCCGGCAGGGTTCTGGTAAAGCGGCCTGCAGGAGCCGGCCTTGCCGGCGATGGTGCGTATAGCACCCCTGGCCCGGCATGGCCGGGCATCGCCAGCAAGGCTGGCTCCTACACCCTTGCCACGGCTTACTCGGCTTGCACGTAAGCCGCCGGTTTGTCGGCCACCCGGTTGCGCTTCACGAAATAGGCCACCACCACCAGCACCGTGGTGGCCGCGATGAACCACAGTTGCAGGCGCGATGCCGGGTCGATGGCCTGGCTGCCGATCACGGCGAGCAGCGCAAGCAGTGCCACGACGTTGGCATAAGGGAAGAACCAGGCGCGGAAGGCCTTGGGGTCGACCGGTTCGTGACGGGTTTTCAGGCGCATGGCCAGGTGGGCAATGATGATGAAGATCCACACGATCATCACGAAGGTGCCGCTGCTCTTGGCCAGGGTCATGAACAGGTCGCCGCCGCTGAGAAAGTGCACGGTCAGAATCGTCAGGCAGATGCACAGGCTGAGCAGCAAGGCATTGAGCGGCACGCCCTTGGCCGTGGTGTGCGAGAACAGCTTGGGCGCATGCCCACGCTGGCTCAGGGAGAACAGCATGCGCGAGTTGGAGAACATGAACGAGTTCATCACCGACATGAACGAAACGAACAGCACGATCTTCATCGCCACCGCCGCGCCACCGAACCCGGCCAGGGTGAACAGCGACACATAGGGCGACGCCAGGTTGGCCTTGTCGGTCCACGGCAGGCACAGGATCAGGATCGACACCGAGCCCACGTAGAACAGCATCACGCGCAGAATCACGCTCTTGATCGCGCGGATCACGTTGCGGCGCGGGTTCTCGGACTCGCCAGCCGCCACGGCGGCGATTTCACTGCCGCCCAGCGAGAAGATCACCACGATCACCCCCGCCATCACCGGCGACAGGCCATTGGGCATGAAGCCGTCGTGCGCGGTCAGGTTCACCAGGCCAGGGGACGGGATGTCGCTGTGCAGGCCGAGCAGTATCGACACGCCCAGCAGCATGAAGATGAGGATGGTGGCGACCTTCAGCGCGGCCAGCCAGTACTCCACTTCGGCGAACGACTTCACCGAGTAGGCGTTGCTCGCCATCAGGGTCACCAGCATGATGAACGCGCCCGCCCAGATCGGCAGCCAGGGCAGAAAATCATGCAGGATGGCGCCCAGCAGCACGGCCTCCAGGGTGATCGTCATCATCGACTTGAACCAGTACAGCCAGCCGACGGTAAAGCCGGCCCACTCGCCCAGGTACATGTTGGCGTAGGTGGAGAACGACCCCGCATCGGGGGTGCGGCAGGCCATCTCGCCAAGCATGAACATCACCAGGGTGACCACGATGCCGCCGATGAAATACGACAGGATCGCGGCGGGGCCGGCCGACGCGATCAGCGAGCCGGAGCCCATGAAAAGCCCAGCCCCGATCACGCCCCCCAGCGCGATCATGGTGATGTGACGTTGCTTCAGGCTCTGCTTGAGACTGTTGGATTGCATTTCCTTTACCTCTCTTATTATTGGGAGAAGACGGCAACGTTCTGCAGCGAGATGACGCGTCACGCTTGCAGAAGGCCGCTCCTCACGCAGGCATCGTCATGTGCCTGCGCCGCACGCTTCAGCCTTTTTCAGGCAATGGCTATCAGGGTGGCACCTTGGACGGCAAGGCCGGCTACCTCAAGCGATTTCTGCGCACAACATCCTGCATTTTTTTCCTGAGGGGCTGCAGCGGGTTTGTGGTAGGCGGCGAGCGAGTGGGCCCTGACGGTCATGTGCCGGCAGGGCTCGCAACTATCGGATAAATAAAACTTTATTCACCCGGTTATTACTTGATAACTTCACCTGCCGTGAAGCGGTTGATAACGTTTTAAGTCTCGCGCCCTAAGTAGTACGACTCTCGACCCGGCTCCCCTTCTTTGGTATTCCCCCACCGCGGCTTGCTTGACACACAAGTACCGCCCTCGCAATGCTTGCCCCCAGCAAAACCCCACGATGAATAACAACAATAACAATTGAACAAGGAGTTCGCCGATGCTTGGCTACTATGCGCAATACAGTAGTGTGTACATCACCACCCTGATGATCGTGACCACGCTGTTCTTCGCCCTGCCGATCTTCATTGCGCCACTCACCTGGGCGCGCCTGATGCAATGGACCATCCCGGAACATACCCACCTGGCCATCTATTTCGGCCGCTGCCTGGGCGCGTTCATTCTGGTGGTTGAAGTGGCCATGTTGCGCTCGGCCACCACCGGCACCAGTTTCAGTTATGCCTTCGACATACTCTTCGTGGTATTCACCCTGATGTTTGTGGTGCATGTCTATGGCGCGATAAAACGTATTCAGCCTATTACCGAAACACTGGAAATCGGCTTCTGGATGATTCTGTTCGTATTGAACATGCTGTTCTACCCCACCACCAGCATTACCCTTTAATACCTGACCCAGCCACTTGAAGGCTGACGCCACCGCGGCGTCGGCCTCTGTGTGCCTGCCCGTCGCCTGTCAACTTTTATTCAGGAATTGAAGATGCTCGATACCGAGGAAGCCCGTTCGCACGCCGCCTTGATGGATCTGGTGCGTCAACTGCTGGAGCAGGCGACCGGTGTCGAGGCCCACACCCTGTACAACGATGCGCCCTTCCACGAGATCGGCCTCACGTCGCTGGCCATCCTGAATTTCAACGAGCTGATCCAGCCCCTCTTCGCCGACCTGAACAAGACCCTGCTGTTCGACTGCCGCTGCATCCGCGACGTTGCCACGCACCTGCTGCGCGAGCATCCGCAGGCCAGCGCCAGCTACCTGCAGGGCCGCCCGCCCAGCCCGCCCCCACCAGCCGCAGGCGTCGAGGCCTGGCCCTCGATTGCCCCTCTGGCGCCGTGCAACGAGGAGCCCGCTGGCGATATCGCCATTGTCGGCCTGCATGGCCGCTTCCCCGGTGCCGACGACCTGGATGCGCTGTGGCGCAACCTGCTGGCGGGTGTCGACTCGGTGAGCGAGATACCCGCCGAGCGCTGGCCGCTGGACGGTTTTTTCGCCGCGGGCACCGACGCCCGCAGCAGCGGCCTGAGCTATGCCAAATGGGGCGGTTTTCTACCCGATATCGATCGGTTCGATGCGCAGTTCTTCGCCATCGCCCCGCGTGAAGCCGCCTGCCTCGACCCGCAGGAGCGGCTGTTTCTCGAATGCGCCTGGCATGCCCTGGAAGACAGCGGCCACCTGGGCGAGCGCGGCCAGTTGCTGCGCGGCGCCCAGGGTGCGCTGGATGTCGGCGTGTTCGTCGGGATCACCAGCAACACCTACCCCCTGCTCGGCCCTGCCCTGTGGCAGGCCGGGCAACCGGCGATCCCCAGTGGCCTGCCGTGGTCGGTGGCCAACCGGGTGTCGTTCGCCCTGGACTTGTGCGGGCCGAGCCTGGCCATCGACACCGCCTGCTCGTCATCGCTCACGGCATTGCACAGCGCCATCGACAGCCTGCGCAAGGGCGAGTGCCGGGCAGCGCTGGTAGGTGCGGTCAACCTCTACACCCACCCCGCCAAGTACGTGCAGTTGTGCCAGCAGCACATGCTCTCGCCCACCGGACGTTGCCATGCGTTCGGCAGCGAGGCGGACGGCTTCGTGCCCGGTGAAGGGGTTGCGGCCGTGGTGCTCAAGCCGCTCGAGGTGGCCCGGCGCGACGGCGACCGGATACTGGCAGTGATCAAGGGCAGTGCGATCAACCACAGCGGGCGCACCAACGGCTACACCGTGCCCAGCGCCGGTGCCCAGGCCGCGCTGATCGAGCGGGCGCTGGCCGATGCCAGGGTACCGGCCGCCAGCATCAGCTACATCGAAGCCCACGGCACCGGCACGCGCCTGGGCGACCCCATCGAGTTGCAAGGGCTCAGGCAGGCACTGGGCGGGCAACACTCGGCGACCTGCCATGTCGGCTCGATCAAGGCCAATTTCGGCCACCTGGAAGCGGCCGCCGGCATGGCCGGGCTGAGCAAGGTGGTGCTCCAGTTGCAGCACCGGCGCCTGGCGCCGTCGCTGCATGCCAGGGTGCTGAACCCCGACGCCGGGCTCGAGCACAGCCACCTGCAGATCGTGCGTGACACGCGCGATTGGACCAGCGACAACGGCCCGCGCCGCGCCGGCATCAGCTCGTTCGGCGCTGGCGGCGCCAATGCCCATGTGATTGTCGAACAGGCCCCCGAACCCACACCGTCGAGCGCCAGCACGGGCCCGGCGGTGTACCCGCTGTCGGCGCGCAGCCAAGCGCAAGTGCAAGAACAGGCCGCCGCCCTGCTGGCCTGGTTGCAACGCCACCCCGACGCATCGGCCAACCAGCTCGCCTACACCCTGCAATGCTGCCGCCCGGCGTTCGACCATCGCTTCGCGCTGGTAGCTGCCGACTTGACGCAGTTGCAGGCTGGCCTGGAGCGCTTCGTGCAATCGATGCCGGGGGGCTATCAGGGCCGGCTGCTGCACGGCACAGCAACGCGCGAGCTGAGCGCCAGCGCCCCCGATGAACTGGCAGCGGCCTGGGTAGACGGCACGCTCGCCCGCTGGGGCCGCTTCTGGCCGCAGCCGCCCAGCCCACTGGCCGCGCCGCTCTACCCCTTTTCCAGGGACCGCTACTGGGTGCCGCGTGTGGCGTCGGCCGCGCCCCACGCCAGCACCCAGCTGCACCTGGATGCCGGCCAGTTCTTTCTGCGCGACCATGTGGTGCAGGGCCAGCCGGTGCTGCCCGCCGCCGCCTACATCGACTTGTGCTGCAACCAGGCGCGCCGCCACGGCCTGGACCTGCCGCTGACCCTGCACAAGCTGACCTGGGCCAGCCCGATCCGCGTCGAGCCCGGCCAGCAGCGCAGCATCGAATGCCGCAGCGAACGCACCCACGACGGTGTGCGCCTGGCGTTCCAGCCGCTGCCGGCCAGTGACCCCACCCCCAGTTTTCGTGGCGAGTGCCGCGCCGTGCAGGTGCCCGCCGACAGCCTGCCAAGCCTGGCGCAGGTGCGCAGCGAGTGCACCCGACCGCTGGCCCTCGACGCGCTGTACCCCACCCTCGAGCGCCTGGGCATCGCCTACGGCCCCACCCTGCGCTGCATTGCCGGCGCGTGGCTGGGCGAGCAACAGGCGCTTACCGAACTGCACTGGCGCCCCGAGCAGCGCCAGGGCGAACCGCTGAGCACGCTGGACCCGGCGTTGCTCGATGCGGTGCTGCAAAGCGCCTTCGTCACCGCCGCCCAGGGCAATGCACAGATCGACACCACCTTCGTGCCCTACGCCTGCCAGGCCCTGCACGGCTACCGGCCCTTGACCGAGCGCTGCTTCGTGCACGTGCGCCCGCGTGCTGCCCAGGGCAGCCAGATGCGCCTGTACGACTTCCGGGTGTTCGATGCAGACGGCCAGGTGCTGATGGACATCGAGGCCTTTGCCTTTCGCGAGTACCGCGTCGACCCCGAGCATGCCGTGCACCTGCTCGAACCCTACTGGCAGCACCAGCCCGCCGCCCCGGCCGCGCCCGGGCCGATGCCCACCACACTGCTGCTGTGCGACGACCCGCAAGCCTTCGCCCAGTTACCCGCGCAACTGCGTGACGCCGCCTGGCGACTGGTACCCGCGCAGCAGTTCCACTACACCTCACCACGCACCGTCGAGGCCGACCTGGGCGATGCGCGCCACATCGACCTGTTGCTGCGCCTGCTGACCAGCCAGCAGCAGGTACCCGCACGCCTGCTGATCGACCTGCGCAGCACCGGCAGCCAGGACGCCGGCCTGGGCGAAGGGCTGGACGCCGCCCTGGCTACCGCAGACCTGCTGCGCCACCTGTGCCAGGGCCAGAGCACCCCCGCGTTGCATACCCGGATCGTGCTGCACCCCGGCCCTGTCAGTGCCCTTGAAGGGCTGCTGCGCTCGGTGGTGCAGGAGATCCCCAGCCTGAGCGCCAGCCTGATCGAAACCAGCCACCAGCCCGGCAGCGCAGAGCGTGAAGCGCTGGCGCACGAACTGCTTGCGGCTGAGCAGCCCGGTGTCAACCGGGTATCGCTGTGCGAAGGGCAACGCCACGTGGCGAGCCTGCGCTTTGTCACCCCGGGTGCCGGCACAGCGCCGGCGCAACTGAGCGCCGGCGATGTGCTGGTGATCAGCGGCGGGCTGGGGGCCGTCGGCCGTGCACTGGGTGAAGCGCTGGCGAGCCTCGGTGGCCTGCGCCTGGCCGTGCTGGGCCGTCGCGCCCTCGATGCAGACGCTGCCCGATGGCTGCAGCGCCTCACGCACCTGGGCGCCGACGATGCCGCCTACTGGCAGGCCGACTGCGCCGATGCCGACTCGTTGCACACTGCCCTGGCCAGCATTCGCCAGCGCTACGGCGCCTGCCACGGGGTGATTCACTGTGCCGGGGTTCTGCAGGACGGGTTCTTCCTGCGGCAACCTGCCCAGGAGCGCGCCAGCGTACTCCAGGGCAAGACCCTGGCCGCCCGCCATCTGGATGCAGCCACCGCCGATGACCCGCTGAAACTGTTCATGGTGTGCTCGTCGCTGGCCGGGGTGTACGGCAATGTCGGGCAGAGCGCCTACGCGCTGGCCAACGCCTGGCTCGACCGCTTCGTGCAGGCCCGCCAGCAGCGCTGTGCCAGCGGCCAGCGCCAGGGCCGCTCGCTGTCGATTGCCTGGCCACTGTGGCAGACCGACAACGGCATGCAGGCCCCGGCGCCGGTGCGCCAATGGCTGGCTCGCCATGGCCTGGCCCTGTTGCCGAGCGATCAGGGGGTGGCCACGTTCCTGCGCTGCCTCGCCTTGGCGCAAGCGGTGTTGATCCCGGTGTGCGGCAAGCGCGACGCGGTTGCGCGGTTGTTCGGCATCGAGGCGCCGCCTGCGACGCCTGTGCAGGTCGCGCCGCAGGCGGCCAGCGACGCGCCCTGCCTGCTCGACTACCTCACCCGTCAACTGGCCGAGGTGACGGCCACACCGCTGGACAAGGTCGACCCCGACACCTCGCTGGAGGTATTCGGCCTGGACTCGATCCTGGTGATGGAACTCAACGGCCGGCTGGAACAGCACTTCCCCACCCTGTCGAAGACCGTGCTGTTCGAAGTGCGCAGCCTGCGCGAGCTGGCCGCCCTGCTCGGCAACGAGCACCCGGCCGAAGTCGCCCGGCTGGCACCGGGCCCCGTGGTGGTCGAGCCGCCAGCACCCGCGCTGTCGGTGGTCACGCAGGGCACTGCCGACACCCAACGCCAGGACATCGCGATCATCGGCCTGGCCGGGCGCTACCCCGGCGCACGCGATGCCCAGGCGCTGTGGCAGCACCTGGCGGCCGGCGATGACCTGATCAGCGAAGTGACCTCGCGCTGGGAGCAACCGGGCGGCGACGACCAGCTGTATGCGCGCTGGGGCGGCCTGGTGGATGATTTCGACTGCTTCGACCCGCTGTTCTTCGGCATCTCGCCGCGCGACGCCGAGCGCATGGACCCGCAGGAGCGCCTGTTTCTGCAAACCGCCTGGCATGCCGTGGAAGACGCCGGCTACACCCCGCAGAGCCTGTGCGGGCCGCGCCAGCCGGGCGTGGAGCGACGCCGCGTGGGGGTGGTCGCGGGGGTGATGTACGGCGAGTACCAGTTCTATGGTGCGTCGAGCTGGCCCGCACGGCCGGCGACCCTGACCAACTCCTCGTATGCCTCGATCGCCAACCGCGTGTCGTTCTGCCTGGACCTGGAAGGCCCCTCGTTCGCCGTCGACAGCATGTGTTCGTCGTCGCTCACCAGCCTGCACCTGGCCTGCGACCTGATTCGCAGCGGCAGTTGCGAGCTGGCCCTGGCCGGCGGGGTGAACCTGTCGCTGCACCCGTACAAGTACCGCATGCTGTGCGAGCTGAACTTCGCCTCCACCCAGGGCCAGTGCCGCAGCTTCGGCGCCGGCGGCGACGGCTACGTGCCGGGTGAAGGCGTGGGCGTGGTGCTGCTCAAGCCCCTGGCCCAGGCCCTGCGCGACGGCGACCACGTGTACGGGGTGATCCGTGGCAGCGAACTCAACCATGGCGGGCGCACCTCGGGCTATACCGTGCCCAACGCCGAATCGCAGGCCCAGGTGATCGGCCGCGCCCTGCAGCGCTCGGGCCTGCCCGCCGCCAGGCTGGGCTATATCGAGGCCCACGGCACAGGCACCAGCCTGGGCGACCCGATCGAGATCCGTGGCCTGGGCAAGGCCCTGGCCGCCCAGGTACCCAGCGAGTGGCGCTGCCCCATCGGCTCGATCAAGGCCAATATCGGCCACCTGGAATCGGCCGCCGGCATGGCCGCGTTGACCAAGGTGCTGCTGCAGTTCAAGCACCGGCAACTGGCGCCGTCCATCCATGCCCAGCCGCTGAACCCGAACATCGATTTCAGCAACACGCCCTTCGTGGTGCAGCAGCGCCTGGCCGACTGGCCGGACCCTGCAGATGGCCTGCCACGGGTGGCCGCCATCAGTTCGTTCGGGGCCGGCGGCGCCAATGCCCATGTGCTGATCGAGGACGCCCCGCTGCAAGCGCCACCCGCGCCCACCGGCCCCCAGGCCTTTGTATTCAGCGCGCACAGCGCCGGGCAACTGCGCAGCTACCTGCAGCGCTTTGTCGACTGCCTGGAGCATGAACACGCCCTGGCACCGCAGCACCCCGAGCACTACCTGGGCCTGCGCTGCTTCACCACGCGGGACGTCGCCAGCACCCTGCTGCACGGGCGCCAGGCGTTCGAGCAAGCACGGTTGGCCGTGGTGGCCGACGACTTCGACGCGCTGCGCCGGCAGTTGAGCGAATGGTTGATGAACCCGCCGGGCGACGACGCACGGGTGCTGCTCAGTGGCCCGGCTTCTGCGCCCGAGTGTGCGGCCCAAGCCCGCACCTGGCTCGATGCGCACCTGCCCGCGACGCCGCCAGCGGCGACCCAGGCGTGGCGAAAGGTGCCGCTGCCCGGCTATGAATTCTTGCGTCGTCGCTACTGGATCAGTACGCCGCCCACGGTGAGCAGCCCACCGCTGCCGGCGCCACCGCACGCTGCGCCCGCGGTGACGCCACAAGACATTCTCGACCGCCTGGCCCGTCGGGAAATCAGCCAGCAACAGGCCCGCGACCTGCTGCGCTCGATGCTCTGAATTCGCCTGTTTCCACCTTCAAGGGAGTGATGCAATGCAGCAGCCGACTATCGCCATCATCGGCGCCGGGGCCAGTGGCCTGGGCGTGGCAAAGGCCCTCGGCGAAGTGGGCCTGGCCTTCGAGATCATCGAGGCCACCGCGCGTTTCGGCGGCAACTGGCAGCCCGACGGCCCGGCCTCGAAAATGTATGAAGCGGTGCACCTGATCAGCTCCAAGCGCAACACCCAGTTCGCCGACTTCCCGATGCCCGAGCACTACCCGGACTACCCGCGGCACACCCAGGTGTTCGACTACCTGACGCAACTGGCCGAGCATTGCCAGCTGCAGCAGCACACCCGCTTCAACACCCGCGTCACCCACATGGACAAGACCGCCGACGGCTGGCTGCTGAGCTTCGACGACGGGCGCCAGGCCCGCTACGAGGCGGTGGTGGTATGCAACGGCCTGCTCGGCACGCCCAAGGTTCCGCAGTACCCCGGCACCTTCAGCGGGCAGGCCCTGCATGCCAGCGCGTACCGCAGCTCGGCACAGTTTCGCGGCAAGCGCGTGCTGGTGGTGGGTGGCGGCAACTCCGGTTGCGACATTGCCGTGGACGCCGCGCAAACCGCCAGCCTGGCGCTGCACTCGACCCGGCGCGGCTACCACTACATGCCCAAGTTCATCGATGGCCAGCCGACCCAGGAATGGCTGATGGACCAGGCGCCGAAATTTGCCGACGAGGACGAATACTGGGCGCACGTGGAGCGCAGCTTCAAGTTCGCCGGCTACGACGGGCGCGACTATGGCCTGCCCGCACCGGACCACCGCATTCGCGAATGCCACCCCATTCTCAACTCGCAGATTCTCTACTACATCGGCCATGGCGATGTGCAGGCCAAGCCCGACATCAGCCATTTCGACGGCCAGCAGGTGCACTTTTGCGACGCCAGCGTGGCCACCATCGACCTGATCGTATGGGCCACCGGCTACGGCATCGACCTGCCGTTTCTGCCGCTGCAGACCTTCGACTGGCAGCGCGATTTCGACTCGCTGTTTTTGCGCATGCTGCCGGCCGAGCACGACGACCTGGTGTTCGTCGGCTACCTCAACACGCCGTCGGGCATCGGCAACCTGGCCAACATGACCGGGCGCTTCGTGGCCGCCTACCTGCAGGCCCGTGCCTTGCGCAGCCCGGCCTGGCACACCGTGCAGCAGATCAAGCGTCAGCCGCAGCTGCTCGACCTGGGCCAGCAGCGCTTCATGCAGACCCAGCGCCACGCCCACGAAGTGGACCTGTGGAAGTTCATCCGGGCCGTGAACTTTCTGACCGCGCGGCTGCAGCCCTCGCCACCCTTGGCGCGTAGCGCCTGACCATCGACGACACGCCGGGGAACCGACCATGAACCAACCGACCCACCTGCCCCTGACGGGCGACCCGGACGCCGGCGCGCTGAGTGCGCGCCAGGCGCTGCTGCTGCTCGACAGCCTGGATGCCGGCGCCGCGCCGCCGCTGGAGCAGCGCCTGCTGGAGGACCTGCGCGATCTGCTGCTGGGCGTGCTGAAGATCGACCCGGCGGACTTTTCGCCCACGCGTGCATTGATGGACTATGGCCTGGACTCCATCGCCTCCACCGAAATCGGCACGCTGTTCACCCAGCGCTTCGGCATCAGCGTGCCACCGACGGTGTTCTTCGAGTTCCAGAACCTGCAGAGTTTCTGCGGCTACCTGCTGGCCAACCATCACGGGCAGTTGCTGGAGCATTACGGCGACAGTGCGCCCTTGCCCGCCCCCGCACCGGTTGTGGCTGCGGCGCCACCGATGGCGCAGGTGGTTGCGCCCGTGGCTGCCGGCGCAGTGGCCACACCCGCTACACAAGGCCCCTTGAGCATCGAGGCGCTGTGGCAACGCTATGAGCACCTCGCCCCCGCTGCCCCGGCGGTGGTCCAGGGCACGCGAGCGAGCAACGAGCACGAGCCCAGCCAGGCCCTGCTCGACGAACAGCTCAGCCTGTGCCAGCAGGCCACGCGGGTGCAGATCCACCGACCCGGCGCGCCGCGCCTGGAATGCGCGACCTATGGCAGCGGCACGCCGGTGCTGATGCTGGGCGGGCTGGTGATGCAGTACGACGTGATGTGGCGCCTGCAACTGCAGGCGCTGGGGCGCGGGCACCGGTTGATCATGCTGCACCTGCCCGGCTGCGGCGAGGCCGAGCTGCCGCCTGCGTTCGACATTGCGCACCTGGTGGCCGATATCGTGGTGCTGCTGGATCAGCTGGGTATCGACCAGCCGCTGCCGGTGATCGGCTATTCGTTCGGCGGCGTGCTGGCCCAGGCCTTTGCCCTGGCCCATCCGCACCGCTGCGCAGGGCTGTGCATCAGCGTCAGTTCGCCGTTCAGCGAAGGCGCGTCGAACTTCCCGGTACTGATGGGCGAGCTGCAGAAAAGCCCGCGCTTCATGACCCTCAATCGCGGCTGGAACATGGCAGCGCTGCCGGCCTACCAGCAGGTGATCGGCGACTTCGATCTGCGCCCGCAGTTGGGCAACCTGCACTGCCCGTGCAGGATCATCTGCGCCAGCGACGATGCCTATCAGCCGCCGGCCTATTCGGCGCTGATCGCCAACGCCGTGCCGCATGCCGAACTGATCGAGGTGCAGGGCGCCGGGCACCTGCTGGGCTTTACCCATCACCAACGCTACAACCAGTTGCTGCTGGAGTTCCTGCACAACCTGCCAACCCCCGAAGGCCCGGCCCGGCGCCCCGTGCCCCCGGTGTTTCAGCCGGCCACCGCGCACACCCTGCAGACGCTGGAAGACTACGTGCGCCAGGGCGAACAGGGCCACTGCGCGATCCTGTCGGCGCCCGCCGCGCAGACCGCCCTGCTGCTCAATCACCTGGCCAAGCGCGGCAAGCGCGAGCCTGCCGATTACCGCAGCTACTTCATGACTTCGCTGGAGGAAGCCCTGGATGCGGCCCTGCGCCTGGCCCGCCACCATGCACGCAACCGCACCCCCGACGGCCAGGGCGAACTGCTGCTGATCGACGACAGCGGCTACTGGGCGCGCTACTTCAACCCGCTGCAGCGCGCCGATGCCAGTGCGCTGGTACCCGGCATCCGGGTGGTGGCGAGCCTTGCCCAGGCGCTGGCCTACCAGCGCCAGCATGGGCCCGAGCAACTGGCGGCGGTGGCCTGCATCCAGGCCGCCGACGCCAACGCCGAGGCCTGCGATGCCTGGCTGCGCGAGCTGGCCGGCAGCGGCATTCTCAGCCTGGTGGTGGAGCCTGCCCGGCAGGCCGGGCACTGGCCGTTGCTGGCGCTGTGCGAAAGCCCCGACCTGATCGTGCTGGGCGAGGGCCTGAGCGGGTTCCAGGCGCCGCTGGGCGCCTGCCTGGTACATGAACGGGTGAAGAACCCGTGGCTGATGACGCCCAACGAAAGCTATGTGCGCCATGTGATGAGCAACTTCGGCCTGCCGTTCAAGCTGGCCTTCGAACACCTGATGGCGCAGTTCGCCGCCGGGCTGAGCGTGGATGAACAACGCGAACTGCGCCGCATCGCCAGCAGCAGCGAAGCGACCTACCAGGCGCACCTGTGCTACGGCAACCGCGGTTACGCGAAGATCGCCCGCATGCACGGCTTCGATGGGCGCTTCCACGAGGCTCGCGGGGTGCGCTCACGGCTGATGCACGATGGCGAACCCTCGCGGGAAATCATCGACTGCTTCGTCAACGTGGGCACCTGCCCGCGCGGCCTCAACCCGTTGGATGTGATCGAGCAGGTCGCGCGCCAGCACGACACCCGGCGCGACTACTGGGGCGAGCTGCAAGGCCTGCTGCAGCACAACACCGGCCTGCCGATGGCGCTGCCGGCCTCCAGCAACGTCACCGCCGTGGAGGCCGCGCTGACCCTCGGCCTGCTGGCGGCCAGGGGCGAGCGTCACAAACTGCTGTGCTTGAGCGGCGGGCTGGGGTTCTCGATGCTCAGCGCCGCGGCCTCGCACACGCTGGGCTTCGATATCTTCCGCGCGCCGTTCGAGCCACTGCATGCGCATACCGTGTTCATCGACCCGCTGGCCGAAGACGCCGAGGCGCAGTTGCAGGGCCACCTGCTGAGCGGCGAAATCGCCCTGGTGTGGTTCGAGACGATCCAGGTCGATGCCAATGCCTCGCGCCCGGTGCCGCCCCACCTGATCGCGATGATTGAGCGCCATCGCGACGCTGGCGGCTACCTGGTGGGCATCGACGAAACCCAGACCAACCTGATGACCGGGCGCTTTCTGCACAGCCAGGCACAGGTGCCGCAGCCGGATATCGTGGCACTGGGCAGCGCACTGTGCGACAGCCTGCTGCCGATGGGCGTGGTGCTGTGCAGCGAGGCCGTGACCCAGGCTGGCGCCCAGCGACAACCGCAGCGCGTGGCCGACCTGCAGGGGCGCGGCATCAGCCAGCTGAGCGCGCACCTGGCGCTGAACTGCCTGCAGGCACTGGAGCGCGAGGGTGCGCTGGCCCATGCGCGAACGCAGGGGGAGTACTTCCACCAGCGCCTGCTGGAGCTGCAACGGGCGTTCCCGCTGATTCGCGCAGTGCGCGCCGAGGGCCTGCTGCTGACGGTGGAGCTGGAGCTGGCCGGCACCCCGGCGTTTGTCGAGCGCAGCTTCGGCTACCTGCTGTGGGGCAGCCTGCTGCGCGACCCCGAAGGCGGGGTGGCGGCAGCCGTGTGCCCGATCCACAACCACTGCCTGCGCTACCTGCCGCCGCTGAACATCGACCGCGACAGCATCGACCTGATGGTCGCCAACCTGCGCCGGGCCCTGGCCCGGGGCGTGGACGGCGTGCTGCAGGACTGCGCCGAACACAACCGGCACCTGGGCGATACGCGCACTGCGCAGTTTCTGTCGAGCCTCACCCACCCTAAAAAAAAAGGACCCAACCTGTGACTGAGCACACTCGCGTCAACTCGCCAAGCCACGCCGCACCGGGTGTGGCCGCCATTCGCCCGCTGACCGGGCCAGGCCCCAGGGTGTGCATCGTCGGCGCCGGGGTCGGCGGCCTGTCGATGGCCCGCGCGCTCAAGCGCAAGCACATTGCCTTCGACTGCTTCGACAAGCGCGACCGCATCGGCGGTATCTGGGCCTTCGACCACACGGGCGAGCACACTTCGGTGTGGCACAGCATGAACATGAACACGCCCAAGGGCCTGTACCAGTTCAGCGACTTCCCCATGCCGTCGCATTACCCGGACTTCCCCTCGCACCGCCAGGTGCATGCGTACCTGGACAGCTTCGTCGAGCACTTCGCGCTGCGCGACAGCATTCACCTGGAGTGCCCGGTGCAGCACACCGAGCGCCTGGCCGACGGCACCTGGCGGGTGACCCTGGGCTCGGGCGAAGTACGCCACTACGACGCGCTGGTGGTCGCCAACGGGCACCACAACACGCCCAACCTGCCGGACTACGCAGCCACTGCCCGGATCGACAGCATCCACTCCAAGCACTACCGCTATCGCCACCCCTACCAGGACAAGACCGTGATGGTGGTGGGCGTGGGCAACAGCGGCGCGCAGATTGCCGTGGACGTGAGCCACGATGCACGCATGACCTACCTGTCGCTGCGCCGTGGGGTGTACGTGCTGCCGCACTACCTGTTCGGCATTCGCGTGGACAAGGTGATGGGCCCACTCAACGACTGGTGGGTGAAGAAGCTTCTGCCCTACCCGCTGACCGGGCTGATGTTCACCGGCCTGTACAAGCTGCTGATCGCCAAGCGCAAGCAACTGGGCATGCCCAAGCCCGACCACCTGATGATGTCGAGCCTGCCGACGCTGTCGGAGAACTTCGCCAACCGCGTGGGCGACGGCAAGCTCAAGGTGGTGCCGCAGGTGCAGCGCATCGACGGCAACACCGTGCACTTCGTGGATGGCAGCAGCCTGGAAGTGGACGCGGTGATCTACGCCACGGGCTATCACACCGACTTCCCGTTCTTGCCCCAGAGCCTGTTGCAGATCGAGGAAAACCGCATTCCGCTGTACCAGCGGATCTTCTTGCCCGAGGTGCCGAACCTTGCCTTCATCGGCGTGTTCCAGGCCGTGACCTGGGGCTTTCTGGACATGATGGAGCGCCAGGCCGAGGTGGCCGCCGACTACTTTGCCGGTGCGTACCAGCGCCCCGGTGCCGAGGCCGAGCGCGCGCATATTGCCGCCGAGCGCAAGGTGATCGAGCGCGAGTTCCTGGCCACCCCACGCAACAACTACGAGATGCACGGCCCCACCTACCTGCACTACCTGGCCAAGGAGCTGCGCCAGGGTCGCGAGCGGGCCCAGGCCGGCAATCGCCAGAGCCCGTTGCTGAGCATCGCCCACACCTATGACGCCAGCAGCGCTGCACACCACGTCCAAGAGCGGGAGCCGGTCTCATGCCCGTCGTGACGCCGGTCGCCGTGGTCGGCATGAGCGCTCGCCTGCCGGGGGCGCCAGACCTGCGCGCGTTCTGGCAGCTGTTGCGCGAAAGCCGCGATGCGGTCGGCCAGGTGCCGGCCGAGCGCTGGAACTGGCGCGACCACGACAGCACGCTGAACCCCGGGGAAGAGACCACCTACTGCCAGCGCGGCGGCTTCATGCCCTGGGTCGACCGCTTCGACGGGCGCTTCTTCGGCATTCTGCCCCGCGAAGCGCAAGGCATGGACCCGCAGCAACGGCTGTTCTTGCAGGCGGCCTGGGCGGCGCTGGAAGATGCCGGCTATGCGCCGGGCCAGTTGGCCAAACGGCGGGTGGGGGTGTTCGTGGGCGTGGGCCATGCCGACTACCCCACGCTGATGCGCCGCGACGGCGTGCCCAGTGATGCCTGGCGCGGCACCGGCATTGCGCTGACGGCCATCGCCAACCGGGTGTCGTACTGCCTGGACCTGCACGGCCCCAGCGAGGCCATCGACACCGCCTGCTCCAGCTCGCTGGTGGCACTGCACCGTGCCCGGCAGGCACTGCAGGACGGTGAATGCGAGCTGGCGATCGTGGGCGGGGTCAACCTGCTGCTGGGGCCTGAGCTGTTCATCGCCTTCGGCAAGGCCGGCATGCTCAGCCATGCCGGACATTGCCAGACCTTCGCTGCCAGTGCCGACGGCTATGTACGCGGCGAAGGGGTGGCCGCGCTGGTGCTTGCGCCGCTGGCGGCAGCCCAGGCCAACGGCGACTTCATCTACGGCCAGGTGTGCGCCAGCGCGCAGAACCACGGCGGCCGTGCCCACAGTTTTACCGCGCCCAACCCCAAGGCGCAGACCGAGGTGATCACCCGGGCCTGGCAGCAAAGCGGCCATTGCCCCAGCCAGGCGCGGATGATCGAGACCCACGGCACCGGCACGCCGCTGGGTGACCCGATTGAAATCAATGCGCTGAAAAACGCCCTGCCCACGACCGAGGCCGGCACGCCCATCGCCCTGGGCGCGCTCAAGAGCCAGATCGGCCATCTGGAAGCCGCGGCCGGGATTGCCTCGGTGATCAAGAGCCTGCTGTGCCTGCAGCATCGCCAGGTGGTGGGCAACCTGCACCATGACGCGCTCAACCCGCAGATCGAGCTGGCGGGCAGCCCGTTCTATCTGCCCGATGCCACGCATTCCATGGGCGAACAGGATGCACCGCTGCTGGCCGGGGTGAGCGCGTTCGGGTTTGGCGGGGTGAATGCGCATGTGGTGCTCAAGGCTGCCGACAGGGGGAGCGACAGCCCTGGCGTGCCCGACAGCCAGCCGTATCTGGTGCTGCTGTCGGCCAAGGATGAAGACGGCCTGCGCGCCCGTGCGCGGCAGTTGCTGGCGGCCTTTGGCGAGCCCTTGCCCGATGCCGGCGGCGCGCTGCGCCAGGCGCTGGACGAACGTCTGCGCGACCTGCTGGGGCTGATGCCAGGCAACGGTGTGGCCACCCGGCTTGCCGAGCTGAAGATGGACGCCGAGGATTTTGTAGGTTGCCTGGAGCAGGCGCTGGACGCCCTGCAACTGGACGTACCCATCGATGCATGGCGCGGTGCGGTAAGCCTTGAAGAGGTGGTCGAGCGGCTGGTGGGCGAAGCGGCGGTGCAGCCTGAAGAGGCGGCACGGCTGGAGAGCTTGAATGCGTTGCCGGGCGACCTGTCGGCCAGCCTTGCAGCCATCGCCCGCAGCCTGCAGGAGGGGCGCGATGCGATGGTGCGGCGGCTGGCGGTGGTGGTCGATAGTCGCGAGGCGTTGTTCGAACAGCTGCGGGCGTATCTGGGGTCGTCTGATTGCCCCTCGGATACCCGGTGGCACAGCGCTGATGGGCTGACCGCCAAACCGGCGCCGGAGGCAGGCAGTGGCCGGGCCGACCGTGCACTGCTCGAGCAATGGGCTGCGCATTGGGTGGCCGGCAAAGTGCCGAGCCCGGGCTGGGCCACGCTGTATGGCGACGAACCGCGGCCACACAAGTATCCCTTGCCGGCCTACCCTTGGCGGCTGGAGCGGGTGTGGTACAGCGCAGCCGTCGCAGCACCTGCGCCGGCCACGCCGGCACAGGCGTGGCTCGACTGCTGGGCGCCTGGCGCGGCGCTGCCGGGTTCATGCATGGCGCTGGCCGCCCTGGTGGACCATGTGGCCCAGCCAAGCAGCGTGCTGCACTGGAACGATGTGTGTTTTGGCCCGCCGGTTGCCCTTGCGGCAAGCGACACGCTGCACTTTACCCGCGCCCCACGGCATTGGCAGGTGAGTGTGAACGGGCAGGTGCTGCTGCAGGTCGAGACCGCGGCTGCGGTTGCTGCCGCGCCGGTATTGCAGGCGTTGCCCGTCACGGCAGAGGGTGTGCAGGCGACACTGCCTCAGGGCCTGGACGGCTACCGGCTGTGGGCTGCGCTGTTGACCCACCTGAGCACGGCGGCGGGCACCAGCCTGCCCTATCGCATTCGCACGCTGGCGCTTGATCCCCAGGCGTTGCGAGACGCGCGGCAGCTGAGTGTCGAGCGCCAGGGCATGACCTTCGATGTGGCCCTGTGCACGGCCGATGGCCGCTGCGCACTGCGCCTGGCGGGCATGCAGATGCGCGCCTTCGACCTTGTGCGCCAGCAGGTGAGCGCATGAAGGCGTGGTTGTTCCAGGGCCAGGGCAGCCAGCGCAAGGGCATGGGCGCGGCGTTGTTCGCGCGTTTTCCCGCGCTGGTGGCCGAAGCCGATGCGGTGCTGGGTTACTCGATCGAGCGTCTGTGCCTGGAAGACCCCGAGCAGCAGTTGAACCTCACCACCTTCACCCAGCCGGCCATCTATGTGGTGTCGTGGCTTGGCTACCTGGCGGCACGTGAGGATGGCGCCATTGCCAGCGTTGCGGCCGGGCACAGCGTGGGTGAGTACGCGGCGCTGACCGCTGCCGGCGCGCTGGACTTCAGCCTGGGCCTGCGCATCGTCATCGAGCGGGCGCGGTTGATGGCCCAGGTGCAGGGCGGCGGGCTGGTGGCGGTGCTGGGCCAGGATCGGCAGCGGGTGCAGGCACTGCTGGACGAACGGCCGGATGCAGGCCTGGCCATCGCCAATATCAACAGCCCCACACAGATCATCGTAGGGGGCACGCTGGCAGCCCTTGAACAGTTGCTGGAGCACTGCACAGCGCAGGGGATTCGGGCCATTGCGCTGAAGGTGAGCGGGCCCTTTCATACCGCGCACATGGCCGCTGTGGAGCAACCGTTTCGGGACTTTCTGCAACGCATGAGCGGAGCGTTTCGCGAACCGGCATTCCCGGTGATCGCCAACGTGCACGCGCGCCCGCATACCCGCGACGGGCTGGTGGAGGCACTGTCCACACACCTGACCCACCCGGTGCAATGGCAGCAGGTGGTCGAGCGGATGCTGGCCGAGGGCGTCGAGGATTTTATCGAGATCGGCCAGCCTGCGATTCTGGGCGGGATGCTCAAGGCTATTCGTGAGCAGCCTGCCGTTGAGCGGTCGAATGCCCCTGCGCGCCCTGTGCTGGTGATGGCGCCTGACGCCCCCGCGCTGCTGAGCGAACTGGCACGCCACGGGGCCATGGGGCTGATCGACAGTCACGGCCTGGACCAAAAACAGTTGAAGGCCCGTGTGCTGCGCCTGAGTGCCGAGCCGCAGGTGGGCGGCCGTTTCGGTATCCGCCTGCATGGCCGCGCTGATCCGGCACTGATTGATTGGCTGGCGGACCAGACACTGGCCTGCATCGAGGTGCCGGCCCACTGGCAGCCCCTGCGTGAGCGCTGCCCTGGGGTGCGTTGGCAGGTGCGGGTCGAGTGCATCGATGAGCTGGAGGCTGACGCCGATGCACTGGTGATTGCTGCCGATACACACCTGCCCCTGCTGCTGGCAGCGCTGGCCCGGCGCAAGCCTTGCGGGCCGAAGATCGGCGCCAGCGGCCTGATCGGCAGCCCTGCCAGCGCCCAGGCGATGTTCGATATGGGGGTGGATTTCGTGGTGTGCGGCAGCGTGTTTCTGCTGGGCAGCGAGGCCGGCCTGCCCGTCGAGCGTCAGCAGCAGCTTGCCGGCATGACACAGGCCGAGCATCGCCCGTTGACGGACTGGCGCTACCCCGAGTTCGCCAGCCGCACGCCCGGCTACGTGCTCGACAGCTTGCGCAACGAACAGGCCGAGGCGTTGCAGGCCTTCTACCTCAGCGACAGCGGCGGCGATCAGGCCGCGCTGCGCGACCGCCTTGGCGACGCTGCCAACCCCGCGACCCAAGCCACCTGCGCACGCCGCGCACTGCAGGCCCACATGCTCGCCGGCCTCAACCAATGGCAACAGCCGGGCGATGCCTCGCTGTGGCTGTTCAATCGCTGGCGCCGGCGCTGCCGGCCCGAGCTGCCCATTCCCATGCCCACGGAGCAATTGCTCAACCTGCTCTGCCCTCCCCTCTGCCCTTCAAGGACAACGCCATGACCCTGGTCGAGACGCTGCAAACGCGCATCAGCGAATTCATCTGCTGTGAAATGGACCTGCCCCCCGAGGACATCGACCTGGATACGCCCCTGGGTGCGTTCGGGCTCGGCTCGCTGGCGGGCATGAAACTGATCGGCAGCCTGGAGCAGCAGTTTGGCTTGCGCCTGTCGCCGACCCTGGTGTTCGAGCACCCGACCATCGCCGAATTGGCCCTCGCCATCGCGGCGATTGCCGCCCGTGGGGAGGCCGCGCATGTTTGACAAGAGCTGCCTGACCCCACAGGAACTGGCCAGTGCAACCGGCCTGCTGGCGGTGCACGATAGCCTGGCGCTGCGCGCCTGGGTGCACCCGCACAAGGTGCTGTTCACCCTGCTCGACGACCAGGGGGAAGAACAGCAGCAGGTCAGCTACCAGCAGTTGCTGGGGCGGGCCAACGCCATCGCCCGCCAGCTGCAGGCCGTGAGTGAGCCGGGTGATCGCGTGGCGCTGTTCTTCCCGCAGGGCCTGGACTTTATCGCAAGCTTTCTGGCCTGCCTGATCGCCGACCGCATCGCCGTCCCCGTCAACCTGCCGAACCGGCGCCGGGTGGAGCGTTGCCTGAGCATTCTGCATGACAGCGGCAGCCGCCTGCTGCTGGTGGCCGCAAGCGAACAGACAATGCTGCAGCAGGCATTTGCCGGCACCCCGGCGGCGGCGCTGGCGATGCTGAGCCCTACCGACGATTGCGACGCACCGCTGGCGTTCGCCCGGCCTGCGGAGCGTGACCCACAGCGCGTCGCCTTCTTGCAGTACACCTCCGGCTCCACCTCGGCGCCCAAGGGCGTGAGGGTGAGCCACGCCAACATCACTGCCAACCTGCGCATGATGCGCGACAGCTGGGCGCTGGACCACACCAGCGACTTCGTCACCTGGCAGCCGCACCACCATGACATGGGCCTGATACTCGGGCAGCTGCTGCCCATCGTGCTGGGCAACCACACGGTGATCATGGCGCCGGCGACCTTCGTGCGTCAGCCGCTGATCTGGCTGCAGGCCATTGCGCGGTACAAGGCGCGGTTGGCCGGGGGGCCGAACTTTGCCTACAACCTGGCGGTGGAGCGTTACGACGCCGAACGCCTGCAGGGCCTGGACCTGTCCCACTGGACCCACGCCCTCAACGGCGCCGACGTGGTACGCCCGGCAAGCCTTGCGCGCTTTGCGCAGCAGTATGCGGGGCATGGCTTCAGGGCCAGCGCGTTTGTGCCGTGCTATGGGCTGGCGGAGGCAACGCTGTTCGTGAGCGGCGGGCCGCATGGGCGGCCGGTGTGCTCGGTGGTGGTGCCCGTGGATGCGGGGGCATCGCAGGAGCTGGTGGGGTGTGGCGAGCCTTCGTGGGAGGTGGAAATCGCAATCGTCGACCCGGCCAGCCGACAACGCTGCACGCCTGGGCGCATCGGCGAAATCTGGCTACGCGGGCCGAGCATTGCACAGGGCTATTGGCAGAACCCGGCGGCGACCGAAGCGGGTTTCAAAGCGCGGATCGACGATGGCAGCCCCCTGGATTACCTGCGCACCGGCGACCTGGGTTTTGTCGGCCCCGACGACCGCCAGCTGTACGTGTGTGGCCGGCTCAAGGACCTGATCATCTGCGAGGGCCGCAACCTGCACCCCGAAGACATCGAGTACACCGTGATCGAAGCCCTGGACGAGGTGCGCCCGCAGAGTTGCGCGGTGTTCAGCCACGACAACGAGCAGCAGCGCCAGACCCTGGTGGCGGCCATCGAACTGAACCGCGAGATCAAGCGCTGGCTTCAGGACAACCCGCGTCAGCTCAAGGCGGTGGTACGCAGCGCAGTGGTGGACCAGCACGGCATCACCCTCAACCGCATCGTGTTCGTGCAGCCCACCAGCATGCACAAGACCACCAGCGGCAAGATCCAGCGCGCGAAGATGCGCCAGCTGTACCTGGCGAGCGAGCTGGACCTGTTCGATGAAACCCGCTGAGCCGCTGGTGCAGTGGCTGGCAGACGCCGAAGCGCCGGTCAGCCTGGTCTGCTTTCACTGCGCAGGCGGCAGCGCGCAGAGCTTCTTTGCGTGGAAGCAGGCGGCGGCTGGGGTGTGCGAGTTGTACGCCGTGGAACTGCCGGGGCGCAGCCGACGCTTGCGCGAGCCGTTCGCCCGCTCGGTAACGGAGGTGGCCGCGGCGTTTGCCGAGCAGTGCCAGGCGTTGCCCGACAAGCCGCTGGTGCTGTTCGGGCACAGCCTGGGCGCCCTGCTCGCCTACGAGACTGCGCGGGTGTTGCTGGCGCAGGGGGTGCGCAAGCCCGTGCACCTGCTGGTGTCTTCTCGCCAGAGCCCGGACTGGCTGCCCGTGTGCGCTGGCCTGCCAGCACTCAATGACCAGGCCTTGCGCGATTACCTGGCGAACCTTGCCGGCACGCCACGGGAGGTGCTGGCGAACCAGGCGATGATGGACCTGGCGGTGCCGATACTGCAGGCCGACCTGGAGTTGATTCTGGGGTATCGCCACACGCATGTGCGCGGCCTGGACATCCCGGTGGATGCGTTTGGCGGTATGGGTGACGAGCAGGTGCGCTTTGAATCGCTGGGTTGTTGGCAGCGCGTGACCGAGGGTGGTTTCAGCTTGCGCATGATCGAGGGCGGGCACTTTGCGGTGATGCAGCAGCCGCAGGTGGTGATGGCGCGGGTGCGGGTGATCGGTGACGGCCTTGCAGCGGCCGAGGGGCAGCATCGGCGCCCTTCGCCCGCTGCTGTGCGGGGTGGCTAGTCGGTGAGCATGGCGTGAGCCACGTCCTCGACCAGGGCTTTTGACATGCCGCTGAGGCAGTGCGCGGCCCAGATCAGCGAGGTGTCCTGCTGGGTGCCGGCTTGCAGGGTGAGCCTATACACGCAGCTCATCAGCGCGGCGGCTTGCTCCAGCGCGAACTGCGCATTGTGGCCGGGTTGCACGCGGAACAGCCGGTCGGCGTTGGAGGCTGCTTCGCCTTCGCCGAAGGTGCCGACGCCGATGGTTTTGACCGCGTTTGTGGCGGGTGCAATCGAATCCTTGTCCATCCAAAATGCTCCTGCAGCGTTGCCAATTTCAGGAGGTGTGGGGGCTCTACAGGCGCCGCATAACCTTGTAGGAGCTGGCCTTGCCAGCGAATGCAGACACCGCCGTAGCCGAATGCACACCACAAAACCCTGTAGGAGCGGGCTTGACCCGCGAACGACCGCAACACGGTCGCATAGCACCCAAGCCCCCTACTACCCCATCAGTGAACAGCCTGAACCCGACTCAACGCCACCTCCACCAACCCCCGCGCGTGTTCTATCTCATGCACGGCCGCCAGGCTGAGCATCTGCTGGGGGGCTTGGGAATGAAGTAGCACCGCGTGCTGCGACACGGTCTGTGCGCAGAGCAGGTATTCGGAGAGTTGGATGAGGATGTCCTCGAGGGTTTGGGGGGTGTGGTGCGGTGGGTCTGGGACGATTTTGAGCATGATGAACCTCTAGAGTCGATGAGGCTGCTACAGACCTGCTGTCAAACAAGAAGGTGGCAGCGGTACGCGGGTTGACAGACCGAGGACTCTAGAACTCGGCGCACACGAGTGTGCCCCACGTACAGCCGCCATAAAGGGTGCACGTGCGCCAAGAGTCAGGGACGGCCTGTCAAAGCCGGTCGTTGATGAGCAACGACGCGGAGGAGACTAGAGCGCTGACTGGGCCGGCGCAATGGCTGGCGTGCGGCGGGAGTATGATTGGGAAAGAGCCTACAGGGAATAGGGAAAGGCTGAGGTTTGGATGTAACGGATTGCAAATTCGTTGTGAGAAATGCGCTTTAGCAGGACTTTAGTTCGCTGGTTGATAGGCCAGGATCGCCTTCGCCAGTTGCATCTCGTCCTCAGTAGTTACCGTGCTTGCGGGCCGCAGCGCTGACAAGGCGGCTTGCAGCTCCACGCCCAGAATGGCGCCGTCGCTTGCCACGTAGGCCGCCGCGTCATTGCGGGCGTCTACGATTTTTTTATCCTGGTTTTTGCTGCTATTACGGCTGCTGGCTTCCGCGTCCTCGGTCAGGGTCACGGGAAACAGCGTCACGGCCAGAGAAGACGTAACGATTACTCCGAGGAACGTGGGTTCTACGGCGCGGCCATCCCCCGCCAAGGCGGGCAGAGAGCAGGAAAAACCGAGCACTATTGCCGCTAGTAAATGACGCACCTACTCGCTCCATGCGTTAGACCGATCATCAAAATCGAAATGTGCGCGCATTCTGGCGGAGTATCGCCTGGAGGAGAAGTGCTACTCACAAATGCCGAGCTCGGCATTTGCTGGGAAGTCCGGAATGACTTGCTGCGTCACGCCGTTCAAGCGTACGACCAGGTGGCAGCTATACGCAGGTTGACAGACCGAGTAAGCAACGAACCCGGCGCACACAAATGTGCCCCACGTAGAGCTGCCGGACTTACAACAGCGCAGAAAGATTAGAGAGCGATGGAGAGGATCGCAACGGCTGGAAGCGGCAAAAACACGATTGGGAAATGGACTACAGCGCGTAAAGAAGGGCCGGAAAACTAGCAAATCGATGGAGCTAAAAGGGGCGACAGATTTACATACTGACAGACGTTTCGTGATGGCCACTTGAAATTAATCAAGATATTGCAGCACCATGCTTTTCCTACATTTTCGCAGGAAAGGTCTGACAGTGACGAAAGCAACGCCGAAGGAGGGGGTGTCAGAAATTTTGTCACCGGCCAAGGCCGATGATTATTGCCCCCATTTAGACCAGGCCACCCTCGATAGCGCGTTGTCAGTACAACCAACGTTTGATGGCATTTTGCCAGAAACTATTGCTATCCTCTACCAACATCTGAAACGGAGGAAAGCATGTCTGGCGATCACAAATTCTTGGCTCATATCGAGTCGCCTCACAGCATCATCACAGCCATTGACCTAGCCGCCCGCTTCCCTGAAGTGCTAGCTAACAGCCAATCGCGCTATCAAAGCGACATTTCGCTTTTCGGCCTACTAGCAAACGAAGCTCCCTCTACCGCAGAGCTTCTGAACCGGATTCGCACAAACGAATTTAAAGCGACTCAGCGTATGACGCTACTCAAAATTTTTCGCCGCTGCGTATCGCCCATAATCGACACTGAGATGGCTAGAAAAATCAGAGTTCCCACCTCCTTACTGGTTGATAACTACGGTGACACCTTTAAGCCAATCGCGACTATTCGTGACCAATTCAATTCTTTTACAGCACTCGAAGAGGCAGCTCTGGCAGCTCTAGTGGGAGAGTATGACACTCGTGGTCAGCTTGGCTACAAACTCACTGACCGATTCTTTGAATGGTTTGAGCACACTTTTCAAGCACGCTTTACCATTGATGGCCCTCGTGGGGCTGGGCGCGATATAGAACTTCGAAAGGTATTCGAAAATTACAATGGTGACTACCCATGCGATTTTGTGATCAAGACAAGTCAGGGGCACGTTTGCGCAGTCGGATTTGCTCGATACGACTCAACTCGCGGCGGTGCTCAGTCAGATGATCGTACTGGTGGAAACTCGGATAAAGTTGCAAAAGCTATCGCGTTTTGCCAAGAGTTCGGCCATCAGTTTCGTCTCATTTTTCTCGCCGACGGACCTGGATTGGCACATAAAGACACATGGAGCGAAGCATGTAAGCTAGACGGAGCTTGGGAAGGCGCGGTGAGAGTCACTACTCTTAAAACCGCGCCTATGCGCATTACGCCGGAATGGCTTCTGGGACGCTATTGAGGGATTTGTATAGCTCCAACACCTCATCTTTGGCACTAGCAGCAGTCGAAGCGTCAATGTAGAGGTTCATACTCTCAAGAGTTTTCTCGTGCCTTCCTGCCGCTGGCTCACTAAACAGCGGCAGTTCTTCTTGTATAGCCTTGCCCTTCTTGACGAAATCGC
Organism: Pseudomonas sp. 1176_21; assembly: GCF_052850635.1. Lineage (NCBI taxonomy): Bacteria > Pseudomonadati > Pseudomonadota > Gammaproteobacteria > Pseudomonadales > Pseudomonadaceae > Pseudomonas > Pseudomonas sp. 1176_21. Next base: position 107,076 of record NZ_VXCV01000006.1, read on the forward strand.
CCAAAGGGGTGCGACCCTTCTTCAGTCTTTCAATCACAGTTTTAGCGGCTGTGAAAGACTCATCAATTCCGATCCATTTTCTTCCCAGAGCGCTAGCAGCATGGATAGTGCTTCCAGACCCACAGAATGGATCGATAACCAGATCTCCAGGATTACTACTTGCTTCGACAATCAGCTTCATCATGTCGAAATTTTTTTCAGTCGGGTATCCCGTTACCAAAATTGCCTGATGGTGCGCATCCCTGAACTCCTCCCAATAGTCTGTATAACCAATAGACTTGGTCTCTTCCAAGTAAACTTTCCTTCTTGGATTTCCATTTTTAGACCAGTGAATTTCACCATTTTCATCAAAAGCATCGAGCTTTTCCGGCACATACTGCCAGTGTTTTCCTGGCGGCGGCATCATCCCGCGCCACTCGCCACCTGTAGCACCATGCCTTACGCCAGGCGCATGTACAGGAACGAGTTTGTACTGCCCTTTAGCATCGACCTTCGGATACTCTTTTGCAATCCATTCAGGATCCGGCTTTTTTCCTGGCTTATTCCAGATATAATTCTTTCCTTTACCGTAAAAAAGAATATAGTCATTGAGGTTTGAATATTGCTTCTTAGTGAAGTTCTTACTACTACACTTCCTTCGAGTAATTAGATTGATGAAATTATCTCTTCCGAATATTTCATCCAGAATTAACTTCAGCTGACCAACCATCTGATGTCCGATATGGACATAGATGCTACCGTCTTCATCAAGCAGTTCGCGCAACAGGACGAGCCTACGACGCATAAACTCAAGGTATGCCGCCTCAGTCAGCGTGTCGTTATATGCATGCTCACTTGAACGCGACGCAAAACCTAGCCCTGTCGCATAAGGCGGATCAAGATAGATCAGCTTCGCCTTGACACCATCCTGCACAAGACGATTAAGCGCAAGCCAGTTGTCGGCCCAGATGAAACTGTCTTCTTGAATAGAACTGTCTTCAAGAGCACCGCTTTCAGCGATCTTTACAAACGGAACATTACGAGGCTGAAGGATACCTTCTTCATCCATCTTCCCTGGATAGCTGATTGTTACCCGAGCCCCTCTAGGCGGGAGGGATGGTGTAAGCTCGCAGGCCTCCGCTTTTCGAGCGTCAGGCCCACCGATTTCTTTTTTGTTCAGTCCCACTGCCATGATTTAATTCCGGTAACCAGGATACCTAAAAGTTGATTTTAGCCGCACAAAGATCAGGGATCAAACTAAAAATCCCTACCTCCCTTCGGCAGCTCTCGCCAACTCAACGTATACGCGGGCAAGAGTATCTCCCTCCGCATCTCCCATACCCGCCCACAGGCCACACCGTCCCCAACCGCCCCTCTACAGAACCTAGCGCTGAGCAGATCAATCGTTTCCATTAGCTTGCCGACGTTCCTCCTCGGCGGCTCAGCAAATAGATCCGGCGTGTACTCATCGCTTTGCACCAGCTTTGTCAGCAAATGCCCACCCCTCCCTGTGCATCTGGGGAGGGCGGCCTTCGAAACTACCTCCTACCCTCGCTCATGGCACAAGTCCATTCAACAAGGGCACACGCAACTCCCCCTGATGAGCTGATGTGCCCTATGTGTGCCCTAGAACCAAGGGCACATAAAAAATTGAGGCATAAAAAAATCCAATCACCGCTAAGTGACTGGATTTCTTGGAGTTTTTTGGTCGGGACGGAGTGATTCGAACACTCGACCCCTTGCACCCCATGCAAGTGCGCTACCGGGCTGCGCTACGCCCCGACTGGGCTTGAAGCATGTTCCCCTTGTTGCTGAGAACGATGAAGAATTTACCTTAACCTTTTGAATTATGGAAGCTTTTTTTCCAAAATTCCTGAAACGGCTTCGGTCACTTCTTCAACACCACCAGCACATCCTCCAATTCGACAATCATCTGCCGAATCATCTGTTTGTACTGGGTCGTATCATCCTTGGCTTCATCCCCCGAAAGGCGCAACCGCGCACCGCCGATGGTGAAGCCCTGGTCATACAACAGCGCCCGGATCTGCCGGATCATCAGCACGTCCTGGCGCTGATAATACCGGCGGTTACCGCGGCGCTTCACCGGGTTAAGCTGGGGAAACTCCTGCTCCCAGTAACGGAGCACGTGCGGTTTTACCGCACAAAGCTCGCTCACTTCACCAATGGTGAAGTAGCGTTTGCCTGGAATCGGCGGAAGCTCGTCGTTATGACTTGGTTCCAGCATAGGCCTCAACTCGGGCTTTCAACTTCTGCCCTGGACGAAAGGTGACGACTCGACGCGCCGTGATCGGGATCTCTTCACCCGTTTTCGGGTTGCGGCCCGGCCGCTGGCGCTTGTCACGCAAGTCAAAGTTGCCGAAACCCGACAATTTGACCTGCTCGTTGTCTTCAAGAGCGTGCCTGATCTCTTCAAAAAACAGCTCGACCAATTCCTTGGCCTCGCGCTTGTTCAGGCCCAGCTCCTCGTACAGCCGTTCGGCCATCTCAGCTTTCGTCAGAGCACCCATACGCTATTTCCTTAACGTGGTGTTCAACCTTTGTTCAAGCGAGGTGAGAATGTTTTGCGTGGTGGCGTTCACCTCATCGTCGTTAAGAGTGCGCGATGGATGCTGCCAGGTCAAGCCGACGGCCAGGCTTTTTCTATCAGGATCAATACCTTTACCCTGATACACATCAAACAGCCTGAGGTCGGTGAGCCACTCGCCTGCGTTTTCACGGATTACATCCAGCACCGCGCTGGCCGCCACATCACGCCCTGCGATCAACGCCAGGTCACGGCGTACTTCGGGGAAGCGTGACAGTTCGTGGAACTTCGGCAGGCGCCCTTCCACTACATCCGCCAGCACCAGCTCGAACACATACACGGTGCGATCCAGGCCCAGGGTCTTGACCAGCTCGGGGTGCAAGGCGCCCAGGTAGCCGACTTCGACGCCGTCACGCTCGATGCGCGCGGTCTGGCCTGGGTGCAGCGCCGGGTGTTTGCCGGGCACGAAGGTGAAGTCGTCGAGCGAACCGGAGAAGCCCAGTACCGCTTCAACGTCGGCCTTCACATCGAAGAAGTCGATGGTGTCGCGGCCGTTGGCCCAGCCTTCCGGCAGGCGGCTGCCGCAGACCACACCAGCCAGCATCGGCTGTTGCTTTAGGTCGCCCAGCTGGCCGACGAAGCGCTGGCCGCTCTCGAACAGGCGCACACGGTCTTGCTGGCGGTTGAGGTTGTGCTGCAGTGCCTTGACCAGGCCCGGCCACAGGCTGACACGCATGGCCGCCATGTCGCTGGAAATCGGGTTGGCCAGCAGCAGCGGCTCTACGCCAGGGTTGAACAGCTCGAACTGCTTGGGGTCGATGAAGCTGTAGGTGATCGCTTCCTGGTAACCACGGGCAACCAGCAGGCGACGCAGCGCAGGCAGTTCGCCACGCACTTCAGACCTGGCCTGCGGGGCCAGGCGCGCTTGCGGGTAACGGACCGGCAGGCGGTTGTAGCCGTACAGACGGGCCAGCTCTTCGATCAGGTCCACTTCCAGGCTGATGTCGAAGCGATGGCTGGGCACTTCGACCTGCCACTGCCCGGCCTCACCGCTGGTTTTCAGGCCCAGGCCGTTGAGCAGTTGCTCGACTTCGGCGCTGTCCATCTCCATGCCCAGCATCTGGGTGATGCGCTCGGCACGCAGGGTGACCGGGGCGATGTTGGGCAGGTGCTCTGGGCTGACGGTCTCGATGATCGGGCCGGCTTCGCCGCCTACGATATCCAGCAGCAGGCCAGTGGCGCGCTCCATGGCTTCGCGGGCCAGCTGCGAGTCCACGCCACGCTCGTAGCGGTGCGAGGCATCGGTGTGCAGGCCGTAGGAGCGGGCCTTGCCAGCCACCGAGATCGGCTCGAAGAAGGCGCTTTCAAGGAAGATATCCTTGGTGGTGGCCGCAACACCGCTGTGCTCGCCACCCATCACGCCGGCAATGGCCAGGGCGCGATCGTGGTCGGCGATGACCAGCGTGTCGGCACGCAGGGCAACTTCCTGGCCATCGAGCAGGACGAGCTTCTCGCCCTCCTCGGCCATGCGCACCCGGATGCCACCGTTGATTTCAGCCAGGTCGAAGGCGTGCAGCGGCTGGCCCAGCTCGATCATCACGTAGTTGGTGATGTCGACGGCAGCATCGATGCTGCGCACGTCACTGCGGCGCAGACGCTCGACCATCCACAGCGGGGTCGGGCGTGACAGGTCGACGTTGCGGATAACGCGGCCCAGGTAACGCGGGCACGCGGCCGGCGCCAGCACGTCTACCGGACGCACGTCGTCGATGCCTGGCGCAATGGCCGGAACGGTCGGGCGGGTGACAGGGGCGCCGTACAGGGCGCCGACTTCACGGGCAAGGCCGGCCAGGGACAGGCAGTCGCCGCGGTTCGGGGTCAGGTCGACCTCGATGCTGGCATCGTCCAGGTCCAGATACACGCGGATGTCCTGGCCAACCGGGGCGTTTGCCGCCAGTTCCAGCAGGCCGTCGTTCTCTTCGCTGATCTGCAGTTCGGCAGCCGAGCACAGCATGCCGTTGGACTCGACGCCACGCAGCTTGGCCTTCTTGATCTTGAAGTCGCCTGGCAGTTCGGCGCCGATCATGGCGAACGGGATCTTCAGGCCAGGGCGCACATTCGGCGCGCCGCACACTACCTGGAAGGTCTCGCTGCCATTGCTGACCTGGCACACGCGCAGCTTGTCGGCGTCGGGGTGCTGCTCGGTGCTCAGCACCTCGCCCACCACGATGCCGCTGAATTGACCGGCGGCCGGGGTTACGCTGTCGACCTCAAGACCGGCCATGGACAGACGTGCCACCAGCTCGTCACGGGATACCTGCGGGTTGACCCAACCGCGCAGCCACTTTTCACTGAATTTCATCCTGCTCTCCTAAAGATTCGTTACGGGTGCGCGACCTAGCGAAATTGCGCAAGGAACCGCAAGTCGTTGTCGAAGAACAGGCGCAAATCGTTGACGCCGTAACGCAGCATGGCCAGGCGCTCGGCCCCCATGCCAAATGCGAAGCCCGAGAACTCTTCGGGGTCGATACCAGACATGCGCAGCACGTTCGGGTGCACCATGCCGCAGCCCATGACTTCGAGCCAACCGGTCTGCTTGCACACACGGCAGCCCTTGCCGCTGCACATCACGCACTGGATATCGACTTCAGCCGAAGGCTCGGTGAAGGGGAAGAACGACGGACGGAAACGTACCGCCAGCTCTTTTTCGAAGAACACGCGCAGGAATTCTTCGATGGTGCCTTTGAGGTCGGCAAAATTGATGTCGCGATCGATCAGCAGGCCTTCGACCTGGTGAAACATCGGCGAGTGGGTAATGTCCGAGTCGTTGCGGTACACGCGACCCGGGCAGACAATGCGAATCGGCGGCTGAGTGGACTCCATGGTCCGCACTTGCACCGGCGAGGTGTGGGTGCGCAGCAGCATGTTGGCATTGAAGTAGAAGGTGTCATGCATTGCCCGGGCTGGGTGGTGGCCGGGAATGTTGAGCGCTTCGAAGTTGTGGTAGTCGTCTTCGACTTCCGGGCCTTCGGCGATGCCGTAGCCGATATGGGTGAAGAACTGCTCGATGCGTTCGAGGGTACGGGTGACAGGGTGCAAACCACCGGAGGTCTGGCCACGGCCAGGCAAGGTGACGTCAATGCACTCGGCAGCCAGGCGAGCGCTGAGCTCGGCTTCTTCATAGGCGGCTTTGCGGGCGTTGAGCACCTCGGTCACGCGTTCCTTGGCTTCGTTGATCAGCGCGCCGACTTTGGGCCGCTCTTCAGCCGGCAGGTTGCCCAGGGTCTTCATCACCTGAGTCAGTTCGCCTTTCTTGCCAAGGAATTGAACCCGGATCTGCTCCAGGGCATTGATGTCTTCAGCGCGCTCCACAGCCTCGAGGGCTTGGGAGACCAACGCATCCAGGTTTTCCATGTACAGACTCCAGATACAAAATAGGGGAAGAGCTTACAGGCTCTTCCCCTATCTATGACGTTTAACATCCGCCGCCGACATCGACGGCGAATGATTGTCGTGGGTACTTAAGCCAGAACGGCTTTAGCCTTTTCGACAATCGCAGCAAACGCCGCTTTTTCGTTCACTGCCAGATCAGCCAGAACTTTGCGGTCGATTTCGATCGACGCTTTTTTCAGGCCAGCGATCAGGCGGCTGTAGGACAGACCGTTGACGCGAGCACCAGCGTTGATACGAGCGATCCACAGAGCGCGGAACTGACGTTTTTTCTGGCGACGGTCGCGGTAGGCGTATTGGCCTGCCTTGATGACCGCTTGCTTGGCAACACGGAATACGCGCGAGCGAGCGCCGTAGTAACCTTTAGCCAGTTTCAGAATTTTCTTGTGACGCTTACGAGCGATGACGCCACGCTTTACACGAGCCATGAGTAATTTCCTCTATCTATAACCAAAAATTAACGAAGGCGCAGCATGCGCTCGACTTTTGCAACGTCCGACGCGTGCAGCAGGCTGCTACCGCGAAGTTGACGCTTACGCTTGGTCGACATTTTGGTCAGGATGTGGCTCTTGAAAGCGTGTTTGTGCTTGATGCCGTTAGCCGTTTTCAAGAAACGCTTGGCTGCACCGCTTTTGGTTTTCATTTTTGGCATGTTCGGATACTCCGCATTCAGTTGATAAACATAACCGCAAGGCCTGCCGTGCCCTGGTGGTTATTTCTTTTTCTTGGGGGCGATGACCATCAAAAGCTGGCGTCCTTCCATCTTAGGATGCTGTTCGACGGTCCCGTATTCGGCAAGATCAGCTTCGATCCGCTTCAACAGTTCCATACCCAGCTCCTGGTGGGCCATCTCACGACCACGGAATCTCAGAGAGATTTTGGTCTTGTCCCCATCAGTAAGGAAACGTACCAGGTTGCGTAGTTTTACCTGGTAATCCCCTTCCTCCGTCCCTGGACGAAACTTGATTTCTTTGATCTGGATGATCTTCTGGTTCTTCTTCGCCGCAGCCTGCTGCTTTTTCTTCTCGAACAGGCTTTTGCCGTAGTCGAGGACTTTGCAGACAGGCGGAACGGCGTCAGCAGAAATTTCTACCAGGTCCAGTTTCGCTTCTTCAGCGATACGAAGCGCTTCTTCAATCGAGACGATGCCCAACTGCTCGCCGTCAGCGCCAATTAACCGAACCTCACGTGCCGAGATATTCTCGTTGATCGGGGCTTTCGGTGCAGCTCGTTTATCTTGTCTCATATCACGCTTAATAGTAATTACTCCGAATCTTGGCGACCACGCCGGGAAACCGCTTGCGCGAGCAGGTCCGCAAATTGGGCGACGGGCATGGAGCCCAGGTCAGCACCTTCGCGGGTACGCACAGCGACAGTTTGCGTTTCGACTTCCCGATCCCCGATAACCAGGAGATAGGGAACCTTGAGCAAGGTATGCTCGCGGATTTTAAAGCCGATTTTCTCATTTCTCAAGTCGGACTTGGCACGGAAGCCGCTTTCGGCCAGAGTTTTTTCCACTTTCTGGGCGAAATCCGCTTGTTTGTCGGTGATATTCATGATCACCGCCTGCGTAGGCGCCAGCCAGGCTGGGAATGCACCTTCGTAGTGCTCGATGAGAATTCCGACGAAACGCTCGAACGAACCGAGGATGGCACGGTGCAGCATTACTGGATGCTTGCGGCCGTTGTCTTCGGAGACGTATTCGGCGCCCAGACGGATCGGCAGGTTGAAGTCGAGCTGCAGGGTACCACACTGCCACACACGGCCAAGGCAATCCTTCAGCGAGAATTCGATTTTCGGGCCGTAGAACGCCCCTTCACCCGGCTGCAGGTCGTACGGCAGGCCGGCGCTGTCGAGCGCGGCGGCCAATGCGCCTTCGGCACGGTCCCACAGGTCGTCGGAGCCCACGCGCTTTTCAGGGCGCGTCGAGAGCTTGAGCTCGATGTCCTTGAAGCCGAAGTCCTTGTACACATCCAGGGTCAGCTTGATGAACGCGGCGGACTCGGACTGCATCTGTTCTTCGGTGCAGAAGATGTGCGCATCGTCCTGCACGAAGCCGCGCACACGCATGATGCCGTGCAGGGCGCCCGAAGGCTCGTTGCGATGGCAAGCGCCGAACTCGGCCAAACGCAGCGGCAGCTCGCGGTAGCTCTTCAGGCCCTGGTTGAACACCTGTACGTGGCACGGGCAGTTCATCGGCTTGATGGCGTAGTCGCGGTTCTCGGACTGGGTGGTGAACATGTTGTCACCGTAGTTGGCCCAGTGCCCGGACTTCTCCCACAGCGTGCGGTCGACCACTTGCGGGGTCTTGATTTCCAGGTAGCCGTTGTCGCGTTGCACCTTGCGCATGTACTGCTCGAGCACCTGGTACAGGGTCCAGCCATTGGGGTGCCAGAACACCATGCCCGGCGCTTCTTCCTGGAGGTGGAACAGGTTCAGGCGCTTGCCGATCTTGCGGTGGTCGCGTTTCTCGGCCTCTTCGATGCGCTGGATGTAGGCGGCCAGCTGCTTCTTGTCAGCCCAGGCCGTGCCGTAAACACGTTGCAGTTGCTCGTTCTTGGCGTCGCCGCGCCAGTAGGCACCGGACAGCTTGGTCAGCTTGAACGACTTGAGAAAGCGCGTATTGGGCACGTGCGGGCCGCGGCACATGTCGACGTATTCTTCATGGAAGTACAGGCCCATGGCCTGTTCGTTCGGCATATCTTCGACCAGGCGCAGCTTGTAGTCTTCGCCACGGGCCTTGAACAGCTCGATCACCTCGGCGCGCGGGGTGACCTTCTTGATGACGTCGTAGTCCTTCTCGATCAGCTGCTGCATGCGCTGCTCGATCGCCGCCAGGTCTTCCGGGGTGAAGGGACGCTCATACGCGATGTCGTAGTAGAAGCCCTCGTCGATGACCGGGCCGATCACCATCTTGGCGGTCGGGTACAGCTGCTTGACGGCATGACCGACCAGGTGAGCGCAGGAGTGACGGATGATCTCCAGCCCCTCTTCGTCCTTGGGCGTGATGATTTGCAGGCTGGCGTCCTGCTCGATCAGGTCGCACGCGTCGACCAGCTTGCCGTCGACCTTGCCGGCCACGGTGGCCTTGGCCAGGCCTGCACCAATGGATGCGGCGACCTCGGCTACGGTTACGGCCTTGTCGAACGAACGTTGACTGCCATCGGGAAGAGTAATAGTGGGCATGGCGCCTCCTCTCCTAGTGGTGACCCCTACCAAAGGTCACGTGGGTTGGGATGAGCCAGTACGCGATTCGACCCTGTCTTTGCAATGCAAAGCCTGCCTCACAGTGGCAGAAGCCCAAGGGCCTGCCAGGGTACGAACCAGAGTGACTGGATACATATATATAGAAAGATTTGAGCGGCAAGACGAATCGGCCAAATCCTGAGCCAGGCATGCTAGCACAAAGCTTTCGGCGCGTAGGGCCATGGGCCGGGGATATGCAGAAATATTCTGAATTTAGACCGATGCGGTGAACTTGAGCGGTTTTTTTCCGCTCAGAGATTAGGAAGCGACCTACTCTAGATACACCCGACCTAATAAAGGAGTGACCGGTATGCGACTTCATTCTCTTCTGGCCTTGGCGGCCACTGGTGCCCTGCTGCTGCCGCTTGGCGCCAACGCAGGCACTGTTCCACCAGGCTACCTGACGTCCTGCGTGGCCACCGCCTCTGCCCAGCCGGGCATGACGAAACAATCCGCCGAAAAGCACTGCAGCTGCAGCGTGAATGTGATCGAAAAAAACTTTTCGGACGCAGAGATCAAAGAGCTCAACAGCACTGACGGCGTAGACCAGAAGCTCATAGACAAGGCAACCCAGCTGGTTACGAAGGCCTGCAAGCCCCAGAAATAAGGGCGTAGGCCATACAAAACTCAGTTAATTTGCGCCAGATCAGCATTCGGCACACGTAAAAGTCACCACAAGCGCAAAATTAGACTATGATGCCTCTGTGCACCTTGTTGGCCTCGGCGACACCGCACTACTGAAAAACATCATGTTTCCTGGAGATACACCCATGTCCAATCGCCAAACCGGCACCGTCAAATGGTTCAACGATGAAAAAGGCTTCGGCTTCATCACTCCACAAGGTGGCGGCGACGACCTGTTCGTACACTTCAAGGCCATCGAGTCTGACGGCTTCAAGAGCCTGAAAGAAGGCCAGACCGTCTCCTTCGTTGCCGAAAAAGGCCAGAAGGGCATGCAGGCTGCACAAGTTCGTCCAGAGTAAGTTCTGACGAATTAAAAAAACCCGTCCTTGGACGGGTTTTTTTGTGCCTGCCGTTTATGCAACGGCAGGCCCGGGGCGGAATCAGCCGCAGTTGACCCGGGTGACCACGCCCTTGTCGTCGGCGTTGAGGTTCAAGCGCTCGGAACGGTACTCCAGGGTGATCATGTCGGTCGGCTTGAGCACTCGGGCGATCTGCGCCCCGCTCGCCTTGCGCGCCTGCTCCAGCAGCTCGGGGGTTGCCGGCTTGCCGACGGTGAATGCGGCGTTGCTGGCATCGCAGCGACCATCGAGGTTCGGTGCTGCCGCTACCTCTGGCGCCTTGGACGATGAGCCATCGGTACTGCAACCTGCCAGAACCACGGCTGCCAACAGGCTCGCCAATGTTGCACGCGTGCGGAACATGAATCCTCCTTTCAAATACTGGAATGCTGTCTGATACGACAGTTTTAAGCACTTTTGGTTGCAAAAACGTCCCAGTCTGCCTGAGACGTGCTCGTCAGGGAAACCTCAATCGTGACCGGATTTTGCCTGAGCGCAGCGGTTCAGTAGATATCGATGTAGTCGCTGGCGGGCTTGGGCCAGTTGCTGGCCAGCACGTTGTACACCTGCATGACCCAGCGTTCGTCGTCGGCGGCAACAGGGCCCACGCAGCCCGAGCCGGCGGCCCAGGTCTCGAGGCGAAACAGCAGGCCATCGAGCTCGCGCCCGCCGGTAATCTGCGACAGGTAGGCAATGCCGCCGCGGGTGACGCGCAACTGGTTGTGGATTCGGTCGTTGCCTTCGGCCAGCAGCTGGCGCACCTGCTGGGGGGTGAGCTGCTCGGGGGTGTTCAAGTCGATCTGCACGGGGTGTCCTCGGGCGTGCGCGGTGGCTGTGGGGTGCAGGGTACATCAGGCGGACTCTGTACGCCCTCTTCGCTGGCAAGCCAGCTCCACGGCTACCGCGCCGACCCAAGTGCCAACGAAGAATCGGTACAGACGTCACGAATAGGCGAACCCAACCACCATTTAGTTTGCCTAGCCCCGCTGCTTATGCATAAGTAGCAGTGCCGGCCCTGTTGCAACATGTTTAACTTGTACCAGTTGGCGGAGCGCAATCATGCCCCCGCTGTAGACGCCAGGGCCCGGCATCTGCACCAAACAGCACGCGTATTTTCGATCGAGACCCCCATGAATAGCCCCACCCTGGACACCAACATCAAGGTCACATGGCCTGACGGCCATCGTTCCTACAGCCCCGGCACCACCGAAGAGCTGTTCATCATCGCCGCCGACCTGCTGCTTCAAGACCTCGGCCACGAAGCTGCCCGCACCTTCGTCGACCAGGTGTTCGAACGCCACTGGCCCGCGACCGAACACCAGCCCACACCCATTACTGCAATCGAGCAAGACGCTCGCTGAGCAAATCGAAAAAGCCCTGGGCATCGCCGCTCTCGATCCACATCACATTGGCCGGTAGCTCGAGCGTGCCGTACCAGTCCGCAATGGTCTGACCAAAGGTCGGGCCTTCGCGGCTATCCACGCTCATGTGAATCTGCCGGCCACTGAACAGCTCGGGCTTGAGCAGGTAGGCAATCACGCTGGCATCGTGCACCGGCCCACCCGGCAGGCCGTAGTGCGCCATGTCCCCCTTGACGTAAGCATCCAGAATATCGCCCACCAGCTTGCTGGCGTGGTTGTTCAACCCGCGAATCTGCTTCAGGCGCGCCTCGCTGGTGAGTACCTTGTGGGTCACATCCAGCGGCAGGTAGGTGAGCTTGACCCCGCTGCGCAACACGACCTCTGCCGCCTGTGGGTCGGCGTACAGGTTGAACTCGGCCACCGGGGTGATATTGCCGCCATTGAAGTGGGCACCGCCCATCACCACCACTTCCTTGATGCCCTTGACGATCTGCGGGGCCTGAATCAGCGCCAGTGCCAGGTTGGTCTGCGGGCCGAGCATGGCAAGGGTGATGCTGTTGGGTTCAGCGCCACCGAGGGTGTCGATCAGGTACTGCACCGCGCTGCCCTGGGCCAGGCCCTTTTTCGGCTCGTGCACCGCCACGCCAGGCAAGCCCTCCTCGCCATGGATGTTCTCGGCATAGATCGGCGTGCGCACCAGCGGCGTGGGCGCGCCGGCGTACACCGGCACCTCTTCGCGCCCCGCCCACTCCCGGGCCAGCCGTGCGTTGCGCGAGGTCTTGTCGAGTCGCACATTACCGGCCACGGTGGTAATGGCGCGCACCTTCAGTTCCTCTGGCGACGCCAGGGCGAACAACAACGCCACCACGTCATCCGCGCCGGGGTCGGTATCGATGATCAGGTCGCGGGGCGCGGCCAGCACGGCAGTACTCGACAGGGCAGACATAAGCACTAAACCTCGTAGCAAACGTTTGGCTTTTTGGACACGTTCAGGCATTGGGCACTCCTTGTGCTCAGGGGACAACAGTCAAAAGGTCACGCCCGCCACCAGCGCGATGTTGGTATAGGGCTGGCATTCGCCGGTGCGCACGATGGCCCTGGCCTGCGCACCGAGCTGCTTGAACGCCGCATGGCTCATCAAATGGCGCGCGCCCAGCTCGCCGCGGGCATGCAGCAGCTCGATGCCTGCCAGGGCCGGCGGCCTGTGTTGCAGGGTCTCGTCGGCCAGCACGTGGCTTTCGACCTGCATTTCGGCCAGCACCGTTTGCAAGGTACTGATGAAATCCGGTATGCCGGGCGTCAGTGCAAGGTCGATCAGCTCGACACCGGCAGGCACGGGCAGGCCGGCGTCGCCGATCAGCACCACATCGCCATGCCCCAGCGACGCGATCAGGCGCGACAGGGCGATATTGAGCAACGGAGTCTTCTTCATGGCGTGCTCCCCTGCAGTTCACTCAGATACGGAATGGAGGGCTGGGCACCGGCGCGGGTGACCGAAATGGCGGCGGCCTGCTGGCCAAAGGCAATGGCCTCGCGCTCCGACCTGCCAGCGGCCAACGCAGCGGCAAAGCCACCGACGAAGGTATCCCCGGCCGCCGTGGTGTCCAGTGGCTGCACCCGCGTCGCCGGAAAATGCGCAAAACCCTGGCCATCGGCGAACAGAGCGCCTTGCGCGCCCAGGGTGACGATCACCTTGTCCACCCCCAGCGCCAGCAGTCGGCTGGCGGCTGCCTGCGCCTCCTGCAGCGAAGCCACCGGCAGCCCGGTCAGGGCGCTGGCCTCGCTCTCGTTGGGGATCAGGTAGTCGATGTTGGCAAACCAGTCAGCCGGCAGCGGCCCGGTGGCCGGTGCCGGGTTGAGGATCACGGTCTTGCCCAGCGCCCGGCCACGGGCCAGGGTGTGTGCCACGGTGGCCTGCGGTACTTCGAGCTGGCAGATGATCACATCGGCAGCCTGCAGCAGGCGGTCCAGGCGCTGTACCGATGCCGGCAGCAAGTGCCCGTTGCCACCGGCCACGATGACGATGGCGTTCTGGCTGCTGGCATCCACCACGATCAGTGCCACACCACTGGAAACACCCGCCGCCGTGTCCACGCCCTGGCAATCGATGCCCTCGTCGAGCAGCGCCTGACGCAACTGCGCACCGTAGGCGTCCTCCCCCACACAGCCGATCATTGCCACCGCTGCCCCCAACCGCGCAGCTGCTACCGCCTGGTTGGCGCCCTTGCCGCCCGGCACGGTGCCGAACCACTCGCCGGCCAGGGTTTCCCCCGCCTGCGGCAGGCGCTCGGCGCGGGTCACCAGGTCCATGTTCAGGCTGCCTACCACCACTACATTCGCTTGCATGGCATGTCGGTCCTAGCGGTAATCATTGAAGAGGTCGGGACGCGGCCCGGTGGACTCGCGCAGCACGATGCTCGGTGCGACGATGCGCTGCTCCACCCCACTGCGCTGCGGCTCACCGATACGCCGCAGCAACAGCTCGGACGCCATCTCGCCCAGCTCGCGGATCGACTGCCCTACCGTGGTCAGCGAAGGGTAGACGTACTGGCTCATCTGGATATCGTCGAAACCGATCACCGACAGTTCGCTCGGCACGCAGATGTTGCGCTCGGCCGCGGCACGCAGCACGCCCATGCCGATCATGTCGTTGGCCGCGAAGATCGCGGTCGGGCGGTCGTGGCCCAGCAGTTGCGCTGCGGCGCCATAGCCGCCCAGGCTGGTGAAGTCGCTGTCCACCACGCGGCCCTCGCGCAGGGGCACCCCGGCCTGGGCCAGTGCCCGGTGAAAGCCGGCCAGGCGCATCTTGGCCACGCTGGTGTGTGCCGGACCGTTGATGCAGGCGATGTCCTGGTGCCCCAGCTCCAGCAGGTGCCGGGTGGCCAGGTAGGCCCCCTGCTCGTGGTCGATGCGCACCAGGTCGGCGTCGACGCCCGCCAGCGCGCGGTCGACGATCACCATGGGCGTGCGCACGCTGGCCAGGCTGTCGAGCAGGTCGGCCTCCTCGCCCACCGAAGCCACGATCAGACCGTCGATGCGTTTCTCCAGCAGCACGCGCAGGTAGCTGCGCTGCTTGCGCGGGTCGTCATCGGAGTTGCACAGGATCACGCAGTAGCCATTGCGCTCGCAGCCATCCTCGATGCCCCGCGCCAGTTCGGCGAAATACGGGTTGACGCTGTTGGGCACCAGCAGGCCGATGGTGGCCGTGCAGCGCGCCTTGAGCGAGCGCGCCACCGCACTGGGCACGTAGTCCAGCTCGGCAATCGCCGCCTCTACCTTGCGCCGCACCGGTTCGCTCACCGGGCGGGTCTTGTTCAGCACGTGGGAAACGGTGGTATAGGAAATACCCGCCAGCGCCGCTACATCTTTGATGGTTGCCATTGTTCAGGTCCGCCGGCGCGCGCGCCGGCTGCGGTAAGTGTCGAGAACCACGGCGATCACGATGACCGCCCCGGTGATGATGCGTTTGGTCGGCTCGCTGGCGCCGATCTGCGCCAGCCCTGCGGCCAGCACCGAAATGATCAGCACACCGAAGAAGGTGCTGATGACCGAACCGCGACCGCCCATCAGGCTGGTGCCGCCGATCACCACGGCGGCAATCACCTGCAGCTCCAACCCGGAGCCGGCGTTGGGGTCGGCGGCCTCCAGCCGCGAGATCTGGAACAGCGCCGCCAGGCCGGCCAGCAGGCCCATCAGCGAGAACACCAGAATCTTGTACGGGCGCGGATCGATGCCGGCCAGGCGCACGGCCTCTTCGTTGGTGCCGATGCCGATCAGGTAACGGCCGAACACGGTGCGGGTCAGTACCAGTTGCGCCACCACGATCACCAGCAAGGCGATGATGAAGGCCGGCGAAATGCCGAAGGCCACCGGCTCCGACAGCCAGGCAAAGGCATCACCGATGTACGCGGTGCGCGAGTCGGTGAGCTGGTAGGCCACGCCACGCGCCATTTCCAGCACACCCAGCGAGACGATGAACGAAGGGATGCGCCAGGCCACGGTGATCGAGCCGGTAAGGGTCCCGGCCAGTGCCGCGCACCCCATGCCGAGCAGTGCCGCCGGCAGCACGCTCCAGCCCCAGCCCAGAATCGCCACGCTGACCGCCGACGCCGCCAGGGCCAGTACCGAGCCCACCGACAGGTCGATGCCGCCGATGATCAGCACGAAGGTCATGCCCACCGCCAGCACCATCAGGTCGGGGATCTGGTTGGCCAGGGTGCTGAAGGTGCCGTACGACAGAAAGTGGCTGCTCAGCAACGAGAACAGCACCACCATCGCCAGCAGCGCACCGGCCAGGCTCAGGTAGGTCCCCAGGCCGAGGTAGGTACCGCTGCGCCGGGCCGGTGGGCCAGGCGGTGTGTCTATCGGGGAAGTGTTCATGCGGGGTTCCTGGGCACTGCGTCTTGCAGCAGCGCGTCACGTTTCTGATAGCCGGCAAAGGCGGCGGCCAGTAGCTGGTCCTGGCTCCAGTGCTCACGCTCGAAGGTTTCAATCAGGCGTCCTGCCGAAAGCACGCCGATGCGATCGCAGATCAGCATCAGTTCGCGCAGGTCGCTGGACACCACCACCAGCGCCTTGCCCTGGCGGGTCAGCTCGGCGAGCAGCCCATAGATGTCGAACTTGGCGCCCACATCGATACCGCGCGTGGGCTCGTCGAACAGCAGCACGGCGCAGTCGCGCTCCAGCCAGCGGCCAATCACCACCTTCTGCTGGTTGCCACCCGACAGCTCGCCCACCGTTTGTGCGGGCCCGGCGCTGCGGATGCGCATGGCCTGGATCTGGCGCTCGGCCAGGGCACGCTCGGCAGCACCGTCCACCAGGCCCGCGCGTGAGATCGCCGGCATGTTGCCCAACGCCAGGTTGGCACTGACCGACTGCGACAACAGCAGGCCTTCGCCCTTGCGGTCTTCGGTAATCAGGGCCACGCCGTGGCGCACTGCAGCCATGGGCGAGTCGATACGCACCGGGCGCAGCGGGCTGCCCAGCTCGATGCTGCCACTGTCGGCCGTGTCGGCACCGAAGATCAGGCGCAGCAGCTCGGTACGCCCGGCACCGATAAGCCCGGAGATGCCGAAGATTTCGCCGCTGCGCACCTCGAACGAGACGTCCTGCACCTTGTCGCCCCGGCCCAGGCCGCTGACACGCAGTACCGGCTCGCCGATCGTGCGGCGCCCCAGGTCGATATGCTCGCCCAGCTCGCGCCCCACCATCAGGTTGACCAGTTGCTCGCTGCTGTAGCGCTGCATCGGTTCCACGCACACCAGCTTGCCGTCGCGCAGCACGGCAATGCGCTGGGCGATGCGCTTGAGCTCTTCGAGGCGGTGGGAAATGTAGATGATCGACACACCCCGTTGCTGCAGGCGCTCGATCTGGCGGAACAGCAGCTCCACCTCGCGTGCGGTGAGCATCGCGGTGGGCTCGTCGAGAATCAGCACATGGCAGTCGCCGATCAGGTTGCGGGCGATCTCCACCATCTGCTGATGGCCGATGCCCAGCTCGCCGACCAGCGTATCGGGGTCGATCGCTTCGAGCCCCACCTGCGCCATTGCCGCGGTCGCCAGTTGGCGCAGGCGCGTGCGATTGACCCAGCCGGCGCGGCTGGGCAGGTTGTGCAGAAACAGGTTCTCGGCCACGCTCAGGGTGGGCAGCAGGTTGAGCTCCTGCATCACCATGCGCACGCCCTGGCGCTCGGCCGCGGTGCGGCTGGCGGGCTGATACACCTGGCCCTGGTAGAACATCTGCCCGGTGGTGGGGGTTTCGAGCCCGCCGATGATCTTCGACAGGGTGCTCTTGCCCGCACCGTTCTCGCCAGTCAGGGCCAGCACTTCGCCGCGCAGCAGGGACAGTTCGATATCGCCCAGCACGGGCTGGGCGTAGGTCTTGCCGATTGCACTGACCGACAACACGACATCCGCAGTCGCCGACATAAGGTGTTCTCCTGGCGCCCGCACCACGGCAGGCACCGTCAGCGGGCTAGGGCTGCTTGACCAGCTCGACCGGGGTCTGGATGACGTTGTCGGCATCCACGTCCGGCTTCTCGCCGCGCAGCATCTTCAGGGCCGCCTCGATACCGAACACCGCCTGCTTGGCGGCGTATTGATCGGCCGTGGCCAGCACGCGACCGTCGCGCAGCATCGGCTGGATCGCCTTGATGTTGTCGTAGCCCACCACCTGCACCGCGCCGACCTTGCCTGC
The DNA here is from genome assembly GCF_052850635.1 of Pseudomonas sp. 1176_21. Classification (NCBI taxonomy): domain Bacteria; kingdom Pseudomonadati; phylum Pseudomonadota; class Gammaproteobacteria; order Pseudomonadales; family Pseudomonadaceae; genus Pseudomonas; species Pseudomonas sp. 1176_21. Next base: position 124,874 of record NZ_VXCV01000006.1, read on the forward strand.
CGCGCGCACCGCCGACACCGCGCCGAGCGCCATGCTGTCGTTGCCGGCCAGCAGCGCCTTGAGGTCGGGGTATTCGTTGAGCATGGCCGAGGCCACGGCATTGCCCTTGTCGATCTCCCAGTTGCCCGATTGCACCGAGACGATCTTGATCTTGGCTGCCTCCATGGCGTCCTTGAAACCGGCAGTACGCTGCTGGGCGTTGGTGGTGGTCGGCACGCCCTCGATGATGCCGACCTGATCGCCCACGCTCAGGCGGGTGGCCAGGTACTCGCCCACCAGGCGCGCGCCCTTGCGGTTGTCGGGGCCCACGAAGGGCACGCTGAGGTTCTTGCTCTTGAGCACATCCGGGTCGAGGCGGTTGTCGATGTTGACCACGGTGATCCCCGCGTCCATGGCCTTCTTGACCACTGGCACCAGGGCCTTGGAATCGGCCGGGGCAATCACCAGCGCGTTGACGCCGGAGACGATCATCTGCTCGACGATGCGGATCTGATTGCTGGTATCGGACTCGTCCTTGATGCCATTGGATACCAGGTCGAACTCGCCTGCGTGGTCTCTCTGGTAGGCCTTGGCGCCGTCTTCCATGGTGAGGAAGAACTCGTTGGCCAGCGACTTCATCACCAGGGCCACCTTGGGCTTGGCGGTGTCGGCATGGGCGTGGCTGAAGGGTACGGCGGTGGCGAGGGTGGCCAGCATGGCAACGGCCAGCAGGCGTCCAGCGAAGGGCAGCGTCATGGGTTCACTCCGAATCTTATGATTTTTGTCGGGTCGCAAACGTTTGCGGTTAACAACTATGGAAACGCTACCGGGTTTTGTCAAATCTGCCGACCGCCCTTCATGGCCCCAATAGTGCCGGGAATTATCCTTAAAATCTTCGGAAAACCGAACATCCGACACCGCAATAATTCGGGTTTCCGAAAGCATTGCCAGGCAATACGGGGCATAAGCCTAAATAAATTTATTATAAATCAATGAATTGACGTCAACGCTCAGTTAATTGGGCAACTGGTACGCTTTCTGCTGAACTTGTGTGGGCAACACAGCAATTTCACTCATAAGGAACAATAACGATGAAAGCTGCGCTTCACTCCTTCGCTCCGGCCGCCCTGGCCCTGTTCATGTTCTTCCCTGCTGGCGCCTACGCCAAGGAAGCCGAAACCCAACAGAAACTCGCCAACGTGGTTATCCTCGCCACCGGCGGCACCATTGCCGGTGCTGGTGCCAGCGCCGCCAACAGCGCTACCTATCAAGCCGCCAAGGTGGGCGTCGACAAGCTGATTGCCGGTGTTCCGGAGCTGGCCAACCTGGCCAACGTGCGCGGCGAGCAGGTGATGCAGATCGCCTCCGAAAGCATCACCAACGAAAACCTGCTGCAACTGGGCAAGCGCGTTGCCGAGCTGGCCGACAGCAAGGACGTGGACGGCATCGTGATCACCCACGGTACCGACACCCTCGAAGAGACCGCCTACTTCCTCAACCTGGTGGAAAAGACCGACAAGCCGATCGTGGTCGTGGGCTCCATGCGCCCCGGTACCGCAATGTCGGCTGACGGCATGCTCAACCTGTACAACGCCGTGGCCGTGGCCAGCGACAAGCAATCGCGCGGCAAGGGCGTGCTGGTGACCATGAACGACGAGATCCAGTCCGGTCGCGACGTGAGCAAGTCGATCAACATCAAGACCGAAGCGTTCAAGAGCGCCTGGGGCCCGATGGGCATGGTCGTGGAAGGCAAGTCGTACTGGTTCCGCCTGCCGGCCAAGCGCCACACGATGGATTCGGAATTCGACATCAAGACCATCAGCAGCCTGCCTGCCGTGGACATCGCCTACAGCTACGGCAACGTCAGCGACACCGCCTACAAGGCCCTGGCGCAAAATGGCGCCAAGGCCATCATCCATGCCGGTACCGGCAACGGTTCGGTGTCCTCGCGCGTAGTGCCGGCCCTGCAGGAACTGCGCAAGAACGGCGTGCAGATCATCCGTTCGTCCCACGTCAACCAGGGCGGGTTCGTGCTGCGCAACGCCGAGCAGCCTGACGACAAGAACGACTGGGTAGTGGCGCACGACCTGAACCCGCAAAAAGCGCGCATCCTGGCCATGGTCGCCCTGACCAAGACCCAGGACAGCAAAGAGCTGCAGCGCATCTTCTGGGAATACTGAGTGCAGTAGCCCGGCAGGCCGCCCTTCCTACAGCAGGGCGGCCTAACCTCTTGTAACCTCGCCACTTTTATTTTGCCCACGGTGCAGCAAAGCCTGCGCCGTGTGGTCACATGGGTTCTTTGAGCGACACGCAGTTGCGAAAAGCCTTACAGTAAAATACTGTATGCGCATACAGCAAAAACAAGGAACCTGTACCTGTGGCCACCTCCTCTGCCGCCAAGCCCGTCAGCAGCTACGAGCAACTGGGCATCCGCATTCAGAAAATCATCAACTCGCCAACCGCGCAGAAGTCCCGCGCGGCGCTGATCTTTCGCCTCGAGCACGAGTCGCCTGCCGACTGGGAGACCCTGCTCGAGGAAATCGCCGAAAACGACAACGTCACCCTGGCCTACCGGGATGACGGCGGCGTGCAGATATTCTGGGTTGTGCCCAAGGAAGACTGAAGCCGTCGCCAGGCGCTGCCCGCCCACCCTGCTCCGACTTGTCGCCCTTCTGGGCGATGGTGTTATCCGTAGAATCTGGAAGTAATGATGTTCAAGAATCTTGCAGCTGCAGTGATGCTGCTGATGTTGTTGTGTGGCCAGGTGTTTGCTGAAACGCGTATCGGCACCTGGAACCTGGAACACCTGAGCGACCGCCCCAACAAGGACTTCAAGGCCATTGCCAAGGTCGCCAAAAATGTGGATTTTCTGGCTGTGCAGGAGCTGATGAGCGAAGCGGCCCTGGACAAGCTGGCCAGGGAACTCAGCCGCCAGAGCGGCGAGCCCTGGAGCCACATGGCCTCCGATGCGGTAGGCAGGTCTTCGTACAAGGAAATGTATGGTTTCGTGTGGAAGGACAGCAAGGTCGCCTATGAAGACGGTGCGGTGTCCTACCTGGACCGCAAGAAGATCTTCGAGCGCGAGCCCTACTCCGCGCGCTTCAAGTCACTCACCGACAATGCCTATTTCGTGGTGGCCACGGTGCATATCGTGTACGGGAAAAAGCCGTCTGACCGGGTCGCGGAAATCGATGCGCTGTCGAGCTACTGGACCTGGCTGAAGGAAGTCTACCCCGGCAACAATCACATCCTGCTGATGGGCGACTTCAACATGCCACCCACTTCACCTGCCTGGAAGTCGCTCAATGCCGCCGCCAGACCACTGGTGGTCGCAGGCGCCAGCACGCTGTCAACAACCGACGGCAAATTCGCCAACCTTTACGACAATATCTTCGTCAGCCATTCCTCGCCGCTGAAGGTCAACAGCGTGGGCGTGTACGACTACCCGAAACACCTGGGCATGACTCACCAGCAAGGCCGGGCGAACATCTCCGATCACGCGCCGATCTTCCTGCGTGCAGAGCTTGGGCAAGGCAAGGGCACGGCCACGACCGCCGCGTCACCGGCAAGGCCCGCTGCACCCGCAAAAACCAAGGCTGCAACCGTGGCCGACGCCACCGGGCAAGTGCGCGGCAACCGGGCCAAGAAGCGCTACCACCGCCCGGACTGCCCGTCGTACAACAGCATTGCCGAAAAGAATCGGGTCGAGTTCAGCAGCGAATCTGCCGCCCAGGCAGAGGGCTACAGCATCGCCGGCAACTGCCAGAAGGCCGGCTGAGGGGATAACGGTGCAGCCTTGACGCCAAGGCTGCACCTGAAGGTCACTTGACCAGCTGGAACTGACTGGCGCCCTGCAACTCCAGACGCGGCACGCCCTTGTACTGCTCGATACGCCCTATCACGCACACCGTGCGCCCCTCCAGCGGCTGCGCCAGCAACGAGGCGAACGCCGGGCGATGCTCGCCCCATACCACCAGCCCCAACCGTCGCTTGCTGGGGAAGCTGGCACCCAGGTCGATCCAGGTCGGCTGGCCCCTGGACGACGGTTTGTAGGTCACCTTCATGATCGGGCCCAGCACCGCAGCGCTCTGCCCGATATGGTCGGCGGCCTGACGCCAGTCCAGCGGGTTGTCGCAGGTGGCGCCCTGCAAGGTGGCGGGTGACGCCGGCGCCGCCACTGCCTGGCTGACCACGACCGAGCCTGCAACCGACTCGGTGCCCTTGAACGCAAACACCACGATCAGAACCCCGATCAGCGCAGTGAATGACATGATCGTGTACTTCATGACCGAAACCTCCTTGTTGAGCCCTTTGATCCGGCTGCCCTGCGCCTGCGCCAACTGCTGCACGCTGGCGCTCTGGCGCGTGCTCGACAGCAGGTCGTGGGCTTTTTTTCGCTCGGCATCGAGCAGTACGCTGATATCCCGAGCACAACGCTGCGGATGATCCCTGACGTCGCGGTTGGCAAAGCGCAGCACCCGCCAGCCCTGGGAAGTGAGTGCAGACTGTCGCCGCTGCCAGTCGATGAACTCGGGGTGCGACATTCCGGTACCCGTACCGCTTTTGTCATAGCCATCGATTTCGATGGCGATGCGCACGTCTCCCTCTTCATTGATGACAAGGTCGCAGTAGCGTTGCTTGCCGTCATTGTCCTTGAAGGGGTATTGCGCACTCAGCGACTCGTAACGGATGCCCGCCACGAGGCTGAGCACGTTGCTGGCGAACAATCGTTCGTAGTCACTGCCGAAACGCGCCGCATTGGCCTTCAACCACTCGTCCTGGGTCATGTGCTGTCGTCTGCGCTGGAAAGTCGGGCCGGTGCAAAAGCACCCACTCTCGACCGATGCAGTCAAAAAGCCATAACGCAGCCGAGCCGCCGATTCTGGCCGACTCTGTAGGAAAAGTCGATTTTCAGGTGGGATCAGGCGGCGGTCATTCGGGCGCCTTCGCCGGCAAGGCCGGCCCGTGCAGCGGGTGACCGGTGGCGCTCAACATGGCTTCGCCCACTGCTGGTTTGCCCGACGCCTTCAACCCCTGGGCGGCGCCCTGGATATCCCGCGCCTCCTTGTTCTGGCCCAGCTTGAACTTGCCGACCAGACGGGTGATCTCGATCTCGAGCCCGACGATGGCCTTGAGCATGTCGCGGATGTAGTCCTTCGGCGCGTCGGACATCTTCCACGGCACGGGCTGGGATGCTTCGTGGGTGCGCGTGAGCAGGGCCACCAGGCCACGCACGTAGTGCTCGTCATCGTGCAAGGTCACGCGGCCATGGGCGTGCACCACCTGATAGTTCCAGGTGGGCACCTGTTTGTGGGTCTCGTGCTTGCTGGGGTACCAGTTGGGCGAGATGTAGGCATCGGCGCCGCGAAAGATCACCAGCACTTCATCGCCATCCTTGAGTTCGCGCCACAGCGGGTTGGCCCGCGATACGTGAGCATGCAGCACCCCCTGCGTGCCCTCCTGCGGCCTGAAGTGGAACGGCAGATGGTTGGCATCCAGCCCACCCTCGCCGTGGCTGACCAATACACCCAGCGGGTTCTGCATGATCAGTTGATGCAGCACCTCGGGGCGCGACTCGTTGAAAGACTGCGGTACGTACATGGTTTGCATCCATCCGGCACAGGGCGATGGCAAATTGTGTGGCGCAACTGGCCCATGGTATAGATCCACTATCGAACAAAATGACTGGACCAGAAAACATGGCGCGCAAAGCCAACGTGGTGGATATTCCTTCGCTGGGCACGCTGGACCGCAGCAGCGGCCAACTGGGGCGCCAACTGGCCCAGGCGCTGCGTGCGGCGATCCGGCGCGGCGACCTCAAGCCCGGCGAGGCGCTGCCCTCGACCCGCATGCTGGCCAGATCGCTGATGATCGCGCGGGGCACGGCCATCGAGGCGTTCGAGCAACTGACGGCCGAGGGGTTTCTGGAGTCCCGCGGCCGTGCCGGCACGCGGGTCGCGCACAGCCTTGAAGAGCCACCTGCCACGCACACGACAGGTGTGGCGCGGCCCGCCGCCAGCTCGGCACGCATCGAACGCTTTGCACAACTTGCCCGCCGCTTCGGCGAGGTACCCCAGGTACCGTTCGCCGTCTCGGTACCGCTGGGCAAGGCCGCGCCGGATGATATCTGGCGGCGCCTTGGCAACCGGGTGCGCGCCCGCGGCCCGGGCGCCCCTTCCGGCTATGGCGACCCGCTGGGGGAAATCGAGCTGCGCGAGGCGGTGGTGGACTATGTGCGCAAATCCCGCTCGGTACGCTGCGAGGCCAGCCAGGTGATCATCACCTCCGGCACACAGCAGGGCCTGTATCTGGCCTGCCAGGTGCTGCTGGACATCGGCGACTTCGCCTGGGTCGAAGACCCGGCCTACCGCGGTATCACCGCCATTCTCGAAAGCGCCGGGCACAGCGGGCAGATGGTGCGCGTACCGGTGGACGCCGAGGGCATGGACGTGGAACACGCCGTCGCCACCTGCCCCCACGCCCGCGCCGCCTTCGTCACCTCTTCGCACCAGTACCCGCTGGGCATGCCGATGAGCATGACCCGGCGCGAGGCACTGCTGAGCTGGGCCAGAACCCACAATGCATGGGTGATCGAGGACGACTACGACGGCGAGTTGCGCTATGCAGGGCACCCGTTCCCCTCGTTGCAGGGGCTGGACCCTGAACGGGTGATCTACCTGGGCACCTTCAGCAAGATCCTGTTCCCGTCACTGCGCCTGGGCTATGCGATCGTGCCGCCGGACCTGGTAGACGCCTTCTGCGGTGCCCGCGTGCTGATGGACCGTCATCCGGCCAACGCCGACCAGCAGGTACTGGCGGCCTTCATCAACGAAGGCCATCTGGACCGGCACATCCGCCGCATCCGCGGTGTGTACGCCACCATCCACCGCCAGGTGAACGAAGCGGTGGCGCGCTGGCTGGAGCCTGAGCTGGCCTGGTTGCAACCGACCGACCAGGGCATGCACCTGGTGCTGTGGCTGGCAGCCGGTATCGACGACAGGCAGGTAGCGGACCAGGCCGCAGAGGCCGGGGTGGTGGTGCGCGCGGTATCCCCCATGTATGCGGGGCCGCACGGCAGGCCCGGGCTGGTGCTCGGCCTGGGTGGGTTCAGTGGCGAAGCCATCGATGCGGCGATGCAGCGCCTGGCACGGGTGATCGAAAGCGCCAGCGTTCAGGCCAGCGCCTGCAGGTAGGCGCTGGCCTGTTGATAGCGCTGCAGGCGCGCGATGTCTTCGGGGCCGGGCATGGCGATGCGCGAAAGGTCGCTGTTGTCGGCAAGGTCGGCAAGCTTTACCACCCGTGCCAGCGGGTCGCTGCCCAGCCGCGCGACGAAGGCCTCGTAGCTTTCGTCATCGCGCCGGCTCAGCGCCTGCACCGCCGCCAGTATCTTCAGGGCGAAGCCTTCGCGGGCCAGGTCCGACAAGCTCATGCTGGTATCTTCAAGCACGTCGTGCAGCACCGCGACGATGCGCTGTTCGGTGGTCTGCACCCTCAGCATCACCCGCAACGGGTGCAGGATATACGCAGTGCCGCCCTTGTCCTGCTGCCCTTCATGGGCCCTGGCGGCAACCGCAATGGCTCGCTCCAGTGTGGACATAAGCCCCCTCCTCTAACCCTCGCGCCGTCGCAGGCGCGCCATGCTGCAGGCATCGGTGAACACACCGTCACGTAAAGCATAGTCGCGCAAATGCCCTTCCACCTCGAAGCCGTGGCGCCGGTACAGCGCCAGTGCCGGCTGGTTATCGGCGTAAACAGTGAGTTCGACGCGCTGCAGGCCCATCCAGTTGTCCGCCACCTCGAGCACCGCCGACAACAGCCGTGTGCCCACCCCCTGCCCTTGCCAGGCCGGGGCGACACCCATGCCGATGCCGCCGCAATGACCGCGACGTACACGAATGAACTGCTCGAGCGTACAGCTGCCGATCACCTCGCCTTGATGTAAGGCCACCAGAAACACCATTCGTTCGTTGTCGGTGGCGATGCGTTTGCGCCACAGGTCGGCGCTCTGATACGGCATCTGCAGCACCTGCCGCGCCACCTGCGGGTGGTTGTACAGGGCCGTGAGCCCCTCGACGTGCTGTTCGGTACAACGTTGAAGGGTAATGGCGAAGGGCGAATCACTCATGACGGCTCATCCTTGAAGACAAGCCGTGAGTGTAAGAGGCGCCGCCGCGTGCTGGCTAGCGCTCGGCGCCGTGCTGGATGACCACCGAATCGGTACCCAGGCGCGCCATCACATCGTTCTTGCTGGCCAGGGCCTCCTCTTTTGTCGGGTAAGGGCCCAGGAGTACCACCGGCTTGCCGTCGCGGTACACCACCGAGGATGGAATCTGTTTTTCGATCAGGCGCGCGGTCATGTCGCTGAGGGCGCCCATGTTCGGGCCCTGGATGATCTCGACGTCCCAGCCTTCGGGCGCGGGCTGGTCGGCCAGGGCATCGGCACGGCGCTGCAGGTCGGCACCACCGCAGATTTCGCGGATGCGCAGGTCGCCGCCGGTTTCGTCGATGATGATCTGGTAGTCGTCGCCCTGCTTGATGGCCACGTAGCTGCGGTAAGGCTGGAACACACCGGCCGCGTCCTTGCCACGGAACTGGCCGCAGATATCGCCCTGCTTGTTGAATCGCACGTTGGCGAACTTGGCCGTCTTCGGGTTATCCAGATGCTCGGCAACCTGCTTGTGTACCCGTTCGGCATCGTTGTCACAGCCGGCCAGGGCCAGCACTGCCATTACCACCGCCACTTTGCGCACGCGTCTATCTCCAGGTTTCAAGCGGCGGATTTTAGCATCTGTGCAAGGCCGGGGGTTACAATCGCCCGGCCTTGAACTTCCATAGGGCCTTCCATGCGCCAGGTACTGCTGATTATCGACGTACAACCCTCGTTCAACCCGCCGCAATGGCTGGTAGACGGCATAGCATCACTGATCGGCCGCATGCCGTCGGTGGCGAGCGTGGAGCGCCATGATGAATCGGTGACCCCGTTTCAACGTCAGCTGGGCTGGCAACCGGCGGCGCACGACCAGAGCCTGGTGGCGGCAGATCGTATCTTCATCAAGCATGGCTACGCCCCTACGGCCGAGATGCTGGATTACCTCAGGCAATTGAACCCCGAGCGCGTGCTGGTGTGCGGCATACAGACCGACACCTGCGTGCTGGCGGCGGGGTTCGCGCTGTTTGATGCGGGGCTGCAGCCGACCCTGATCAGCGACCTCACGGTAGGGTCGTCGCTGGATCGCTCGGGGCAGTTGGGGGTGAGCCTGTGGCGGCATCATTTCGGGCACGTGGTGAGTACGCAACAGTTGCGGTGAAGGCTTCGCCGGCAAGGCCGGCGAAGCGGCCAGCACAAACCATCCCTCATTCGCGGATGCAATCCACCGTATACACGTCCCCCACCTCATGCTGCAGCCCGTGCACATCGGCCACAAACCCGGGGAACCCACGGTCGAACGCCCGTGCAAAGCCCAGGTAGTCGATGATCGAGCGCGTCGACTCGGTAAAGCGCTCCCCGGGCATGATCAACGGAATCCCCGGCGGGTACGGCACCAGCATCACCGCCGCCACCCGCCCGATCAGGCGCTCGATCGGCACCGCCTCGACCTCGCCGCGCACCAGCTTGTCATACGCATCCCCCGGCTTCATCACCACCTCGGGCAAACGCGTATACAAGCGCTTGAGCTGCTTGGCGGTGGCGTTGGCGCGGTAGCATTCGTGCAACTGCTCGCACAGGTCGCGCAGGCCCATGCCGTGGTAGCGCAACGGGTCCAGCTGCGCCACGCACGGCAGGCTCTGCAGCAGCGCGGTATTGGCGTCGTAGTTGCGCTTGAACTCCAGCAGTTCGGTGAGCAAGGTGCTCCACTTGCCCTTGGTGATCCCCATCGAGAACAGCACCAGAAACGAATACAGGCCGGTCTTCTCCACCACCAGCCCGCGCTCCCACAGGAACTTGCTGACCACTGCCGCAGGAATACCATGCTCGCCCAGGCTGCCGCCCGCATCCAGCCCCGGCATCACCAGCGTGACCTTGATCGGGTCGAGCAGCACGTAGTCTTCGCTCACATCGCCAAAGCCGTGCCATTCGGCCTGGGGTTGCAGCAGCCAGTCCTCGGTCGCCACGCGGTGAATGCCACCCACCTGCGGCGGTTGCCAGATACTGAACCACCAGTCGTCGTCGGCCAGGTGCTCGCGCAGGTTGGCCAGCGCACGCCGAAAGCTCAGCGCCTCGTCGAACATTTCCTGCAGCAGCGAGCGCCCAGCCGGGCCTTCCATCATCGCCGACGACACGTCCAGCGAGGCCAGGATGCTGTACTGCGGCGAGGTGGAGATATGCATCATGAACGCCTCGTTGAATCGATCACGGTCGAGCTGGCGTGCACCGCCGTCCTGCACGTGGATCATCGAGGCCTGGCTGAACGCGGCCAGCAGCTTGTGGGTGGAATGGGTGCTGAACACCAACGGGCTGTCGGCACTGCGCGAAGTACCCATGGCGTAACGCCCGGCAAAGAATTCATGAAACGCCGCGTAGGCGTACCAGGCCTCGTCGAAATGCAGCACCTCGACACTGTTGCCCAGCACCTGCTTGATCATCTCGGCGTTGTAGCACAGCCCGTCATAGGTGGAGTTGGTCACCACCGCCATCTTCACCCGCGGCTCGCGCCCTGCGGCCAGCGGGTTGGCCTCGATCTTGGCCTGGATCGCCTCGCGGCTGAACTCGCTCAGCGGGATGGGGCCGATGATGCCCAGTTCGTTGCGCTCCGGACACAGGTACAGGGGGATTGCGCCGGTCATGATGATTGCGTGCAGCACCGACTTGTGACAGTTGCGATCCACCAGCACCAGGTCGTCACGCCCGACCATCGAGTGCCAGACGATCTTGTTGGCGGTGGAGGTGCCGTTGATCACGAAGAAGGTGTGGTCGGCGCCGAAGTTGCGCGCCGCACGCGCTTCGGCCGCCGCCAGGGGGCCGGTATGGTCGAGCAGCGAACCCAGCTCCGGCACCGACACCGACAGGTCCGAACGCAGGGTGTTCTCGCCGAAGAACTGGTGAAACGCCTGGCCCACCGGGCTCTTGCGATACGCCACGCCACCGCCATGGCCCGGCGTGTGCCACGAGTAGTTCGATTGCGCGGTGTGCTGCACCAGGGCCTTGAAGAACGGCGGCAGCAGGCCGTCCAGGTAGTTGTGCGCCGCCCGCGCCACTTGTCGGGCCAGAAACGGCACGGTGTCTTCGAACAGGTAAAGGATGCCGCGCAACTGGTTCAGTTCGCTCATGGCGTCGGCCGGGGCGTTCTCCAGGGTCACCTGCTCGCCCAGTGCGAAGATCGGCAAGTGCGGTGCGCGCACACGCGCCAGGCGGATCAGCTCGACCATGTTCTGCAGCAGGTGGGTGTTTTCCCCCGCGCCTTCGGCCGCAATCAGCATGCAGGCCAGGCCGTGGTGGGTGGCCGCTACCAGGCGGCCCTCGGCGTAGTCCACCGCCGGCAGAATGGTAAAGCCGTCCTGGGCCAGTTCCTGGGCAATGCCGCGCACGCGATCACCGGCCACGCTGTCGGCCTTGATATCGCGGTGCACGATGAGTATCGGAAACTTGAGGTCCTTGTACATGGGCGCCGGCACCTTCTGAGCGACAGGCCGTGAGGCCGTTCATTTCAGGGTAGAAGGTCGGCGCCAGGTACGCGGCGGGATTTGCTTCAGCGGGCCTCGAGCAGTTGCTGCCACAAGGCCGGGCCACCGGTGGATTTTGCCACTGCTTCAAGGCGCGCCATGTGCGCTTGCAGCTCTGCCTCGGTGGCCGGGATGATGCGCCCCGGCTGACGCCCCACCAGCCGACGGATCTCGCTGCCCTGGCTGGACTGGCCTTCGCCCTCGCTGTCGCTGCCGGCCAGTGACAGGCTGGTCTGGCCGCCGGTCATGGCCAGGAACACGTCCGCCAGCAACTCGGAGTCGAGCAACGCGCCGTGCAGTTCGCGGCCGGAGTTGTCTACGCCATAGCGTTTGCACAAGGCATCGAGGCTGTTGCGCTGGCCGGGGTGACGCTCGCGGGCCATCAGCAGGGTGTCGAGCACCTCGCAGTGCTGTGCGATATCGGCGCGATCGTGCTGGCCGAGCATGGCGAATTCGTTGTTGATGAAACCAACGTCGAACGCCGCGTTGTGGATGATCAGCCGCGCGCCCTTGATGTACTCGAAGAACTCGTCGGCGATTTCGGCGAAACGCGGCTTGCCCACCAGGAATTCGTCGGTGATGCCGTGCACCCCGATCGCGCCCTCGTCGCTTTCGCGGTCGGGCTGCAGGTACACGTGGAAATTGCGTCCGGTCATGCGCCGGCCGACCAGCTCGATACAGCCGATTTCGATGATGCGGTGACCATCGGCCACCGGCATGCCGGTGGTTTCGGTGTCGAGCACTACCGACCTGTTGTTCTGCATCTCCACGTCGGTCATCTCCTGCCGCGTACTGCCTGAATATTGAAAGCGGCGAATTTTACCTCACCCGGGGCAGGATGTGGCGAATTCGCTAAAGGGAGGGTTCAGCGTTGCTTGCGCAGATCGTCGACGCCGCGGTTGGCCAGCTGGTCGGCACGCTCGTTGCCGGCGTGGCCGACGTGCCCGCGCACCCACTGCCATTTCACGTTGTGGCGGTTGACCTGTTCGTCGAGCTGCTGCCACAGGTCGGCGTTCTTGACCGGCTCCTTGGCGGCGGTCTTCCAGCCACGCTTCTTCCAGTTGACCATCCACTCGGTGATGCCTTTCATCACGTACTGCGAGTCGGTCACCAGCAGTACATCACACTGGCGCTTGAGCGCCTCGAGGCCCTTGATGGCGGCCATCAGTTCCATGCGGTTGTTGGTGGTTTCGCGCTCGCCGCCCCACAGCTCCTTTTCGACGCCCTTGCAGACCAGCAGCGCGCCCCAGCCGCCCAGGCCAGGATTGCCCTTGCAGGCACCATCGGTGTAGATCTCGACGCTTTCGACGCTTTCGCTCATGTACAGCCTTTATTCATCATTGAAGGTGCGGCCCTCGGGGTGAGGCGTGCGCCGGTTGACCTTGGCCATCGGCAACGGCAGCAGCTTGCCCATCGGCTCGCGGCGCACCTGGCGCAGCGGGCGCAGGCCCACCACCATCTTGCGCGCCACCAGCACGTACACACCGCCACCGGATATCTGCCAGCGCCCGGCAGCACGCTCCCAGCCAGACAACCGTGCCTGCCAGGCCGGCGAGGCAAGCGGCGGACGATAGCACCCGAAGCGGCGTTTCTCCAGCGCGAAGCCCAGCAGGTTGAGCCAGTCGCCCACCCGCGACGGCGAGATGCAGCGCGCCTTGCGCAACGCATCATGGGCAAACACCCGGCGCAGGCCCCAGGTGCTCCAGGGGTTGATCCCGACGATCAGCAGGTGCCCGCCAGGGCGCACGCTGCTGGCCGCCTCGCGCAGCAGGCCGTGGGGCGAGAGGCTGAAGTCCAGCCCGTGCTGCAGCACCACCACGTCGGCGGCGTGCTCGCTCAGGGGCCAGGCCTGTTCTTCGCACACGATCTCGACGCCCGGCAGCGGCGCCCCCAGGCGCACGTTGCGTTGCACCTGCGGGGCATTGGGCGGTGCCTCGGCGCAAGGGCCGTAATGCACCAGGTAGCCACCGAAGAAGCGCCCCAGCTCCTCTTCGAGCAGGCGCTGTTCCCCGGCGAGCAGCTGCTGGCCCAGCGGGCCGGCGAACCACTCGCGCGCCTGGCTGATCAGCTCGAGCCACTGCGGGTCGGCCTGGGCAAAGGCTTGATCGGTCATTGCTGTCTCCCTTGGAAGGTTCTCGACAACGCACATAGCTACTAAGATGCACCCATGTCCACCGTTTGGCGAATCGCACGATGATACAGATACAGGCCCTGCCCGCTTTCAGTGATAACTACATCTGGTTGTTACAAGATGCCGTGAACCAGCGCTGTGCGGTGGTCGACCCGGGCGATGCCGCCCCCGTGCTGGCCTGGCTGCAGGCGCATGCCGACTGGCAACTGACCGACATTCTGATCACCCATCACCACCACGATCATGTGGGCGGCGTTGAGCAGCTCAAGGCGCACACCGGCGCCCGCGTCAGCGGCCCGGCCAACGAACGCATACCCGCCCGCGACCAGGCCCTGAACGACAATGACCGCCTCGAGGTGCTGGGGCTTGAGTTCCAGGTGTTCGCCGTACCCGGCCACACCCTGGGGCACATCGCCTATTACTGTGCCCAGCCGCAGTTGCCGATGCTGTTCTGTGGCGACACGCTGTTCGCCGCCGGCTGCGGGCGCCTGTTCGAGGGCACGCCGGAGCAGATGCACCACTCGCTGGAGTGCCTGGCAGCGCTGCCGGCGGCCACCCAGGTGTATTGCGCCCACGAATACACCCTGAGCAACCTGCGCTTTGCCTGTGCGGTCGAGCCGCAGAACCCGCACGTTATCCAACGCTTCGAAGACGTTACCGCACTGCGCGCGCAAGATCGCATCACTTTGCCCTCCACCATCGCGCTGGAGAAGCTGACCAACCCGTTTTTGCGGGTAGCAGAAACATCCGTTAAACAAAAAATAGACGAACGGGTGGGCCGCATAAACCCTACGCCCAGTGCTGTTTTGGCGGGGTTGCGGGCCTGGAAAGACACGTTCTAAACAGGCGCTGTGAAGGTCGGAAAATTCTCAAAGGTTGACCGATGGGGGGTGCCTTTCTAGAATCGCCCGACATTTTTGCCCGGAACTTTCCCCCAGCCAATGTCGTCCCCTAGCCGCAGAACCTTCAATTCCGTTGCCCTGACGCGCCTGGCCCAAGCCAGTGCGCTGGCCCTGGCCGCCACCCTCGTGGGCTGCCAGAGCACGCGCCAGGTCGATGAATCCGATAGCGTTCGCGCGCACAACTTCCAGGCGCGGATCAAGCAGAAACCGATCTTCGTGCATGACAAGAAGCCGGTCGAGCCAGCCGTGGCCCAGGACGTCTGGGAACGCATGCGCCAGGGCTTCCAGTTGCAGGACGGCATTGCGGTGAACCCGCGCATCGAGCAGCAGCGCCTGTGGTTCGCCAGCAACCCTTCGTTCCTGGAAGGCGCCGGCGACCGCGGCAGCCTGTACATCCACTACATCGTCGAGCGTCTTGAAGAGCGCGACATGCCGCTGGAGCTGGCCCTGCTGCCTGCAATCGAAAGTGCCTACAACCCGATGGCCTATTCCCGCGCCCACGCGGTGGGCCTGTGGCAGTTCATCCCGTCCACCGGGCGCTACTTCAACCTGCGCCAGACGCGCTTCTACGATGGCCGTCGCGACATCACCGCCTCGACCAACGCGGCGCTGGACTACCTGACCCGCCTGCACGACATGTTCAACGGCGACTGGCTGCTGGCCCTGGCGGCCTACAACGCCGGTGAAGGCACGGTCAGCCGCGCCATCGAGCGCAACGAGAAGCTCGGCCTGCCAACCGACTACTGGAACCTGCCGCTGCCCAAGGAAACCCGTGACTACGTGCCAAAGCTGCTGGCCCTGTCGCAGGTGGTACTGACCCCGCAGGCGTACGGCGTGAACCTCAACCCGATTGCCAACGAACCCTACTTCGAAGCCGTGGCGATCAAGGACCGGCTCGACCTGTCGCGGGTCGCCGCACTGGCCGAGATCGACGAAGACGAACTGTTCCAGCTCAACCCGGCCTTCAAGAAACGCATGACCGTGGACGGCCCGCAGCAGTTGCTGGTACCCACCGCCAAGGCGCAACTGCTGACCACCAGCCTGTCGAACATGAAGCCCGAAGAGCTGCTCAGCCTGCAGCCGAAAAAGGCGGTATTCGAGGCAGCCCTGGCCGAAGCCTCGACGCCGGTGCGCAACAGCCGCTACCGGGTCAAGCGTGGCGACAACCTGGGCAGCATCGCCCGGGCCAACAAGGTCAGCGTCAAGGACCTGCAGCGCTGGAACAAGCTGCGCGGCAACAACCTCAAGGTCGGCCAGACCCTGGTGATGCAAGGTGCGCAGCCTGCCAGCGCGGCCGGCAACCAGAAGAAGCCTACCCAGTACAAGGTGCGCAAAGGCGATTCGCTGTACATGGTGGCCAAGCGTTTCAACGTTGAAATGCAGCACCTCAAGCGTTGGAATCCGCGCAGCGGCCACGCCCTCAAGCCCGGCCAGACCCTCACCGTCTACCTGCCGCACTGAGACCCGGGCCAGGCCCGCCTGGCCGCGGCCCCGGCGATCTCCGGGGCTGCTCTTTTTCCTGCCGATACAAGCTGTTACTGTAGCCGGAATAAAGCCCAAGCCCGGATCGGATCGCCGACTTGATACGTCCCCTCCTGTTGCTGTCATTCAGCCTGGCCTTGAGCTTTCCCGCGGGCGCGACCATCAGCGAAAGTCACGGTTACGCCCAGTTCGGCACGCTCAAGTACCCAGCCAAATTCACCCATTTCGATTGGGTAAACCCGCAAGCGCCCAAAGGCGGCACCTTGCGCGCCATGGCATTCGGCACGTTCGATACCCTCAACCCCTATACCTTCAAGGGCTCAAGCCCGGTCACCACGCCAAACTTCCTGCAGTACGGGGTGAACGAGCTGAACGAGACCCTGATGGTCGGCACCGGCCAGCGCGACCCCTCCGGCGATGAAGCCACCTCCAGCTACGGGCTGATCGCCCGTTCGGTGGAGTACAGCGAAGACCGCAGCTGGGTGGTGTTCAACCTGCGTCCCGAGGCACGCTTTCACGATGGCCGGCCGATCACCGCCGCCGACGTGGCGTTCTCCTACCGCACCCTGCTCAAGGAAGGCCACCCGCTCTACCGCACCAACCTGCAGGAAGTGCAGCGAGTCGACATCCTCAACCCCAAGCGCATCCGCTTCGTGTTCAAGCGTGCCGGCAACCCGCTGCTGATCTTGCGCCTGGGCGAAATGCCGGTGCTGCCCCAGCATTACTGGAAAGGCCGCGACTTCAAGGCCACTACCTTCGAACCGCCACTGGGCAGCGGCCCGTACCGCATCACCCAGGTACAGCCAGGTCGAAGCCTGGTGTTCGAGCGGGTCAAGGACTACTGGGGCAAGGACCTGGCAGTCAACCGCGGCAAGTACAACTTCGACCGCGTCGAGTTCGAGTTCTACCGCGACAGCGATGTGGCCTTCGAGGCCTTCAAGGCGGGTGAATTCGATGTCTACATCGAGCACCAGGCCAAGAACTGGGCCACCGGCTACAACTTCCCCGCTGTGCGTCGTGGTCAGGTGATCCAGGCGCAGATCGCCCACCAGATCCCGACCCAGACCCAGGGGTTGTTCATGAACAGCCGGCGCGCCGCCTTCAGCGACGACCGCGTGCGCCAGGCCCTTGGCCTGATGCTGGACTTCGAATGGACCAACCGCACCCTGTTCAGCAGCGCCTACAAGCGCGCCAGCAGTTACTACCCCAACAGCGAGTTCAGCGCCACCGGCCTGCCGGTGGGCAAGGAGTGGCTGCTGCTGGCGCCGTACCGCGACCAACTGCCTGCCGCCCTGTTCACCCAGCCCTACAGCGTGGGCAAGACCAACGGGCGCGGTATCGACCGCGATACCCTGCGCCAGGCCCTCAACCTGCTCGGCCAGGCAGGCTGGAAGCTCAGCGGCCAGCGCCTGCTCAACAGCAACGGGCAGCCGCTGAAGCTGGAAATTCTGCTGGTGAACCCGAACCTGGAGCGGATCCTGCAACCTTATGTCGAAAATCTTGCCAGCATCGGTATCGACGCGCGCTTGCGCACGGTAGACCGGGCCCAGTACAAACAGCGGCTGGACCAATTTGATTTCGACATGATTCTGATGACCCTGAACCAGACCCTGAGCCCGGGCCTCGAGCAGTGGCTGTATTTTCATTCCAGCCAGGCCGCCACCAAAGGCAGCAAGAATTACGCGGGCGTGAAGAGCCCGGTGGTCGACCACCTGCTAGAGTCCCTGCTCAATGCACAGAGCCGCGACGATCAGGTGGCTGCGGCGCGCGCCCTCGATCGAGTGCTGCTATGGCAGCACTACATGGTTCCCAACTGGTATCTCGACTATCACCGCCTGGCCTACCGCAACCGGTTTGCCTTTGTCGCCACGCCGCCCTACACCCTGGGGCTGAACAGCTGGTGGCTCAAGCCCACGGAGAACGCCCAATGATGCCATTGCCGTGCCTGCGCCTGATCGCAGGCGGCCTGCTGCTGGCCAGCCTGAGCCTTCAGGCCCTGGCCGCCCCGCAACATGCAGTGACCCTCTACGACGAAGCGCCCAAGTACCCGGCCAACTTCAAGCATTTCGACTATGTGAACCCCGACGCGCCCAAGGGCGGCACCTTTCGCGTCAACGGCTCCGGCAGCTTCGACAGCCTCAACCCCTTCATCAACAAGGGCGTGCCGGCCGACAACATCGATCTGGTATACGACACCCTGGCGCGCAACAGCCTCGATGAGCCATTCACCGAATACGGGCTGCTGGCCAGGCAGATCGAAAAAGCCCCCGACAACAGCTGGGTGCGCTTCTACCTGCGCCCCGAGGCGCGCTTTCAGGATGGCCATCCGGTTCGTGCCGAAGACGTCGTGTTCACTTTCAACACCCTGGTCACCAGCGGCGCACCGCTGTACCGCGCCTACTATGCCGACGTCGACGAAGTGATCGCCGAAGACCCGCTGCGTGTGCTGTTCAAGTTCAAGCACAAGGGCAACCGTGAACTGCCGCTGATCCTCGGCCAGTTGCCGGTGCTGCCCAAGCACTGGTGGGCCACCCGCGACTTCACCAAAGGCAACCTGGAGATCCCCCTGGGCAGCGGGCCGTACAAGGTCGCCGAGGTCAAGGCCGGGCGCTCGGTCCGCTACGTGCGCGACCCCGACTACTGGGGCAAGGACCTGCCGATCAACCGCGGCTTCTACAATTTCGACACCATTCGCGTCGACTACTACCGCGACAACACCGTGGCGCTCGAGGCGCTCAAGGCCGGCCAGTTCGACTACTGGCTGGAGGTCAGCGCCAAGAACTGGGCCACCGCCTACAACATCCCGGCAGTACGCCAGAACCGCCTTATCCGCGAAGAGATCGCCAACGGCAACCCGACCGGCATGCAGGGCTTCGTGTTCAACCTGCGCCGCCCGATCTTCCAGGACGTGCGCGTGCGTGAGGCACTGAGCCTGCTGCTGGACTTCGAGTGGACCAACAAGCAGCTGTTCAATGGCGCCTACACCCGCACCACCAGCTACTTCGAAAACTCCGACATGGCGGCCAGCGGCCTGCCGGATGCGGCCGAACTGAAACTGCTGGAACCGCTGCGCGGGCAGATCCCCGACAAGGTGTTCACCGAAGCGTTCAAGAACCCGGTCACCGATGGCAGCGGCATGATCCGCGAGCAGCAACGCCAGGCCTACAAGCTGCTGCAGGAAGCCGGCTGGCGCATCCAGGACGACAAGATGGTGGATGCCCAGGGCAAGCCGGTGGTGATCGAGTTTCTGCTCGCCCAGACCGAGTTCGAGCGCATCCTGCTGCCCTACAAGCGCAACCTGGCCGACCTGGGCATCGAGCTGAACATTCGCCGGGTGGACGTATCGGAGTACATCAACCGCCTGCGCTCGCGCGACTTCGACATGATCGTGGGCGGCTTCCCGCAATCCAACTCGCCGGGCAACGAGCAACGCGAGTTCTGGCAGAGCGCCAGCGCCGACAAGCCCGGCAGCCGCAACTTCATGGGCCTCAAGGACCCGGCCGTGGACACCCTGGTGGACGGTCTGATCAATGCCGACTCGCGCCAGAGCCTGATCGAACACACCCGTGCCCTGGACCGCGTGCTGCAATGGGGCTACTACGTGGTGCCCAACTGGCACATCAAGACCTGGCGCGTGGCGTACTGGAACCATATCGGCCACCCGGCCACGCCGCCCAAGTACGACATCGGCATCAACACCTGGTGGATCAAGCCGGATGTGAAACCGGTGGTGCCGGGGGCCGCAGATGCCGCCCCAGCCGATGCTGCCCCAGCGGGCGAGGCACCTTGACATGCTCGCCTATATCTTTCGCCGCCTGTTGCTGATCATCCCCACCCTGCTGGGTATCCTGATCATCAACTTCGTGATCATCCAGGCCGCGCCCGGTGGCCCGGTGGAACAGATGATCGCCAAGCTCGAGGGCTTCGACGGCGCCACCAGCCGCATCGCCGGTGGCGGTTCGGAAGTATCCGTGGCCGGCTCCAACTACCGTGGCGCCCAGGGCCTGGACCCTGCCCTGGTCAAGGAAATCGAGCGCATGTACGGCTTCGACAAGCCGGCGCCGGAACGCCTGTGGATCATGATCAAGAACTACGCCCGGCTGGATTTCGGCGACAGCTTCTTCCGCGACGCCAAGGTCATCGACCTGATTGCCGAGAAGATGCCGGTGTCGATCTCGCTGGGGCTGTGGAGCACGCTGATCATGTACCTGGTGTCGATCCCCCTGGGGATCGCCAAGGCTACCCGGCACGGCAGCCACTTCGACGTGTGGACCAGTTCGGCCATCATCGTCGGCTATGCGATCCCGGCATTCCTGTTCGCCATCCTGCTGATCGTGCTGTTTGCCGGCGGCAGCTACCTGGACTGGTTCCCCTTGCGCGGGCTCACCTCGAACAACTTCGATGAACTGAGCACCACGGGCAAGATCCTCGATTACTTCTGGCACCTGACCCTGCCGGTGACCGCGCTGGTGATCGGCAACTTCGCCACCATGACCCTGCTGACCAAGAACAGCTTCCTCGACGAGATCAACAAGCAGTATGTGATCACCGCCAAGGCCAAGGGCCTGAGCCCCAACCGGGTGCTCTACGGGCACGTGTTTCGCAACGCGATGCTGCTGGTGATCGCGGGCTTCCCCTCGGCATTCATCGGCATCTTCTTCACCGGCTCGCTGCTGGTGGAGGTGATCTTCTCCCTCGACGGCCTGGGCCTGATGAGCTTCGAGGCGGCCATCAACCGCGACTACCCGGTGGTGTTCGGCACGCTGTTCATCTTCACCCTGCTGGGCCTGGTGGTGAAGCTGATCGGTGACCTGACCTACACCCTTGTCGATCCGCGTATCGACTTCGACAGCCGGGAGCACTGAGATGACCCTATCCCCTCTCAACCGCCGCCGCTTCGAACGCTTCAAGGCCAACCGCCGAGGCTGGTGGTCGCTGTGGCTGTTCCTGATCCTGTTCGGGCTGAGCCTGGGCGCCGAGCTGATCGCCAACGACAAGCCGCTGGCGGTGCGTTACGACGGCGAATGGTACTTTCCCGCCCTCAAGCGCTACCCCGAGACCACTTTCGGCGGCGAGTTCCCGCTGGAGGCCAACTACAAGAGCCCGTACATCCGCGAGTTGCTGGCAGCCAAGGACAGCTGGGTGCTGTGGGCACCGATCCCGTTCAGCTACCAGAGCATCAACTACGACCTGAAGGTGCCCGCCCCGGCCCCACCCTCGGCGCAGAACCTGCTGGGCACCGACGACCAGGGCCGCGACGTGCTGGCGCGGGTGATCTACGGCTTTCGCATCTCGGTGCTGTTCGCCCTGACGCTGACGGTGTTCAGCTCCATCATCGGGGTGATCGCAGGCGCCCTGCAGGGCTTCTATGGCGGCTGGGTCGACCTGGCCGGGCAGCGCTTTCTGGAGATCTGGTCGGGGTTGCCGGTGCTGTACCTGCTGATCATCCTGGCCAGTTTCGTGCAGCCCAACTTCTGGTGGCTGCTGGGCATCATGCTGCTGTTCTCGTGGATGAGCCTGGTGGACGTGGTGCGCGCCGAGTTCCTGCGCGGGCGCAACCTGGAATACGTGCGCGCTGCGCGGGCGCTGGGCATGCAGAACGGCGCGATCATGTACCGGCACATCCTGCCCAACGCGATGGTCTCGACCATGACCTTTTTGCCGTTCATCCTGACCGGCGCCATCGGCACCCTCACGGCGCTGGACTTTCTCGGCTTCGGCCTGCCACCGGGCGCGCCGTCGCTGGGCGAGCTGGTGGCCCAGGGCAAGTCCAACCTGCAGGCGCCGTGGCTGGGCATGAGCGCCTTCGCGGTACTGGCACTGATGCTCAGCCTGCTGGTGTTCATCGGCGAGTCCGCCCGCGATGCCTTCGACCCGAGGAAATGAGATGAGCAACGACACCTTGATCGAAGTGCGCGACCTGTCGGTGGAGTTCGTCACCGGGGCGCAGCAGCAACGCGTGGTCGAAGGCATCAGCTTCGACATCCGTCGTGGCGAGACATTGGCACTGGTGGGCGAAAGCGGCTCGGGCAAGTCGGTGACCGCGCACTCCATCCTGCGCCTGCTGCCCTACCCGCTGGCCCGCCACCCCAGCGGCAGCATCACCTACGAAGGCCAGGACCTGCTCAAGCTGGAAGAAAAACAGATGCGGCGCATTCGCGGCAACCGCATCGCGATGATCTTCCAGGAGCCGATGACCTCGCTCAACCCGCTGCACAACATCGAGAAGCAGATCAACGAGATTCTCATGCTGCACAAGGGCCTGCGCGGCAAGGCGGCCACCGAGCGCACCCTGGAGCTGCTGGAACTGGTGGGCATTCCCGACCCGGTCAAGCGCCTCAAGGCCCTGCCCCACGAGCTGTCGGGCGGTCAACGCCAGCGGGTGATGATCGCCATGGCCCTGGCCAACGAGCCGGAGCTGCTGATCGCCGACGAACCGACCACCGCGCTGGACGTCACCGTGCAGCTGAAAATCCTCGAATTGCTCAAGGACCTGCAGGCGCGCCTGGGCATGGCGCTGCTACTGATCAGTCACGATTTGAACCTGGTGAAAAGAATTGCCCACCGCGTATGTGTCATGCAGCGCGGTTGCATCGTCGAACAGGCGTCGTGTGACGAATTGTTCCGTGCCCCGCAGCATCCGTATACGCAAATGCTGCTCGGTGCCGAGCCCAGCGGCAAGCCTGCCGACAACCCGGTGGGCCCGCCGCTGCTGGAGGTCGAGGACCTGCGCGTGTGGTTCCCGATCAAGAAGGGCCTGCTGCGCAAGACCGTGGACCACGTCAAGGCGGTGGACGGCATCAACTTCAGCCTGCCCCAGGGCCAGACCCTGGGCATCGTGGGCGAGAGTGGTTCCGGCAAGTCTACCCTGGGCCTGGCGATCCTGCGGTTGATCGGCAGCCAGGGCGCGATACGCTTTGAAGGCCAGGCGCTGGACGGCCTGACCCAGCAACAGGTGCGGCCGTTGCGCCGCCAGATGCAGGTGGTGTTCCAGGACCCCTTCGGCAGCCTGAGCCCGCGCATGAGCGTGAGCGATATCGTCGGAGAGGGCCTGCGCATTCATCGGATTGGCACGGAGGCAGAGCAGGAACAGGCGATCATGGAGGCGCTCGAGGAAGTAGGACTGGATCCGCAAACCCGGCACCGCTACCCTCACGAGTTCTCCGGTGGCCAGCGACAACGTATTGCCATTGCCCGGGCACTGGTATTGAAACCGGCGCTGATACTGCTGGACGAGCCCACTTCGGCGCTCGACCGGACCGTTCAGCGCCAGGTGGTGGAACTGCTGCGTACGCTGCAGACCAAGTACAACCTGACCTACTTGTTCATCAGCCATGACCTGGCGGTGGTCAAGGCGCTCAGCCACCAGTTGATGGTGGTAAAGCAGGGCAAGGTGGTGGAACAAGGTCCGGCTACGGGTATTTTCAGCGCCCCGCAACATCCCTATACACAGCAGCTGCTGGAAGCCGCCTTTTTGGCCCCCACAGCTGTCGATTAACCTGAAGAGGAACAACACATGGGTTTTCTCGCCGGTAAGCGCGTACTGATCGTCGGTGTCGCAAGCAAACTGTCCATCGCATCCGGCATCGCTGCCGCCATGCATCGCGAGGGTGCAGAACTTGCCTTCACCTACCAGAACGAAAAGCTCAAGGGCCGCGTCGAAGAGTTCGCCGCTGGCTGGGGCTCCAGCCCTGAGCTGTGCTTCCCCTGTGACGTTGCCAGCGATGAAGAAATCGCCAAGGTCTTCGAAGAACTGAGCAAGAAGTGGGACGGCCTGGACTGCATCGTGCACTCCGTAGGCTTCGCGCCGGGCGACCAGCTCGACGGCGACTTCACCCAGGCCACCACCCGTGATGGCTTCCGCATTGCCCACGACATCAGCGCCTACAGCTTCGTGGCCCTGGCCAAGGCCGGTCGCGACATGATGAAGGGCCGCAATGGCAGCCTGCTGACCCTGTCGTACCTGGGCGCCGAGCGCACCATGCCCAACTACAACGTGATGGGCATGGCCAAGGCCAGCCTGGAAGCCGGCGTGCGCTACCTGGCGCGCAGCCTGGGCCCGGAAGGCACTCGTGTGAACGCCGTTTCGGCCGGCCCGATCCGTACCCTGGCAGCCTCGGGTATCAAGAACTTCCGCAAGATGCTGGACGCCAACGAAGCGCAGACCCCGCTGCGTCGCAACGTCACCATCGACGAAGTCGGCAACGCCGGCGCGTTCCTCTGCTCGGACCTGGCGTCGGGCGTGAGCGGTGAAATCATGTACGTGGACGGTGGCTTCAACACTACCGCCATGGGCGACCTTACCGAGTAAGGTTGGCAGGATGGGAAAAGGCCGCTGATGCGGCCTTTTCTTTTGTCCGGGATCTGGCCATTCGCCGGCAAGGCCGGCTCCTGAAGAGGTTGCGATCCCTGTAGGAGCCGGCCTTGCCGGCGAACGCCCCCGTACAACCAACACAAAAACAGAAAGGGCCGCATCAGCGGCCCTTTCCGTTTACAGCAGCATCACTCAGTAACGGGTGATGTCCGCCTTCTCTTCCAACTGCTTGCGGTACGCAGCGAAGTCCTGCTGGCCAGCACGCGACGCCAGGAAGCGACGGTAGGCCGCCTTCTCTTCGTCACTTGCCGCAGCACCTTCGTTGACGCCGTTCAGGCGCAGGACCACAAAGCTGCCGTCGTTCAAGGTGACGCTACCGAAGGTCGGCTTGTCCTTGGCTTGCGGCTTGCTCATGCGGAACACCGCCTGCAGCTCGGCTGGGTCGATGGCCTCCTGGTTGCGTGTGACCGCTTCCTGGACCTTCCAGCTCTGCCCTTCCTGGCTGGCTGCCAGTTCGACCTTGCCGTCGCGCAGGCCGGCGATCAGCGCCTCGCCCTTGGCCTTGGCCGCCGCACTGGCGTGCTCCCTGGCCAGGTGCTTGCGAATGCTTTCGCTCACCACTTCCAGCGGCAGTTGCTCAGGCTTGCGGTGCTCCTTGACACGGATGACCACGACCGTCTCCGGGTCCAGCTCGATGGCGGTGCTGTTGGCACCCTCTTCCAGCACTTCCGGGCTGAACGCCGCCTGGATCACCGCACGGTTGGCCGTGATGCCATCGCCACCTTCACGGCCGAACGGCGCCGAGGTGTTCAGCTTCAGGCCAAGCTCCTGGGCCGGCTGGGCCAGGTCGGAGGCTTCGAACGCCGAGTCCTCCAGCTGCTTGGTCACTTCGACGAAGCGCTGTTCGACCTGCTGGGTCTTGAGCTCGCGGGTCAGCTTGTCTTTCAGGCTGGCGAAGGTCGGCACTTCAGGTGCCTGCACATCCAGCAGCTTGATCAGGTGCCAACCGAAGTCGGTACGCACCGGCGCCGATACCTGGCCCTTGTTCAGCGCATACAACGCCTCTTCGAAGGCCGGGTCGTAGACGCCCTGGCCGGCATAGCCCAGGTCACCACCCGTGGCGGCAGAGCCCGGGTCCTGGGAGAACTCCTTGGCCAGCTTGGCAAAGTCTTCGCCTTTGTCCAGACGCTGCTTGATCTCTTCGATGCGAGCCTTGGCCTGGGCATCGTCAAGCTTGTCGTTGACTTCGATGAGGATGTGCGCGGCATGACGCTGCTCGGCCAGGTTGGCGATTTCCTTCTGGTACAGCGCCTGGAGCGCCTCGTCGTCGACCTTGACCTGGTCGAAGAACGCGGCCTTCTTCAGCTCGATGTAGTCGATGACCACCTGATCGGGGCTCATGAACTCCTTGGCGTGCTCGTCGTAGTGCGCCTTGATCTCTTCGTCGGTGACCTTGACCGCGGCCGGGTCGGCCTTGAAGGTCAGCGAAGCGAAATCACGGGTCTGCTTCTCCAGGCGGGCAAATGCCTCGACCTGCGAATCGGTAACAAAACCGCTGCCGGCCAGGCCAGCACGCAGTTGGCCGATCAGCATTTCCTGCGCCAGCATGTCGCGGAACTGCAGGCGACCGTAGCCCAGCTGACGAATCACCTGGTCGAAACGCTCGGGGCTGAACTTGCCGTCAACCTGGAACTCCGGCGTTTGCAGGATGACCTGGTCAAGCGCGGCTTCGGAGAAGCTGAACTTGGCATCCTTGGCGCCCTGGAGCAGCAGCTTGCGCTCGATGAGGCCCTTGAGTGCTGCTTCACGCAGCATTTTTTCATCCAGCAGGGAGGCGTCGAAATCCTTGCCCAGCTGTTGCATCAGTTGCCGACGTTGCATGTCGACAGCCTGGCTCAGCTCATTCTGGCTGATGGTGTCGCCATTGACCTTGGCAGCGTCCTGGCTATGGGTGGTGGCCTGGAAGATGGCATCGAAGCCGGTCAGCGCCATCAAGGCCACGATGACACCGATGATGGTCTTGGCAATCCAACCTTGTGAATTGTCCCTGATATTTTGAAGCATGCGTCCCCCAGAAACGGCCGTACTAAATAAACAACCGCGGAGCGTGGGTAGAGTCCTGATAGAAGAAAGGCGCATCCGAGGATGCGCCTTCTCGTAACTGGCGAAGCACACGGGAATCTGTTTTTGCGATTCCCCGTGCTGCGCTACCAGGCCAGGCGAAACCCGACCCGGTTAGGCGAAGCCTGAAAGAGACGCCTTAGTTGACGGCTTCTTTCAGTGCTTTGCCGGCCTTGAAGCCTGGCTTCTTGGCAGCAGGAATTTCCAGAGTCTTGCCGGTTTGCGGGTTGCGACCGGTACGGGCAGGACGATCGGTTACCGAGAAGGTACCGAAACCGACCAGCACCACGGAATCACCGGCTTTCAGGGCGCCGGTGACGGATTCGATGACTGCGTCCAGCGCACGGCCGGCAGCAGCTTTCGGGATATCAGCAGATGCGGCAATAGCGTCAATCAGTTCCGACTTGTTCACTCTAAGTCCCCTTATCTCTATTTGAGTTTGTTTCTAAGTATGTAATGAAAAGCAAAACGATTGCCGGGTGGCCCACCGACAAGTGGGCGCCGCTTTATAACAAGGGCCCGAATTAACGTCGTGGAGGCCCCCCAGCCAAATACGTACTAATGGGTACTGATTCGTTCCTTGGAATCGCTGTCGCGCTTTTCATCCTTGGCGACAATCTCGGGAGCCACATCTGGCAAGGGCTCCGGGGCGTATTGCAGCGCAATTTGGAGGACTTCGTCAATCCATTTGACAGGTTTAATCTGAAGATCCTGTTTAATATTGTCAGGAATTTCCTTCAGGTCGCGCACATTCTCTTCTGGAATGATCACGGTCTTGATCCCGCCGCGGTGTGCTGCCAGCAGTTTTTCCTTCAAACCGCCAATGGCCAGCACCTGGCCACGCAGGGTGATTTCCCCGGTCATGGCCACATCGGCGCGCACCGGAATCCCGGTCAGGGCCGACACCAGTGCAGTGCACATGCCGATGCCAGCGCTTGGGCCGTCCTTGGGGGTAGCCCCTTCCGGCATGTGAATGTGGGTGTCGCGCTTCTCGTGGAAGTCGGCCGGGATCCCCAGGCTGCGTGCACGGCTGCGCACCACGGTCTGCGCGGCAGTGATCGACTCGACCATCACATCGCCCAGCGAACCGGTCTTGATCAGTTGACCCTTGCCCGGAATCACCGCGGCCTCGATGGTCAGCAGCTCGCCGCCCACCTGGGTCCACGCCAGGCCGGTTACCTGCCCTACCTGGTCCTGCTGCTCGGCCAGGCCGTAGCGGAACTTGCGAACGCCCAGGTAATGCTCGAGGTTGTCACCATCGACCTTGACGGCCACCTGCTTGAGCCCGGCATGTTCCTTGACGACCTTGCGGCAGATCTTGGCGATCTGGCGCTCCAGGCCCCGCACACCGGCTTCGCGAGTGTAGTAGCGGATGATGTCGCGGATGGCGGCAGTGTCGATCTCCAGCTCGCCCTTCTTCAGGCCGTTGGCCTTGATCTGCTTGGGCGAGAGGTACTTGACCGCAATGTTGATCTTCTCGTCTTCGGTGTACCCCGGCAGACGAATCACTTCCATCCGGTCGAGCAGCGCCGGCGGGATATTCATCGAGTTGGAGGTGCACAGGAACATCACGTCCGACAGGTCGTAATCGACCTCCAGATAGTGATCGTTGAAGTTGTGGTTCTGCTCGGGGTCGAGCACTTCGAGCAGTGCCGAGGCCGGGTCGCCACGCATGTCGCTGCCCATCTTGTCGATTTCATCGAGCAGGAACAGCGGGTTGCGCACACCCACCTTGGTCATCTTCTGGATCAGGCGACCTGGCATCGAACCGATGTAGGTACGGCGGTGACCGCGAATTTCTGCCTCGTCACGCACGCCACCCAGGGCCATGCGCACGAACTTGCGATTGGTGGCGCTGGCAATGGATTCGGCCAGGGAGGTCTTGCCCACACCCGGCGGGCCGACCAGGCACAGTACCGGGCCGCGGATCTTCTTCACGCGCTTTTGCACGGCGAGGTATTCGAGGATGCGTTCCTTGACCTCGTCCAGGCCATAGTGGTCGGCATCCAGGATCTCTTCGGCCTTGGCCAGGTCAAGGCGCACCTTGCTCTGCGCCTTCCACGGCACCTGCACCAGCCAGTCGAGGTACGAGCGCACCACGGTGGCTTCAGCCGACATCGGCGACATCTGCTTGAGCTTGTTCAGCTCGGCCTGGGCCTTGGCGTAGGCATCCTTGGGCAGGCCGGCAGCGTCGAGGCGCTTTTTCAGCTCTTCGACTTCGTTGTGGCCTTCGTCGCTGTCGCCGAGCTCTTTCTGAATGGCCTTCATCTGCTCATTCAGGTAGTACTCGCGCTGGCTGCGCTCCATCTGCTTCTTGACCCGACCACGGATGCGCTTCTCGACCTGCAACAGGTCGATTTCGGCATCCAGCAAGGCCAGGACGTGCTCGACCCGGGCGCCCAGGTCGATGATTTCGAGAATTTCCTGCTTCTGCTCGATCTTCAGGGCCATGTGGGCGGCCATGGTGTCGACCAGGCGGCCCGGCTCGTCGATGCTGTTGAGCGACGAGAGGACTTCAGCGGGGACCTTCTTGCCCAGCTGCACATACTGTTCGAATTGCGACAGCAGGCTGCGCACGAAGACTTCGGACTCGCGATCGGCGGCCTCGACTTCGTCGATCAGCGCCACATCGGCGCGAATATGCCCGTCGACTTCGACAAAGCGCTCAACCGCACCGCGCTGCTCGCCCTCGACCAGCACCTTGACGGTGCCATCGGGCAGTTTGAGCAGTTGCAGTACGGTTGCGATGGTGCCGACACGGTACAGGGCATCTTCACCTGGATCGTCATCAGCTGGATTCTTCTGGGCCAGCAGGAGGATCTGCTTCTCGCCCGTCATCGCGGCCTCGAGGGCCTCGATGGACTTTTCACGCCCCACGAACAGCGGGATGACCATGTGCGGGTAAACGACGACATCGCGCAATGGCAAAAGAGGCAAGTCGAGGGTTGTCTTCATGATTTCGCCTCTACAGCGGCCTTATGGCCGTAATCCGATGGAAATTTGAGCATGGAGTTAATGTGGGGGCAGGCCCGCAAAAAAACAAGCTCTGCGACAGGAAAAGCAAAGGGGCCCGTAGGCCCCTTGCTGGTTTGCTGCCGTCACCCGACTCAGGCGTCGGGTGCAGCCTTGGCTTGCGGCTCGCTGTTCTCGTAGATCAACAGCGGCTTGGACGAGCCATCGATGACGCTCTCGTCGATCACCACCTTGCTGACATCCTTCTGCGAAGGAATCTCGTACATGGTGTCGAGCAGGATGCCTTCGAGAATCGAACGCAGGCCACGGGCACCGGTCTTGCGCTCCAGTGCCTTGCGGGCCACCGACTTGAGCGCATCGCTGCGGAACTCCAGGTCGACGCCTTCCATCTCGAACAGCTTGCCGTATTGCTTGGTCAAGGCGTTCTTCGGCTCGGTGAGGATCTGCATCAGCGCAGCCTCGTCGAGCTCGTCGAGGGTTGCCAGTACCGGCAGGCGGCCGACGAACTCGGGAATCAGGCCAAACTTGACCAGATCGTCCGGCTCGACTTCACGCAGCGACTCACCAACCTTCTTGCCTTCTTCCTTGCTGCGAACTTCCGCACCAAAGCCGATGCCACCGCGGGTGGAACGGTTCTGGATGACCTTTTCGAGGCCCGAGAACGCACCGCCGCAAATGAACAGGATGTTGCGCGTATCGACCTGCAGGAACTCCTGCTGCGGGTGCTTGCGGCCACCTTGCGGCGGTACCGAGGCAACCGTGCCCTCGATCAGCTTGAGCAATGCCTGCTGCACGCCTTCGCCCGAAACGTCACGGGTGATGGACGGGTTGTCCGACTTGCGCGAGATCTTGTCGATTTCGTCGATGTAGACAATGCCCATCTGGGCCTTTTCCACGTCGTAGTCGCACTTCTGCAGCAGTTTCTGAATGATGTTCTCGACATCTTCACCGACATAACCCGCTTCGGTCAGCGTGGTGGCATCGGCAATGGTGAACGGCACATTCAACAGACGCGCGAGGGTTTCGGCGAGCAGGGTCTTACCCGAGCCCGTCGGTCCGATCAGCAGGATGTTGCTCTTGCCGAGCTCGACATCGTCGTTCTTCTTGTCACGTTGGTTCAGGCGCTTGTAGTGGTTGTACACCGCTACGGCCAAGACTTTTTTCGCGCGCTCCTGACCAATGACGTACTGGTCCAGGATGCCGCTGATTTCTTTCGGCGAAGGCAATTTATGCGCGCTGCTCTCGGCCTGGGCTTCCTGCACCTCCTCACGGATGATGTCGTTGCACAGGTCGACGCACTCGTCGCAGATAAAGACCGAGGGGCCGGCAATCAACTTGCGTACTTCATGCTGGCTTTTGCCGCAGAAGGAGCAATAGAGCAATTTGCCGTTGTCCTCGCCGTTACGGGTGTCAGTCATTCGATCGATCCAATCCGGTAGGCTTGCAACACAAGATGAAGGCAATTGCGGGCTTTTTCAAGTCCACAGGTGGCGGGAAGGCCCGGCCACCCGCTTGGCTGCCTATCAAACAGGCCGCTTGTGGAGCACCGAGTCGATCAGGCCGTATTCGGCAGCACGCTCGGCGCTCATGAAGTTGTCGCGGTTGGTGTCACGCTCGATGGTTTCGAGGTCCTGCCCGGTGTGATGGGCCAGCAGCTCGTTCAGACGCGAACGGATCTGCAGGATTTCCTTGGCGTGGATCTCGATATCCGAGGCCTGACCCTGGAAGCCACCCAGCGGCTGGTGAATCATCACCCGCGAGTTCGGCAGGCAGAAACGCTTGCCATGGGCACCGGCAGCCAGCAGGAACGCGCCCATGGAGCACGCCTGGCCGATGCAGGTGGTGGAAACGTCGGGCTTGATGAACTGCATGGTGTCGTAGATCGACATGCCTGCTGTCACCGAACCACCCGGCGAGTTGATGTAGAGATGGATGTCCTTGTCCGGGTTTTCCGCTTCAAGGAACAGCAATTGCGCTGCGATCAGGTTGGCCATGTAGTCCTCTACCGGGCCGACCAGAAAGATCACCCGCTCCTTCAACAGGCGCGAGTAGATGTCATAGGCGCGTTCGCCACGAGCGGATTGCTCGATAACCATCGGGACCAGGCCGCCTGCGGCCTGGATGTCAGAGCTCTGCTGATAATAAGAATTGCGGGACATGTCCTGCACTCACTCCCAAATAGTCATGTCTTGAATACGCACAAGCCAGCTCGAAGGCTGGCTTGTGGTGTTTTCCTACAAGAGAAGGAAATCAGTCAGCGGCAGGTGCCTGCACCGGCTTGACAGCTTCTTCGTAAGAGACCGATTTGTCGGTCACAGTCGCTTTCTGCAGAACAGTATCCACAACTTGTTCTTCCAGCACAACCGAACGGACTTCGTTCAGCTGCTGGTCGTTCTTGTAGTACCAGGCCACGACTTGCTCAGGCTCCTGGTAGGCCGAGGCCATTTCCTGGATCATTTCGCGAACGCGGTCTTCGTCTGGCTTGAGGTCGAACTGCTTGACCACTTCGGCGACGATCAGGCCCAGCACGACGCGGCGCTTGGCTTGCTCTTCGAACAGCTCGGCCGGCAGTTGCTCAGGCTTGATGTTGCCACCGAACTGCTGAACGGCCTGCACGCGCAGACGGTTCACTTCGTTTTCCAGCAGGGCCTTTGGCACTTCGATCGGGTTGGCAGCCAGCAGGCCGTCCATTACCTGGTTCTTGACCTTGGTCTTGATGGCCTGGCGCAGTTCACGCTCCATGTTCTTGCGAACTTCGGTGCGGAAGCCTTCGATGCCGGTTTCCTTGATGCCGAACTGGGCGAAGAACTCTTCGGTCAGCTCAGGCAGTTTTGGCTCGGAAACGCTGTTGACGGTAACGGTGAACTCGGCGGCTTTGCCAGCCAGGTCCAGGTTCTGATAGTCCTCGGGGAAGGTCAGGTTCAGAACGCGCTCTTCACCGGCCTTGGCGCCGACCAGACCTTCTTCGAAGCCTGGGATCATGCGGCCGGAACCCAGCACCAGCTGGGTGCCCTGGGCCGAACCACCGGCGAACACTTCACCGTCGACCTTGCCGACGAAATCGATGTTCAGCTGGTCTTCGTTCTGGGCAGCACGATCGGTCGCTTCAAAGCGAACGTTCTGCTTGCGCAGCACTTCCAGCATGTTGTCCAGGTCGGCGTCAGCCACTTCGGCGCTCAGGCGCTCGACGTTGATCGACTCGAAACCGGCAACGGTGAACTCAGGGAACACTTCGAAGACGGCAACGTATTCCAGGTCCTTGCCCGCTTCGAGCGACTTCGGCTCGATCGACGGCGAACCGGCCGGGTTCAGCTTCTGCTCGACCACGGCTTCGTAGAAGGAGGACTGGATCACATCGCCTACTGCTTCCTGGCGAGCGTCAGCACCGAAACGGCGCTTGATTTCGCTCATTGGAACTTTGCCTGGACGGAAGCCAGCGATCTTGGCCTTTTGGGCGGTCTGCTGCAGACGCTTGTTGACCTGGCTCTCGATACGCTCAGCCGGCACGGTGACGCTCATGCGGCGCTCGAGAGCGGAAGTATTTTCAACAGAAACTTGCATGGATATTCCTCGTTGCACAGACGTTAGCCGGCGATACCGACTCCAGAATCAAGGGCAAGCATTCTAGTGACTCAAACACCAGAAGTCACCCCGTTCAAATCAAGGAGAACAGGCCGCGGCACATTTGAATTTCGCACAACTGCCCCGAAGCCTCTTGCCCGGGCGCCGGAACCCGCCGTTGAAGGCGTTGCGGCCTGACCGGCGGGCATCCCGATGCCCAGTGGAGGCTATGGAACAGAAACTTTTCAACACACTACCGCGCCTCAGGGCGCAGCATCTTCAATTTCGTTGAACTCGCAGTATTCCTGCCAGCTCAGGCCCAATGTCTCGGCCACTTCGCGGTGCACTTCAAGACGCATCTCGCGCAGTTGTTCGGGCGACTCGGCAATCAACTCCAGGGTCAATTCCCAGGATTGAAGGCCACGCTCCTGCGCCTGGTCATCGAACGCCCACTGGATCTGCTGCTGTTGCTCGTGGGCATTGAGCCCGGCTATCTCTTCGAGCAACTGCGGGTTTGCCTGGGCAAATCGCTCTAGCGCGACCGCCTGGCGTGATTCTTTTGCAATCATGGTGCATTCCTTCCTGCGGCCGATAACCCGGCCACTGCTTCAACCGCCTGAAATCTATCAGCTTTGGCTTATTTGTCACTAGCCAGGGTGACATCGGCGACAGGTGAACAGCAGAATGCCGCGCACCTTAACATCTGGCCCTGTGCCACCCAAGCGCTGCAGCAAATCAACAAACGGCCGCCCGGTTTCTGCCAGACTCACCGGCGTCTTCTTTTCGGATACCTGCATGAATCACGAATTGTTCTGGGTCCTTGGCCTGCTGTTCAGCGCCGTCGCGCTGTTTGTCATCAATCGCCCGCGCATGGACGTGGTGGCGCTGCTGGTGATCGTCGCCCTGCCCCTGCTCGGCATCCTGAGCGTGCAGGAAGCCCTGGCCGGCTTCAGCGACCCCAACGTGGTGCTGATTGCCGCGCTGTTCGTGATCGGCGAAGGGCTGGTGCGCACCGGCATCGCCTACCGCATCGGCGAGTGGATGGCCGAACGCGCCGGCAACAGCGAAACTCGCCTGATCGTGCTGCTGATGGTGTCGGTGGCAGGCCTAGGCTCGGTGATGAGTTCGACCGGCGTGGTGGCGATCTTCATTCCGGTAGTGCTGAGCATCGCCGCACGCATGAAGGTGTCGCCCAGCCGCCTGATGATGCCACTGGCCTTCGCCGGGCTGATCAGCGGCATGCTCAGCCTGGTGGCCACGCCTCCCAACGTGGTGGTGCACAGCGAGCTGGTACGCCACGGTGAAACCGGTTTCAGCTTTTTCAGCTTCACCCCTTTCGGCCTGGTGATCCTGGTGCTGGGGGTGGGCTACATGCTGCTGACGCGCAACTGGCTGGGCAGCGCGACGCGCAAGGACGGCAGCACCGAAACCCGCCGCACCCTGCTCGACCTGATCATCGACTACAAGCTGGCCGGGCGTGAACGACGCCTGCGGGTCAGGCCCCATTCGCCGCTGATCGGCCACAGCCTGAGCGAGCTGAAGCTGCGCACCGAGCACGGTGCCAACGTGGTCGGCATCGAGCGCCAGCACAAGTTCAGCACCCGCGTGATCAGCCCCGACTCCAGTACCCTGGTGCACGAAGGCGACGTGCTGCTGCTTGACCTGTTCTCGCCCAAGGACGACCTGCGCAGCCTGTGCCAGACCATGCGCCTGGAGCCTCTGCACTTCAAGGCCGCCTACTTCATCGACCAGTCGCGCGAAGTGGGCATGGCCGAAGTGGCGCTGCCACCGGGCTCGCAGTTGATCGGCAAGAACCTGCTGGAGCTGACGTTCCGCAGCCGCTGGGGGCTGAACGTGGTGGGCCTGCGCCGCGACCAGGCGGCCATCGACGAGCAACTGGTGGAAGAAAAGCTCAAGCTGGGCGACACCCTGCTGGTGATCGGCACCTGGAAGGCGATTCGCCAGCTGCAGACGCAACCGCGGGACTTTCTGGTGCTGAGCCTGCCGGCGGAAGTGGACAACGTGGCCCCGGCCCTGAATCAGGCGCCTTATGCGCTGATCAGCCTGGCGGTGATGGTGGGCCTGATGATCAGCGGCCTGGTGCCCAACGTGATCGCCGCGCTGATCGGCTGCCTGCTGATGGGCGCCAGCCGCTGCATCGACATGGAGAGCGCCTACCGGGCGATCCACTGGCAGAGCCTGATACTGATCGTGGGCATGCTGCCCTTTGCCCTGGCGTTGCAGAAAACCGGAGGCATCGCCCTGGCGGTGGACGGCCTGGTGGGCGTGCTGGGCAGTGCAGGGCCCTACGTGATCCTCGCCACGCTGTTTGCGATCACGGCGCTGATCGGGCTGTTCATTTCCAACACCGCAACAGCGGTACTGATGGCGCCGGTTGCGATCACCACCGCACAGCAACTGGGCGCATCGCCCTACCCGTTCGCCATGATCGTGGCGCTGGCCGCATCCGCCGCGTTCATGACGCCGGTGTCGTCGCCGGTGAACACCCTGGTGCTGGGGCCGGGGCAGTATCGCTTCGCCGACTTTGTGAAGGTGGGGGTACCGTTCACGATCCTGGTGATGATTGTGAGCGTGCTGATGGTGCCGTGGATTTTTGCTCTGTAGACGGCGGTGCTGCCTTCGCCGGCCATGCCGGCTCCTGCAGGAGCCGGTTTGGCGGCCACAACCCACTAACAATAACAATTATCATTTGAGAAATAATCTCGTTATACTCCGCAGCCTCATCAGCCCTGCACCGATCGCACTCGATGGAATCCAGCCCACACGCCCCTGCCAGCGCCCATGCGTACCTGCAGACGCTGTACACCGATCACCATCGCTGGCTACGCCAATGGCTGCGCAACCGAATGGGTTGCCCGGAGTCGGCGGCTGACCTGGCCCAGGACACGTTCCTGAGCATCCTGGCCTCCAAGGACCTGTTCAGCATCCGCGAGCCGCGCTCGTTCCTGTCCACCGTGGCGCGGCGCCTGATGGCGAACGTACACCGGCGCCGACTGGTGGAGCAGGCCTATCTCGAAGCCCTGGCCAACCTGCCCGAAGCCGTGGAGCCCTCGCCCGAGGTGCGCACCCTGGCCCTTGAAGCCCTGACCCTGCTGGACAGGCTGCTCGACGAACTGCCGGCCAAGGTCCGCGAAGCGTTTCTGCTGTCGCACCTGCAGGGTCTGAAAATCGCCGAGATCGCCGAGCGCCTGCAAGTCAGCACACGCTCGGTGAAGCTGTACCTGGTGCGCGCCAACCAGCACTGTTTTTTTGCGCAACTGCCATGAGCACACCGCAACCGGCCTTCAAGCCCCGCACCACCCGTGAGGCTGCCCACTGGCTGACCCTGTGGATGGACGGCGACCTGCCGCCCGAGCAGGCCCAGGCCTTTGCACGCTGGCGCGCCGCCGACCCGGACAACGAACGCGCCTGGCTGCACATAGAAAGCCTGCGCGGTCGCCTGGCCGGGCTGGAGCCCACCGCCGGCTACCGCAGCCTCAGTCACGGCGGCAGCAGTCGTCGGCGGGTGGTCAAGGCATTGCTGCTGCTTGCCCTGGCCGGCGGCACCGGCGGCCTGGCCTACCGCGAGCCCTGGCGCAGCGGTGCGGGCCTGGCCTACCACAATGGCGCCAGCGCCCCTCGACACATCACCCTGGCCGATGGCAGCCAACTGACCCTGGATGCCGACAGCACGGTGGAGGTGGACTTCACCCCCACCCAGCGCACCCTGCACCTGCGCAGTGGGCGGCTGCTGATCAGTACCGGGCATGATGACGCGCAGCGCCCCTTCAGCGTGAAGACCGCCCAGGGCAGCGTCCTCGCGCTGGGCACCCGGTTCGTGGTGCAGGTGCAGCCCGAGCGCACCGATGTGCAACTGTTCGAAGGCGCGCTGAAACTCAGCCCGCTGCACACCACGCCACAGCGGCTCAGTGCCGGTGAGCGCACACGCTTTACTGCCATGCGCATCGACGACAGCACCCGGGTGGGCCGCGAGCCTTCATGGGGCGTAGGTGCACTGGAGGCCGACGACATGCGCCTGGGGCACTTCATTGCCGAACTGTCGCGCTATCGCCCCGGCCTGTTGCGCTGCACCAGTGAAGTGGCCGACCTGCGCATCTCGGGGGTCTACCCGCTGGCCGACAGCGATGCGGTACTCGACGCGCTGACCCAGTCGCTGCCGGTCAGCATCAACCGGCGCTCACGCTACTGGGTCACGGTCAGCGCCCGCTGAGGGAACTGGCCACTCAGCACGCCAGCTCGATGCCCACCGCGTGGCCGGGCCCCGCCGTTACACTGACCTGAGCCCCGAACACCGTCTCGATGGTATGTGCATTCAGTACCTGCGCGGGGGTCCCGCTGGCGCACAACCGGCCCTTTTCCATCAGCCACAGCCGGTCGCAGTAGCGCGCCGCCAGGTTGAGGTCATGCAGCACGCACACCACCGCGATATGTGGCAGGCGGGCCAGCCGGCGCAACAGGCGCATCAGATTCTGCTGCTGGCCGATATCCAGCGCGCTGGTGGGCTCGTCGAGCAGCAGCAGGCGCGGCGCCTGGCCCTCGGTGGGGCCCGCAGGGCTGATGGCCAACTGGTTCAGCGCGCGGGCGATGGTCACCCGCTGCAACTCGCCGCCCGACAGCGACAGCACACCGCGGTCGAGCAGATGAGTGATGTCCATGGCCTCGACGATGCCGGCGCACGGCAACCCCGCATGCCCCTGGCCCAGCTGGATGAATTCGCCGACCTGCCAGTCGAACGCACTGTCCATGTGCTGGGTGACCAGGGCGCGGTTGCGCGCCAGCTGGCGCGGCGAATAGGCGCTCAACGGCTGATCGAGCAGCCGCACTTCGCCGCAGTCGGGCGTGATATAGCCGGAGATCAGCGACAACAATGTGCTTTTGCCTGCGCCGTTGGGGCCGATCAGCCCCAGTAGCTGGCCGCCCTGTATGGCCTCGGTGACCGGGCTGAGGGCAAATGGCCGATGCAGGCCGACAGCGAGAAGATCGAGCATTCAGAACTCCCGGACCTTGCGGCCCAGCAACAACCAGAGAAAGTACGGCCCGCCGATCACGCTGGTGACCAGGCCGACCGGAATCTCGGCAGGGCTGACCAGGCTGCGCGCCAGGGTGTCGGCAAGCAGCAGCAGAATCGCCCCGCACAGCATCGAGGCCGGAATCAGCAGACGGTGGCCCGGCCCGAAGTACAGGCGCAGGCAGTGCGGCACCAGCAGGCCGATGAAGCCGATGATGCCGGTGAGTGCGACGCACAGGCCCACGCCCAGCGAGGAGGCCAGCACAATGCGATTTTTCAGGCGCTCGGCATTGAGCCCCGCCGCATGGGCAGACACCTCACCCAACTGGAACAGGTCCAGGTCGGCGGCGCTGCGCACCAGCACCAGCAAGGTCAACGGCAACACCACCAGCGCTACGCTCAGGGTCGACCACTCGGCACTGCCCAGGCTGCCCATGCCCCACAGGCTCAATTGGCGCAACTGTTCTTCGCTGGCCATGAAGGTCAGCATGCCGCCCACCGCGCCGGTCAGGGTATTGATCACCAGGCCGGCCAACAGCAGGGTGATGGTCGATTCACGACCTTTGTAGCCGCGCCCGATGCGGAAGATCACCAGCGTTACCAGCAACGCCCCGACAAACCCGGCCAGAAACTGCCCATACAGCTCCAGGCCGGCAAAACGCCCATTGAACAGCACGATCCAGATCGACACCGCCAACCCCGCACCGCTGGCCTGGCCCAGCAGCGTGGGGTCGGCCAGCGGGTTGCGAAACAGCCCCTGCATGGCGGTGCCGCCTGCTGCCAGGGTCGAGCCCACCAGCACCGCCAGCAGCAGCCGCGGCAGGCGTACCTCGCTCCACACTTGCCATTCCAGCGGCGCGGGCAGATGGCCCAGCAGGATGCGCGGCGACAGGCCGATGCTGCCCACCAGCGAACACAGCGCCAGCAAGGCGCACAGGCCGGCCAGCATCAGCAACAGCGTGGGCAATGAGCGGGTGTGCGAGCGCGTCATGGGAACAGCGCCCCGGCATCACGGCGCAGTTGCAGCATGGCCGCCACGGTGCGTGGGCCCAGGTTGAGCAGCGCCTGATCGTCCACCTGCACCAGGCGCCGGTGCTGACCGGCCGGGGTCAGCGCCAGGCCGCCGAGCTTCCACAGGTTGTCCTCGCCGCCCAGGGCCTGCAACCCGGCGCGGCTGATGATCACGAAATCCGGTGCAAGCGACACCATCGCTTCGGCCGCCACCTGCTTGTAGGCACTGAACGGCGCGCAGTTCTCGATGCCCGCCTGCTCCAGTGCGGCATGGGCTTCGGTGCCGCGCCCCATGATCAGCGGGATCATGCCCGCTCGATTGAAGATGAACAGCGCCCTGGGGCCCTTGAGCGGCGCCAGTGCAGCCAGCTCGGCGGCCAGACGTTGCTGCTCTGCAACCAGCGGCGGGCTCAGGGTTTCACGGTCGAAGGCCTTGGCCACCTGTTCTATCTTGCGTGGGATATCGGCGATGCGCTTGCCCCTGGGCACTTCGATGACCTCAACGCCCACGGTATCCAGCTGGCGCAGCACCACGGCCGGACGCGCCGCATCGCTGAGCACCACCCGCCGCGGATGCAGGCTCAGGATGCCTTCGGACGACAACTGGCGCAGATAGCCCACCGACGGCAGGCGAGCCACTTCGGGTGGGTAGTGACTGGAATCGTCACGCCCCACCAACCGCGAAGTGGCCTGCAACTGCGCGGCAATCTCGGCCAGGTCGTTGCCGATGACCAATGTGTCGGCCTGATCGGCATGCACGGGCGCTGTACCTATTAAAAGAAGCAGGCACACACTCAGCAGCCGAGCGCTCATTGCCCCGCCTCCAACCGATCGAGCAACTCGCGCCAGGCTGGCTGTTCGGGCTGCCCGGCAGGGCGACGCCCGAATAGTTGCACGATCAGGCGCTGCTCGGCATCGAAGA
This sequence comes from Pseudomonas sp. 1176_21, assembly GCF_052850635.1. NCBI lineage: Bacteria > Pseudomonadati > Pseudomonadota > Gammaproteobacteria > Pseudomonadales > Pseudomonadaceae > Pseudomonas > Pseudomonas sp. 1176_21. The sequence continues at coordinate 164,960 of NZ_VXCV01000006.1, forward strand.
TCTCCAGGCTGTTGACCCCGCCTACCGCGTTGGGTTTGTACACGCGCCAGGCTTCGGCTTCGACAGTGTCACGTATGCCGAAACGGGTTGGTGCGGCGTCACCGTCACCCGGCATGTCGAACACCAGGCTGTCGCCCTGCCGCGTGGCGCCGTCGAGCTTGCCGGTGTAGATCTGCGTGGAGCCGGGGCTATAGATGAAGACCATCAGTTCCAGCCCGCTGTCGGCCAGTTGCCCGAGCAGCGCCGCAGTGCCCGCGCTGCCGATACGCCGGGCAAACTGCGGGGCCACGCCCTGGTTGCCCTGATAGCGGGTCAGGCCATGACGCTTGAGCAGCGCGAAGTGGTCATGCACATCCCCCATCGCTGCCCAGTCGTCGACCAGCCCGGCGACCTGTACATCTTGTTTGACCAGCGCCTCGCGCGGTGTGAAGTGCGGGTGCTCCAGGCTGCCCTGGGCATACAGCTCGGCCCACGCCTGCAGGTTCGAGCCGGGTAGCGACGCCAGGCGCAACAGCGGCGCGGCATGCCGGTCGAACACCCTCAGCTCGAAATCACCAGCGGCCTGGCCACGGGTGAGGCACAGCCAGTGCCAGGCGCGCAGGTTCAGGCGCAGGTCCAGGCCATCTTCGCCAAGCACCAGACCGACCTGGGCAACATCGTCCGACCGTGGGAAGCGCCCCACCTGGTCGAGGAATGCATGACTGGCCTGGGTCATGACCCTCAGCGGGCCAAGGTGATACAGCCGGGCCGCCACTTCGGCGGCAGGCAGGGCGAGGCTGAGGCAGTCATGCCCAAGGCGTTGGCGGAGGTCGCTGGCAGTAATAGCAGGCATGTGGGGATTCCTTGTGAGCAGAAAAGGTTCAGTGAAGGGCTGGCTGCAAGGGTGCGTCGCAGCTGGCAGCCGCCGGGGCAAGCGCAACGCCGTCGCCGTCCTGGCTGGGCAACAGCCACACGAAGTCGGCATCCTGCACGGCTGGGGCCTGGCCCTCCTCCCCCAGCACCAGCACCTTCAAACCGGGATCGCGCGCGCCATGCCTGAGGTACTGGGGCGCGCCCTGGGACTTGAGGGTGTGCAGCACACCGGCGAACAACAGGCGCGGGGCCGGCGCGGCGTCGAGCACCTGGGCCATGCGCCGGTCGCGACCGTGCTGAATGGCGAGCATGGCGTTCAGTCGCGGCAGGTCGATCTCGCCACAGTGCATCTGCACGATGCGCTGACGCTGCACCTCGGCGATTGCCGCTTGCGGAAACAGGCTGGCCGCATCCGCGGGCGCGTCGGCTGCCACCTGCTTGCGTTCGCGGGAAGACAGGTTGCCGGCCAGCACCGGTGCCGGGGCCTGCATCAGTGCCTGCATCAACGGGCCGTATTGCTCCCAGCTCCAGCGCTCATCCCACTGCATGATCTTGCGCAGACGCGCCAGCCGCACGCGGTTGCCTGCGCCCAGCCACGCCTGCACATCGCCAACCGGGCGCTGCTGATCGCTATCGAGCATCTCGAGCACCACGGCGCCTTGCTGGCGCCGCTCGGCCAGGCCGGTGGCCAGCCACTGCTCGATCAGGTGATGAGCCACGTTGTCGTGGGTCTCCCCCACCATCACCGTGGGGGCTTGCGCCAGTACGTCGAGCAATTGCCCGGCATCGATCTGCTGGCCGCTGCGCACATCAACGATCGCGCCCCAGCCGGGGATGTTGGCTTCGACACGGGCATAGGCGGTCTGGGCCGGCGGCGCATTGACCGTGGCGCAGCCGACGAGCAGGGCAAGGCACGCCCCAAGCAGGCAGTTCGTGTACATGAGAGGGTCCTGTGGGGTCAGTATTCGAACGTGACGCCGAACGAGGTGGTACGCCCACGCCCGGTACCGCGGTCCAGTGAGGCGGACATGATCGAGTCCACCGAGGCGTTGTAGCTGTAGGTCTTGTTCTCCACGTTCTCGACGTTGAAGAACAGGCTGACGTTCTGCTGCACCTGCCAGCTGCCGTAAAGGTCCCAGATCACGCCGGTAGACTGTGTCTTCCTGGTTTCGTACCAGTCCCAGCTTTCTTCGGCAGGGCCGGAGTACTCGCCGCGGGCGCCGAGCACCACGCGCTCGTCGAACCAGCGCGTGCCCAGATCGAGGGTCCAGTAGCGGTCGGGCTGGCTGTTGATGTCTTCGAGTTCGATGCCCGAGGTGGTCGGCGCCTTGGTGGTGGCGCGGGTCCAGGAGAGGTTGGCGTAGACGAAGCCTGCGTCGTAGCGGCCCTCGATCTCGTAGCCGCTCATGCGCACCTGCTCGGGCCAGTTGACCCAGTTGGCCTTGGCCGAATATTCGCCGTCGTCATCGACGATGTCGAACGACTGCGGGGTGATATAGCCGTCGATCTTGCTGATGAAGCGGTTGACCTTGAGCTGGGCGTAGTCGTTGCTGCTGAACAGCCCGGCGCGACTGAGATTGAAGCCGAACTCGTAGTTGGTGGAGCGCTCCTGGCGCAGGTAGGGGTTGGCCCCCACGCCGTCGGCATCGCTGGCATCGGCGGTCATCGGTACCTTCTCGAAGAACATCTCCTGCACCCGCGGTGCACGCGAGGTGCGCGACCAGCTGGTATAGAGCTGCATCCAGTCATAGGGCTTTACGGCAAAGCCGATACGCGGGTTGAAGCTGTGCTCGCGGCGGGTGATGTCCACATCGCCCCCGCCGATACCCGCGCACTCGCGCAAAATCGAGCACTTGGGCACGTGGCCGCTGACCTTGTAGCCGTCGTAGTGCATGCCCAGGGTCATGGCATAGATGTCGTAGTCCAGCTCCAGGGTACTGAACAGGCTTTCGGTCTGCTGCTTGCCTTCGGGGTTGGCCCCGCGTTTTTCCGGCGTGTCGGCAACGAAGTCGTCGGTGTAGTAGCGCATGCCGTTGCTCCAGCTCGCTTCCACCGGGCCGAGGTTGAAACGGCTGAGGTTGGTGAAGTCGAAACCGTGGGCATCGTCGTGGGTCTTGCGGCCGATGAAGGTGGATTCCTCCACCGGCGGGTAATCGAGCTGGGTCTTGTTCTGGTAGGCGTTTACCGTCAGGTTCACCCATTCGTTGTAGGGCGTGTAGGCGTACTTGGCGCGGTAGGTTTCGTTGCGCAGTTCCCATGGGTAGTTGTGGTAGAACTCGTTGCGGTACTGCACGCCGCTGAGGTCCAGGCGGTGCAGGTCGTTGGGCTGCAGGCGCACCTTGAGCAGGCCCGAGCGCGGGCTCTGCTTGGTGGTGTCGTAGTGGTTTTCCTGGCCGGAGCTGGTCTTGTATTCGCCGGTTTGCGAACTGCTGGCGGCGGCGACGATGCCGTACACGCCTTCGCTATCCTCGGGACGGGTTCGTGCGCCGGCGGCGAGCATGCGCGTGTTGCCGTAACCGTTGTTGCCGGTGCGGTAGGTGCTGCGCACACCCACGCGGTGATCGGGCTTGACGATGTCGTCGATATCGAAGGTGCGGAAGTTGGCGGTGCCCCCCAGGGTATTGGCACCTTCGGCGCCGTCCACCGCGCCGCGCTGCACATCGACACCGGCCAGCAGGTTGGGGTCGACGAAGGCCATCGGCCCGCCTGAACCGTGACCGGCGTTGTTGCGGAAGGTCTGGGTCACGCCGTCGATCATGGTGTTGACCCGCCCCAGGCCCGACAGCCCGCGGATGTTCACCGAAACCCCGGGCTGGCTGCGCGAATGCAGGGTGTAGGTACCGGGCATGGAACGCACCAGGCTGTTGAGGTCCTGGCGTTCGGCGTGCACTTCGCGGCTGCTGCGGATCACGCCCGGGCGCTCGCCCAGTGCGTTGACCAGCGTGGGGCCCACCTCCAGCGCGCTGCGGCTCTGTTCCTCGGCGCGCAGCACGAAGCTCTTGTCCTTGAGCTGCACGATGCGCAGCCCGGTACCCATCAGCAGCAGGTCGAAGGCTTCCTTGCGGTTGTACTCGCCATCCAGGCCCTGGGTCTGGCGCTTGTCGGTCAGCTCCGGGGCAAAGGTCAGCATCACGCCGGTGGCGCCCGCCAACTGGTTGAGTGCGGGCGCCAGCGGGCCTGCCGCAATCTGGTAATGCTTGCGTACAGCTGCGTGCTGAGCGGTGGGCGCCTCCATGGGCGCCGCCATTGCAACGCTGGCACCACTGACGGCAAGCGCCAGCACAGTAAGCGCGCCCTGCGCCGCCTTGAAAACACGGTGCCTGTCGGGCTGCTGGCCTGGATTTACGGTCGGCGCGATGCGTTTCACGTGAAGCTCCCTGGAACGTTGCAATGGTCTTGCAATAGAGGTCACGTGAGGCAGTCAAAAAGGGAAATGAAAATCAGTATTATTTTTAAAATCATTCATCAGCATGCGCGCGGATAAATGTTGGAACAGTTCTGCCCGTGATGTTCACGCGCCTACGGCGCAAAGGACGCTATGCTTGCAGGGCCTTCCGTTGACGAACGGTGCCACAGCACCCGCACACGGAACGGCCGACTCGAGTGGCAGGGAGGCCGTGATAAAGGAACCGCACATGGAAAAATACCGATTGGCCGCTGCGCAGCTCGACGAGAGCCTCAGCAGAATTCGCGAACAACGCGATCACCTCCTCGCCCTGGGGGAGGCGGAGCAAGCCGCTCCACTCACCAGAATCCTCAACATCGTTCGACTGGAGCTTGAGCTGTCACCGGTAGGTGGGCCCAAGGCGACCAGGCACTGACGCGAGGGCACTGAAACGCGAAAGCCACCTTGATAGGTGGCTTTTCTGTTCTATAGAGTGGCGCGTCGCTTGATAGCCCTACTCTCCTGGACCCTGCCCCATGACTGATCGCCAGATTATCGTCCCCGACGAGATGAAATTGCTTTGCGAGCGTGCTGGTTATGCCCCCGCGGTAAAGGTGGGCAGAACCCTGTACTGCGCCGGGCAGGTGGGTCGAACGCCGGAGCTGGAGGTGATTGAAGACCCGGAGCAGCAGTTTCTGGCGGCCTGGGAAAACCTTCGCCTCGTGCTCGCGGCGGGCGGTTGCGGGTTTGACGACGTGGTCGAAATGACGACCTATCACATCGACATGCAACGCCATATGCCGCTGTTCAGGAGCGTGAAGGACAAGGTCTTTCCAAGGAGCACCTGTGCATGGACCTGCATAGGCGTCAGCGAACTCGCCCGACCAGGGTTGCTGGTGGAGATCAAGTGCATTGCGGTGCAGCGGTAGGTGCGGGTAAGGAGTAGAAGCCCAGAAACGAAAAAAGCCGCTCAAGGCGGCTTGTTCCGGGCTTCAACGCACTTCAGCGAAGGGCGGTGAAAGCATCTATGGTGCGGACGAAGAGACTCGAACTCTTACAGCTTGCGCCGCTGGAACCTAAATCCAGTGTGTCTACCAATTTCACCACGTCCGCGTGAAGCTTTTAAAGCAAAGGCGCCGGATTTTCATCGGGCGCCTTTTAGAATATGGGGTGGACGATGGGGATCGAACCCACGACAACAGGAGTCACAATCCTGTGCTCTACCAACTGAGCTACGCCCACCATATTGCTTTACTGCTTTTACTTGTGCCAGCTGCCTGTATTGGCGCACCCGGCAGGACTCGAACCTGCGACCATCCGCTTAGAAGGCGGATGCTCTATCCAGCTGAGCTACGGGCGCATATTTAATCTGCTTTCTGTTAGGATTACAAATTAACTTTTAGTCATACCGAACAAGCTATCAAAACCACTCATTCTGCCTGACCTTGCTAACCAGTGCTAGGCTCTGCCCGACAAGTGCGATGAATGTTATAGACGAGCGGCAAAGTCGTCAACACTTTTTTGAAAAAAATTCATTTTATTTAAGGGGTTAGGGGAATTGCCAGACCAAGCGCCTTTGCCCTGCGCCCCGGTCATGCGAGAATGCGCGCTCTTTTTATTCCCTCTCGATGGTTAATCACGCGTCATGACTGCACAACTTATCGACGGCAAGGCGATCGCCGCCAGCCTGCGCCAGCAGATCGCCCAACGTGTCGCGCAACGTCGCGAGCAAGGCCTGCGCACCCCCGGCCTGGCAGTGATCCTGGTAGGCAGCGACCCCGCCTCCCAAGTCTATGTTTCGCACAAGCGTAAAGACTGTGAAGAGGTCGGCTTCAACTCCCAGGCCTATGACCTGCCCAGCGACACCACCCAGCAGGCGCTGACCGACCTGATCGACCGCCTAAATGAAGACGCCGACATCGACGGCATCCTGCTGCAGCTGCCACTGCCGGCGCACCTGGATGCCTCGCTGCTGCTCGAGCGCATTCGCCCCGACAAGGACGTGGACGGTTTCCACCCTTATAACGTAGGCCGCCTGGCCCAGCGCATCCCGCTGCTGCGCCCGTGCACCCCCAAAGGCATCATGACCCTGCTGCACAGCACCGGTCAGGACCTGTACGGCATGAATGCGGTGGTAGTGGGCGCCTCGAACATCGTCGGCCGCCCCATGGCCATGGAGCTGCTGCTGGCCGGCTGCACCGTGACCGTGACCCACCGCTTCACCAAGGACCTGGCCGGCCACGTCGGTCGCGCCGACCTGGTGGTGGTGGCTGCCGGCAAGCCGGGGCTGGTCAAGGGTGAATGGATCAAGGAAGGCGCCATCGTCATCGACGTGGGCATCAACCGCCAGGAAGACGGCAAGCTGGTGGGCGACGTGGTCTACGAGACCGCCCTGCCCCGCGCCGGCTGGATCACTCCGGTGCCAGGCGGCGTCGGGCCGATGACCCGGGCGTGCCTGCTGGAGAACACCTTGTATGCGGCCGAAGAGCTGCACGGTTGACCCCGCTGGATTTAAGTTCCAGCGGCGCTAGCCACTAAAGGAACGGCACCTGAGAAGGTGCCGTTTTTTTTGGCCTGGAACAAACGCACGCTCGTCAGCAAAGGCCGTCAGGTTGACGAACGGTCATGACAATGGTCAGATGCGGCCCAGTTTCAGGTGCCTGCTGCCGCCGTGCAGCAGGTGAAACGGGAAGCCGGTGCGTCTTGCATGACTAGTCCGGCGCTGCCCCCGCAACGGTAAGCGAGTGAAGCATCCAACAGGCCACTGTGCGCAACGCATGGGAAGGCGGATGACTTCGAGCCTCGCAAGCCCGGAGACCGGCCTGCAAACCCACGACTGTTGAAAGGATGCGTTCAGTCATTTTGGCAAACCTGCGGTGGGCGGGCACGAGCCGGTATTCTGGCGCGCGTTCGCCGGAACCCTCCTGTGCGCTTCCCGAAAAATCCTTTTTCGAGAAGTAGATGAAGACACGTCGTTTTACCCTGATCGGTTGCCTGATCGGCAGCCCGGCCCTGGCGGCCAGCGAACCCCTGACCCTCGACCAGCAGATCGTTTCCGCACCCTCGGTGGAGTCCACCACGGTGGCCGAGATGGCGCGCTATGGCAGCAAGGTGGAGGTCGTGGACCGCGAGCAGATCGAGCGCGCCGGCCCCAGCGCCGACATCACCCGCGTGCTGCAGATGTTCGTCCCCGGCCTGTATGTGGCGCCCAAGCAGGGGCCGTTCGACTATGGCACCTATTCGCTGCTGGGCGGGCGCAACGACGACACGCTGATCATGCTCGACGGGGTGCGCCTGAACAACCGTCTCTACGGCGGCATCTATATAGACACCCTGCCCGCCGCCGCCATCGAGCGCATCGAGGTACTCAAGGGCGGCCAGAGCCTGCTGTTCGGCACCCAGGCCGTGGCCGGGGTCATCAACATCGTCACCCGTTCGGCCCATAGCCGCGACCCCTCGGGCCAGGTCAACCTGGGCGTCGACAGCTTCATGGGGCGCAACGGCGATGCCCGTATCGAGCGCATCTTCAGCAACGGCCTGGGCGACCTGGGGCTGCTGGCCTACGTCAGCCACAACGTGTCCGAGGGCTACCAGCCCTACCACAGCAGCCAGATCACCTCGACGGTCAGCGACAAGAAGCGCAGCTACGAGGTCAACACTTTCGGCGCCAAGGCCGCACAAAGCCTGGGCGATGACAGCCGCCTGGAGCTGTTCTACCAGTACAGCGCCGCCAACCTGGACTTCCTGCGCCCGGACGCCAACCGCCGTACCACCAACGACCGCGTGCAGCAGATCGCCACGGCCACTTTCGAGCAGCGCCTGAACCCCGACTTCAGCTACTTCGTCAAAGGCCACATGAACGATTGGGATACGCGCTACACCCGCATCTACAACAACACCGACGGCAGCACCCGCACCCTCAACCACGACGACTACTGGGGCTTCAGCGACTGGGGCATGCAGGCCGAAGGCAAGGCCGTGCTCCCCGACGAGCACACCCTGGTGTTCGGTACCGACAACCAGTGGTTCAAGGGCAAGGACGACGTGCTCAAGATCGATAACAACCAGGCCGAGGCCCATGCGCTGTATGTGCAGCTGCGCCCTGTCATCGACGCCCTGCCTGACTGGCACCCCAGCATCGGCGTGCGCCGCGAGCACCTGAGCGGTGGTGACAGTGCCACGGTGGGCATGCTCACCTCGCTCTACGACCTGACCGACCAGCTCAAGCTGCGCGGCCAGTTCGGCACCGCCTACAAGCTGCCCAACGCCGAGCAACTGTACGTCAACGAACCGGGCGACGAGATGGGCAACCCCAACCTCAAGCCGGAGAAGAGCCGCAATGCCGAACTGGGCCTGGACTACACCGGCCTGATCCAGGGCCAGCCTTACAGCCTGAGCGGTACGCTGTTCACCCGGCGCATCGAGGACCTGATCACCATCGTGGATGCACAATGGGTCAACGGCGATGGCGAGATCCAGGTGCGCGGCGTCGAGGTCAACGGGCAGTTCCAGCTCAGTGACCGCTGGCAGCTGGCGGCAGACATGACGCGCAACCTGAGCGAGTCGCGCAACGGCGCCACCCTCAACAACATTCCCGGGTTCTTTGCACGCAGCCGGCTGGGGTACGAGTCGGGTGACCGGATGTGGGGCGCAGGCGCGGCGGTGCGCTACATCGGCACGGTGAAAAGCCCGCGGGATGTGGACTACGGGCATTACACCGTGGTGGACGCCGATGCCTACCGCTACCTGGACGGCGCCCGCCAGCATCGCCTGAGCCTGCTGCTGGAGAACCTGCTGGACCGCGACTACACCACCAGCATGGACAGCGGCGCGCGCAAGGTGCAGAACCTGGGAAGGCCGTTCACCAGCGAAGTGCGTTACACCTACAGCTTCTAGAAGCAGCGCGGGTCAAGCCCGCTCCCACAGGCTCATCCGTCACCTGTGGGAGCGGGCTTGACCCGCGAAAGCCGCACCACGGACTCAAGGACAAGCCCATGCCCATCCCCAGCAAACCCGAGTGGTCGCACATTCCCGCTCACGCCCGCCACGTGATGCTGTGCACCGGCCCGCGCTGCACCCAGCGCGGCGCGCAGCAGGTGTGGAAAGTGGTGCGCAACGAACTGCTCGCCGCCCAGCGCATGGAAACCGCCGACGGCGTGCTGCTGACCCGCACCCACTGCCAGTTCCCGTGCAACCTGGGCCCGGTCGCCACCGTCTACCCCGAGCGCTGCTGGTACCGCATCGCCAGCGCCGACGATGCCCGCCGCTTGGTGCGCGAGCACCTGGTCGCAGGTACCCCGGTCAGCGCACTGCTGCTCAATGGTGATACCCCATGACGCGCCTGCTCTGCCTGCTGTTGTGCCTGCTCGGCACCACGGCCCATGCCCAGACCTACCGTAACTGCGGCCAGGACTGGACCCTGCCGCACGCCCCGCCGCAGCGCATCCTGGCGCTCAACCAGCATGCCGCCGACCTGCTGCTGGCCCTGCAGGTCGGCCCGTCGCTGGTTGCGGTGAGCTACATCGATGACGACCCAGAGGCGCTGGCCTCCCGGCGCTACCGCGGCGTGCCCCTGCTGTCGCGGCTGTATCCCTCGCCGGAGGTGTTCTATGCCCAGCGCTACGACCTGGTGGTCGGCGGTTTCGCCAGCGCCTTTCGCGATGGCGTGGGCGCCCGTACCCACCTGACCCGCAATGGCATCGGCAGCTATCTGCTGGAGAACGCCTGCGACCCGCGCCCGGCCTCCGGTTTCGCGGCCATCGAAGACGACCTGCGCAGCCTGGGCAAGCTGCTGCAGCGCGAACCCCAGGCCGCTCGGCTGATCGCGCAGCAACGAGCAGACCTGGACCGCGCCCGCCAGCTCGCCGCGCAGCATGCCCCGCTTTCGGTGTTCTACCTGGACAGCGAGCACCAGGGCCTCGACAGCGAGGGCAGCCGCGGCTTCATCACCCAACTGATCCAGGTCGCCGGTGGGCGCAACCTGTTCGCCGACGTCGACCTGCACCGCGTGACCGTCGACCCCGAAACCCTGCTGCAACGCGACCCGGACGTGATCATCCTGGCCGACGCCGTCTGGTCGCCGGCCCGGCGCAAGCGCGAGTACCTGCACAACCACCCGGCCCTCTCGAAGTTGCGTGCGGTGCGCGAGGGCCGGCTGATCGACCTGCCCTTCACGCACCTGGTGGCAGGCGAACACAGCGCCCGTGCTGCCGTCGCGCTGGCCAACCAGTTGCGTGACATGGCCGAGCACCTGCCCTGAACCGGCACAGCCGATTACGCTGCAATACCCCGCTTTTCAGCTTTCCCCGCTGAGCGCCCTGCGCGCTTCAGCCGGGATTGCAGCGCCACTGCATCGACAATAGACGCACTGCCAACCCCGGATGCGTGCCTCGATGCAAACCACCAATACAGTCTTGATGATCCGCCCCGCGCGGTTCGCCTTCAACCCGGACACCGCACTCAACAACCGCTTCCAGCAGCCTGCACTGGACCCCGACCAGGCACAGCATAAAGCGCTGGAAGAGTTCGACGGCTATGTGGACACTCTGCGCCAGCATGGCGTCGAGGTGCTGGTGGTGCAGGACACGCCGGCCCCGCACACGCCTGACTCGATCTTCCCCAACAACTGGTGGAGCAGCCACGCCGACGGCAGCCTGGTGCTCTACCCGATGGAGGGCCACAACCGCCGCCTGGAACGCGACAAGGGCGTGCTGCAGGTGCTCGCCGACCGTTTCAGCATTCACAACACCATCGACCTGAGCCCGCTGGAGCAACAGAGCATGTTCCTGGAAGGCACCGGCAGCATGGTGCTCGACCGCGAACACCGCATCAGCTACGCCTGCCACTCCGGGCGCACCCACACCGAAGCACTGCGCCAGTTCGCCGACAGGCTCGACTACCGCCTGTGCCTGTTTCACGCCGTCGACCGGCAGCGGGCGCCCATCTACCACTGCAACGTGATGATGAGCGTGGGCCGCGGGCTGTCGGTGGTGTGCCTCAAGGCACTGCCCGATGCCGACGAGCGCCGTACCCTGGAACACAGCCTGCGCGCCACCGGCAAGGACATCCTGGCCCTGGACTTCGACCAGCTCGAAGGCTTCGCCGGCAACATGCTCGAAGTGCACGACAAGCAAGGCCAGCCGCTGCTGGTGATGTCGCGCAGTGCCTGGCGCTCGCTGCACCCCGAGCAGCGCCGCCAGGTCGAGCGGCACACCCACCCGGTGGTGGTGAACATCGACAACATCGAACGCATCGGCGGCGGCAGCGCGCGCTGCATGCTCGCCGAAGTGCACCTGCCGGTGCGCAATTGACCGACCACAAGAAGGAGCTCCCCATGACCCGTTACATCGACGTCAACGACCTCAGCCAACTGGTCGCCCGCAAGGGCCTCACCACCTGCCTGGAAGAAATGGCCGAGTACATCCGCCAGGACTACCTGCGCTGGCACGACTTCGAAAAGTGCGCGCGCCTGGCCAACCACTCGCCAGACGGGGTGATCGAGCTGATGCCGGCCTCCGACGCCAACCTCTACGCCTTCAAGTACGTCAACGGCCACCCGAAGAACACCCAGCGGGGCATGCTCACCGTGATGGCGTTCGGTGCGCTGGGCGATGTCGACACCGGCGCGCCATTGCTGCTCAGCGAAATGACCCTGACCACCGCGATCCGCACCGCCGCCACCTCGGCCCTGGCCGCACGCTACCTGGCGCGTCCCGACAGCCGCAGCATGGCGCTGATCGGCAACGGCTCGCAGAGCGAATTCCAGGCCATCGCCTTCCACGCGCTGGTGGGCATCGAGGAAATCCGCCTGTACGACCTGGACCCACAAGCCACGGCCAAACTGGCCGCGAACCTTCGCGCCTTCCCGGCGATCAAGGTGGTACTGGCCAGCTCCGTGGCCGACGCGGTACGCGGCGCCGACATCGTCACCACGGTCACCGCCGACAAAGCCTACGCCACCATCCTGACCGCCGACATGATCGAGCCGGGCATGCACTTGAACGCGGTGGGTGGCGACTGCCCGGGCAAGACCGAGCTGCACCGCGACATCGTCGACGCCGCACGGGTGATCGTCGAGTACGAACCGCAGAGCCGCATCGAGGGCGAGATCCAGCAGATGCCAGCCGACTCGCCGATCACCGAGTTCTGGCAAGTGGTCAACGGCCAGGGCATCGGCCGCGAGAACGACACCCAGGTCACCCTGTTCGACTCGGTGGGCTTTGCCATCGAAGACTACTCGGCCCTGCGCTATGTGCTGGATGTGGCCAAGGCCCTGGATATCGGCCATGAAATCGACCTGGTGCCGGCCCTGGAAAACCCCAAGGACCTGTTTGCACGGCTGCTGCCCAAGGTTCAGGCGGTGCACAAGAAACGCGCCTAGACCGGGCCTGCACGTCAATCCAGGCGGCCGTGCACCTTGCACGGCCGTACACAGCAAGCTGCCCCGAAGCCAAAACAGGAGGTCATGCAGCCGATTCGGCTGACACCGAATCGCCAACAGCAGAATCCGGCAGCCAGCGCCGGCCCAAACGACACAAAAAAAATGCTGCCTTCACGCATTCTGACGCCAGACCGAAGAGTCACACACAGACCAAGGCTCAGGCCAACGAAGCGTTCACTGCCCTACATCAACTACAAGACACAGGGATACCTTTATGACCTCGCTGCGAAAGCTGCTCAGCGTGCTGCTCCTGCCCATGTGCGCGAGCACAGTCCAGGCCCAGGAATGGAAAGAAATCCGTTTCGGCGTGTTCCCCGAATACCCGCCCTTCGAATCCGTCGCCGCCGATGGCAGCCTGCAAGGTCTCGACATCGAGCTGGGCAATGCCATCTGTGAAAAGCTGCAGGTCAAGTGCACCTGGGTGCACAACGAATTCGACGGCATGATCCCGGCCCTGCGTGCACGCAAGTTCGACGCAATCATGTCGTCCATGGCGGTGACGCCGGCCCGTCAGAAGCAGATCGAGTTTTCCGATCGCCTGTTCCTCAGCCCCACCTCGGTGATCGTGCGCAAGGGCGCCGACTTCGGCGACACCCCCGAATCGCTCGAGGGCAAGACCGTTGGCGTGTTGCAAGGCTCGCTGCAAGAGGCCTACGCCCGCGCCAAGCTGGCGCCGCTGGGTGCCCGGGTCAAAGCCTACCAGGCCCAGAACCAGAACTATGCCGACCTCATGAACGGGCGCCTGGACGCCACCCTCACCGACAAGCTCGAAGCACAGCTGAACTTCCTCAACACCCCCGAAGGCGCGAACTTCAAGAGCGGCCCGGCAATCAAGGACCCCACCCTGCCCCTGGACATCGCCATGGGCCTGCGCAAGAACGACGCCGAGCTCAAGGCGCTGATCGACAAGGGCATCGCCGCGGTGCTGGCCGATGGCACCTTCGCCAGGATCCAGCAGAAGTACGTCGGCGACCTCGATATCTACAACGAGTAATCGCCTGCAGAGCCCGGGCCTGCACGGCCCGGTGCGCTGTCGCACCCGCCTTTGGTCCTACCGAGAGTTTTCCCGTGAACGACTTCCTCACCTCCGCCGGCTTGCAGGCGCTGAGCCTGCAGGGCTTCGGCCCGCTGTTGCTGCAAGGAACCTGGATGACCCTGCAACTGGCCTTTCTGTCACTGGGCCTGAGCCTGCTGCTGGGCCTGATCGGCGCCAGCGCCAAGCTGTCCTCGCTGCGCCTGCTGCGCATTCCCGCCACCCTCTACACCACGCTGATTCGCAGCGTGCCCGACCTGGTGCTGATCCTGCTGATCTTCTACACCCTGCAGCTGTGGCTCAACGACCTGACCGAGCTGCTTGGCTGGGATTACGTCGAGATCAACCCGTTCATGGCCGGCGTGATCACCCTGGGCTTCATCTATGGCGCCTACTTCACCGAGAACTTTCGCGCAGCGATCCTCAGCGTGCCCCATGGCCAGCTGGAAGCGGCTACCGCCTACGGGCTGAGCCGCGTGCAGCGCTTCCAGCTGGTGCTGTTCCCGCAACTGATGCGCTTCGCCCTGCCGGGGCTGGGCAACAACTGGCTGGTGCTGCTCAAGTCCACCGCGCTGGTGTCGATCATCGGCCTCTCCGACCTGGTGAAGGCTGCGCAGAACGCCGGCAAGACCACCAATGAGCCGTTGTACTTTCTGCTGTTCGCGGGGCTGGTCTACCTGCTTATCACCACCCTTTCCAATCGCCTGTTCAAGGTGCTGGAACGGCGCTACAACACCGGCATCAAGGGGTTGGCATCATGATCGAACTGCTTCAGGAATACGGCCGGGCCTACCTGTACAGCGATGGCGCGGGCATGTCGGGGCTGGCCATGACGCTGTGGCTGTTCATCGTGACCATGGTGCTGGGTCTGGTGCTGTCGTTGCCACTGGCGCTGGCGCGGGTGTCGCGCAAGCGCTGGCTGCGCTGGCCGGTAGAGCTGTACACCTTCGTGTTTCGCGGCACCCCGCTGTATATCCAGTTGTTGATCTGCTACACCGGGCTGTACGGGCTGGAGGTGGTGCGTGACAACGCGCTGCTCGACCAGTTCTTGCGCAATGCGCTCAACTGCACGCTGCTGGCCTTTGTGCTCAACACCTGCGCCTACACCGTGGAGATCTTCGCCGGGGCCATTCGCAACATCCCCCATGGCGAGATCGAGGCCGCCCAGGCCTACGGCCTGCATGGCTGGCGCCTGAACCTGTTCGTGGTGCTGCCGGCAGCCCTGCGCCGTGCGCTGCCGGTGTACAGCAACGAGCTGATCCTGATGCTGCATGCCACCTCGCTGGCGTTCACCGCCACCGTCGCCGACGTCCTCAAAGTGGCCCGCGACGCCAACGCCGCGACCTTTCTGACGTTCCAGGCCTTCGGCATCGCGGCCATTCTGTACATGTTGCTGTCCTTCGCGCTGGTCGGGCTGTTTCGCCTGGCCGAACGCCGCTGGATGCGTTTCCTTGTTCCTGCCCGAGGCTGACCCATGACCCTTTGCGCACACCCCCTGCCGGCCCATGGCCAGGCCCTGTACGAAACCCCTACCGCCCCACGCGTCAGCAGCGCCGCCATCAAACTGAGCGTGGATGCACTGCACAAGAGCTATGGCGATCACCAGGTACTCAAGGGCGTCTCGCTGCAGGCGCGCAAGGGCGACGTGATCAGCCTGATCGGTGCCAGCGGCTCGGGCAAGAGCACCATGCTGCGGTGCATCAACTTTCTCGAACAGCCGGACTCGGGCGTGATCACCCTCGACGACCAGAGCATCGAGATGCACCAGGGCCGCGCCGGCACCCGCGCGCCGAACCCGGCCCAGTTGCAGAACCTGCGCACGCGCCTGGCCATGGTGTTCCAGCACTTCAACCTGTGGAGCCACATGACCGTGCTGGAGAACATCTGCCTGGCGCCGCGCCGCGTGCTTGGGGTGAGCCCGCGCGAGGCCGAGGCCCGCGCCCGCGCCTACCTGGACAAGGTCGGCTTGCCAGGGCGCGCGGCCGATCAGTACCCGGCATTCCTGTCTGGCGGGCAACAGCAGCGCGTGGCCATTGCGCGGGCGCTGGCGATGGAACCGGAGATCATCCTGTTCGACGAACCGACCTCGGCACTGGACCCGGAACTGGTTGGCGAAGTGCTCAAGGTGATACAGACGCTGGCCGAGGAAGGCCGTACCATGCTGATGGTCACCCACGAGATGGGCTTTGCTCGCCAGGTGTCGAGCCAGGTACTGTTCCTGCACCAGGGCCGGGTCGAGGAACAGGGCGGCCCGCAGATGCTCGACCAGCCGCAGAGCGAACGCCTGCAGCAATTTCTTTCCAACCGTTTGAAGTGAACCGACGCCACCATGGACACCAAGGCCAACCGCTTGCATGACACGCCGCCTCTGGATCGGATCGACGAGGCGATCATCGACGTACTGCGCCACAACGGGCGCATCACCTACGAGAAGCTGTCTTCGCTGGTGCATCTGACGCCCAGGCCTTGCCTGGAGCGGGTGCGCAAACTGGAGCGACGCGGGGTGATACGTGGTTATGGCGCGATCATCGATGTGCAGCGGGTGTCGCCAGGGTTGTCGCTGCTGGTGCTGGTGGCGTTGTCCAACCAGAGCGGGCGCTCGGCCCAGCGGGCCTTCGAGGCCTGCATGAAGGCCTGCCCGCAGGTATTCGAGTGCCAGCTCATCAGCGGGCATTTCGACTACAGCCTGCGCATGCGCTGCCGGGACATGGAGCATTACCGGGTGCTGAGCGAAACCTGGATGAACAACGACGAGTTGCACATCGACAAGCTGGTGGCGCACCCGGAACTGGCGGTGGTGAAGAACACGGCGCCGCAGTTGTAGCGCCGGCCCTGCAGGAGCCGGCCTTGCCGGCCAAGGGCCCGATGCGGTATCACCCCTGGCGCAACACCACCCACTCATGCGGCTGCACATACTCGCGCACCCATCCCACCACCTCCGCCGCCGGCATCGGCCGGGCGATGCCGTAGCCCTGCGCCACATCGCAGCCAAGCCCCATCAGCACCTCGCCATGCTCCACCGTCTCCACCCCCTCGGCGATCACCTGGCGCCCGAAGGCCCGTGCCAGGCCGATCACCGCGCGGGTCAGGGCCAGGTCATCCTGGTCATGCAGGATGTCGCGCACGAACGACTTGTCGATCTTGATCGCCTGGGTGGGCAGGCGCTTGAGATAGCTCAGCGACGAATAGCCGGTGCCAAAGTCATCCAGTGAAAACTGCACCCCCAACTGCTGACACGCCTCCAGGCATTCGCTGACCCGCTTGATGTTCTCGATTGCCACCGACTCGACGATCTCAAGATCGAGCATGCGCGGCGCAACCCCGTCATGACGCGCAAGCAACAGGCGCAGGCGCTCGACGAAGTCAGACCGTTGAAAGTGGCGCGCCGCGATGTTCACGCTCACCGACCAGCGATACCCGGCGTCCTGCCAATGCTGCATCTGCGCCATCGCGCGGTCGATCACCCACTCGCCGATGTCCACGATCAGGTCGGTCTGCTCGATCAACGGCAGGAACTCCGCTGGCGGCACCAGCCCCTTGACCGGGTGCTGCCAGCGCAGCAAGGCCTCGAAGCCCAGCACCTCGCCACTGCGCATGTTCACCTTGGGCTGGTAGAACAGGCGCAGCTCGCCATTCTTCATGGCGCGGCGGACCCGCTCAACCGTCTGGTGCGTGGCCTTCACTTCCTGGTCCAGCGATACGTCGAACAGGTGGAAGCGGTTGCGTCCGCTCTGCTTGGCCACGTACATCGCCTGGTCGGCATGGCGCAGCAGGGTGTCGGCATCATCGTTGTCGGCCGGGTACAGGGTCACGCCGATACTGGCGCTGACACTGATCTGCTGGCCACGAATCGAATACGGCGCCGCCACCGCCGACAGCACCCGCCCCAGCACCGTGCGCAACTGCGCCTGGCCCTCGACATGGCGCAGAATCAGCACGAACTCGTCACCAGACAACCGCGCAACCGCATCGCCGCCACGCAGTATGCCCTTGAGCCGCGCCGCCACCTCGACCAGCAGCAGGTCGCCGCAGGCATGCCCATAGCCGTCGTTGACCGCCTTGAAGCCGTCCAGATCGAGCATGCACACCGCCAGCGGGAACTGCTCGGTGCGCGAGAATTCCAGGGCCTGGTTCAGCAGGTCCGAAAGGAATGCGCGGTTGGGCAGCCCGGTGAGCACGTCATGCCCCACGCGCCATTGCAGGGTGTGCACCAGCTGGCGTTTCTCGCTGACGTCGAAGCGGATCGACACATACTTGCGGACCTTGCCGGTGGCCGGGTCCAGCAGTGGCACCATGGTGCTGTCGACCCAGTACAACGAGCCGTTCTTGGCGCGGTTGCAGATCTCGCCCTTCCAGACCTTGCCGGCTACCAGCGATGCCCACATGCTCTCGAAGAAGTCACTGCCGTGCAGGCCGGAATTGAGGATGCGGTGGTTGGCCCCCAGCAGCTCTTCACGGCTGTAGCCGGAGATGCTGCAGAACTGCTGGTTGACGTAGGTGATGCGTCCGGCGAGGTCGGTTTCGGAAAAGATCGCGGCCGCGTCGACGGCCGCGCGGTAGTTGTCATCCATGCTCGTTCACTCGCCTGGCGGCTATCGGTTGAAGCGTTCAACCAAGGCACGCAGGCCGCTGGAAATATGCTCAAGCTCGCCACCACGGGTGGCGGCGGCATTGGCGTTGTCGGCAGTCTTCTGCACCGTGCCGGCTACCCGATTGATCTGCTGCGACACGTCCTCCGCCACGTAGGACTGCTCCTGCGAGGCGGCCGCCATCTGCTGGGTCATATCGGTGATGCGTGCCACCGCCTCGCGAATGCCTTGCAGTGCGCGCTGCGCCTCGACCACCTGCGCCACGCCCTGCTCGGCCTCCTGGATGCCCAGGTTGGCGATGCTCACCGCGTCATCGGCGCCGCTGCGCAGGGTCTCGATGATGCCCTGGATCTGCTGGGTCGACTGGCGGGTCTTGCCTGCCAGGGCGCGCACCTCATCGGCCACCACGGCAAAGCCGCGGCCCTGCTCGCCGGCACGCGCCGCCTCGATGGCAGCGTTGAGCGCCAGCAGGTTGGTCTGGTCGGCAATCGCCTGGATCACGCTGGCAGCCAGCATGATGTCCTGGGTCTGCCCGGCCAGGTGGCCGACCGCCTGGTTGATCTGGGTGACGGTGCTGGCCAGCAGCTGGATCGCCTCGCGCGAGGTACCGGCCACCTGGCTGCCCTGTTCGGCCAGCTGGTTGGCGGTGCCGGCCTCGCTGGCGGTCTGCTGTACATGCACCGCCACTTCGGCGATGGATGCCGCCATCTCGGTCATCGCCGCCGCGGTCATGTCGGTTTCGGCGCGCTGGTCGAGCAGCGCCAGCTCGGTGGCATTGGACAGCCGGCTGGAATCGCTGGCGGCCACGGCCATCTGGTTGGCCAGGTCGCTCAGGCGCGTCAGCGCGGTTTTCAGGCGCGCCTCTTCACTGATCAACACCATCTGCAGTTGCGCGGTCGGGCCCAGCGCTTCGCTGTAGGCCAGCGCGCTGATCGGGTCGGAGAACGTGTTGGGGGTGCTGCGCACGATCTGGCGCACTTCATGGCGCAGGCGATTGTGCCCCCACAGGCCCACCGCCACGAACAGCGCCAGCGTGATGCCCTGCCCGCCCCAGCCCGGCAACAGCCGGTTGGCGCCCATGGCCAAAGCGGCTGCCAGCAACGGCAGCGCAAGCACGCGGCCCTGCAGGGCCAGGCGACGCCCGAAGGGCACGGGGGGCTTGCCTTCACGCAGACGGGCATACAGCGCTTCGGCGCGCTGCACCTGATCGCGAGTGGGCTTGACCCGTACCGATTCGTAGCCGACCAGGCGGCCGTCCTCGAGCACCGGTGTGACGTAGGCGCTGACCCAGTAGAAGTTGCCGTTCTTGCAGCGGTTCTTGACGATGCCCATCCAGCTCTGGCCGGCCTTGAGGTACTGCCACATCAGGGCAAATACGGCAGGCGGCATGTCCGGGTGGCGCACCAGGTTGTGCGTGCTGCCGATCAGTTCCGCCTGGCTGAAGCCACTCATGGCGGCGAATTCGGCATTGCAATAGGTGATGTTACTGTCGGTATCGGTGGCGGAAATCAGCCGCTGATGGTCCGGAAAGGTCTGTTCGACAGCCGTGACCGGCAGATTGAGACGCACGTTAAAACTCCCTGAAGCGCACGCTAAAGCCTTGTCCAGCGGCCCTGAAACCTGCAGCGTAAATGTCGGTCCAAGTGAACGATTCTACGAAATACATCACATTTTGCAAGGAAAGGTGATGAAACGTGGCGTTGTGCAATGCCAATATTTATCGTTAAGTTCTTGATTCTAAATGGGAATCGAGCGATGGAATTATCTAGTTTGGGTCCAGCCATCAGACGCTATCGCAAGGTAGCCGGGCTTACTCAGGCTGAACTTGGCGAAAAAACCGGTTTTGACCCCAAAACCATAAGCCGCTTTGAAACCGGCACCTACACCCCCAGTGTCGAAGCGCTGTTCACCTTTGCCGACGTGCTGGGCGTCAAGCTCAATGCCTTTTTCGCCGACCTGGAAGATGCGGACGAGCAACGTGCCTACTTGTTCGGTGTTATTCACAAAGCTCCACCCAAGGACCTGGGAAAGCTGATTGCAGCGGTAGACCTGGCCCTTTCCAAGCCTTGATCACTGCCCTCGCAAAAGCGTGACAGGCGCCTGCCACTGTTGCTTGAAGCGCTTTTGTCGTCGATAAGTACTGTAACTGGTCAGACCGGTAAAACCGATCTGATGCCCTGGATTCGCGAAATACTTGCAAACCCGCAAAAACCCCGCCTACACTGCGCCTGCACTGGACATACCGGTAAGACCACAATAATTAAGTCTGTCGCTCGGCGCTTGTTGCCAGAAGCACGGACACCGACCAGAGATCCCTCCCCATGCTCAAATGGTGCTCGCGTTCGATCTTCCTCCAAGTGGTGCTCGGCCTGATGCTCGGCATCGCCTGCGGCCTGAGCTTTCCTGAAGTTTCCCTGCAACTCAAACCCCTCGGTGACGGCTTCATCAAGCTGATCAAGATGCTCATCGGGCTGATTGTGTTCTGCGTGGTGGTCAGCGGCATTTCCGGTGCCGGCGACCTCAAGAAGGTTGGCCGCATCGGCCTCAAGTCGGTGATCTACTTCGAAGTGCTGACCACCATTGCGCTGGTGCTGGGGCTGGTACTGGCATTCACCTCAGGCATCGGTACCGGTGCCAACATCCACCTCGACCAATTGTCGACCGCCGATGCCGGTGCGCTGGCCGAGCGTGGCCAGCATATCCAGGGCACGGCAGCGTTCCTCATGGGCCTGATACCCAATTCGGTGCTCGGCGCCTTCGCCGACAACAACATCCTCCAGGTGCTGCTGTTCTCGGTGCTGTTCGGCAGCGCCCTGAACCTGGTGGGCGAGGCCGCGTCGGGCATCACCCGGCTGATAAACGAACTGAGCCATGTGATCTTCCGCATCATGGGCATGATCGTGCGCCTGGCGCCGATCGGCGTGTTTGGCGCCATCGCCTTCACCACCAGCCAGTACGGCCTGGACTCGCTGCAACACCTGGGCGGCCTGGTGGCGCTGTTCTACGTGACCTGTGCAGGCTTCGTGCTGGTGATCCTGGGGACAGTGATGCGCGTCTCGGGCCTGAAGCTGTTCCCGTTCCTCAAGTACATGCGCGAAGAACTGGGCATCGTGCTGGGTACTGCTTCGTCCGATGCGGTCCTGCCGCAGATCATGCGCAAGCTCGAACACCTGGGCATCGGCAGCTCCACCGTCGGCCTGGTGATCCCCACGGGCTACTCCTTCAACCTGGACGGTTTCTCCATCTACCTCACCCTGGCCATCGTGTTCATCGCCAACGCCACCGGCACACCGCTGGCCATGACCGACCTGCTGACCATCCTGCTGGTGTCGCTGATCACCTCCAAGGGCGCCCACGGCATTCCGGGGTCGGCGCTGGTGATTCTGGCAGCCACCCTCACGGCAGTACCGGCCATCCCGGTAGTGGGCCTGGTGCTGGTGCTGGCGGTGGACTGGTTCATGGGCATCGGCCGCGCGCTGACCAACCTGATCGGCAACTGCGTGGCCACCGTGGCCATCGCCCGCTGGGAAAAGGACATTGATCTGGAACGCGCCAACAACGTACTCAACGGCAAGCAGGGCTTCAGCTTCCAGACGCGCAAGCTGCCCACCCCTGCCCATCAACAGGAATTCTAGGCAACGACGTATGCATGTGTTTTCAGGGAGCAAACAGTGATTACCTCATCGACGGTAGTGAATGCGGTAGTGGAGAAACTGCGCCAGGCACTGGCCCGTGGCCAGTGGCGCTCGGGCGAGATGCTCCCGGGTCAGCGAGAACTGGCCGAGCAACTGGGCATCAGCCGACCAAGCCTGCGCGAGGCGGTCACGGTGCTGGAGACCCTCGGCCTGGTGCGTTCCATGCCAGGCAAGGGAGTGCTGGTGCTCGACCCCGGCACCCAGGAGCTGGTACAGGCCCCCGCGGCCGTGGCCGGAGCCAGCCTGGAGGACGTGCTGCAGCTGCGTTACACGCTGGAGCCGTTCATTGTCGGGCTGGTGGCGCAGTCGGTCAGCAGCAAGGAAATCGGCCAGTTGCGCCTGACCCTGATGGACATGCGCGAGGCCCTGGAGGCCAGCGACAGCGAAGCCGGGGTGCGCGCCTACCTGGCATTTCACGAAGAGCTGTTCGCACTGACCGCCAACCCGATTTTCCAGAGTGTGGTGCAGCAGACCAGCAATGCCCTCAAGCAGAGCGCCCAGGTGCTGCACAACTCGCCCGAGCACCTGGCCGCGCGCCTGGAAGAGAACGAGGCGGTGGTGCGCGCCATCCGCAACAAGGACAGCGCCCAGGCCAGTGCGCAGATGCGCCGGCATATTCTGCAGGAAGGCCTGCGCATGGGCATCGAATTGACCATTCCGGATGAACACCCGGGCAACTGACCAGGAGAGCGACCATGAACGCCTGCCCTGCTACCCCGTCCGCGATCGCCCTGCCCGCGCTGCTGGCGGCCGGCGAGCAGCGCCTGAGCGCTGACGAGATCTACCCGCGCCTGTTCGATGCGATCCTCGAACAGCGCCTGGCGCCAGGGACCGCGCTGACCGAGCAGGCGCTGGGCCAGGCCTTCGGCGTGAGCCGCACGGTGATCCGCCGCGTGCTGGGGCGCCTGTCCGACCAGCAGGTGGTGGTGCAACGCCCGGCGCACACCGCCCGGCTGGCCGCACCCGACCCGCAGCAGGCGCGCCAGGTGCTCAGTGCCCGGCGCCTGGCTGAAACCACGCTGATCGGGCTGGCGGCGCGGCGCACCAGTGCCCCACGCATCCGCCAGTTGCGCGAGCTGATTGCCCGCGAGCGCAAGCACCACGAGCAGGGCCATCGGTGCACGGCGATTCGTCTGGGGGGCGAGTTTCACCTGAAGCTGGCGGAGATGGCCGACAATGCCCCGTTGACACGGTTTCTCAACGGGCTGGTGCCCATGACGTCGCTGATCATTGCCCAGTACGAGACCCAGCCTTGCGAACACTGCGCCTGGCAGGAACATGCAGCCCTGGTGGACGCACTGGAGGACGGCGACAGCGAGGCGGCGCTGCAGTTGATGCACCAGCACCTGGACCGCATCGAGGCCAAGCTGAGCCTGGATTGAGAATGGCGGTGCGCCTTTCGCCGGCAAGGCCGGCTCCTGCAGGAGGTGTTGTGCAGGAGCCGACCTTGCCGGCGAAGGGTCTTGCTGCGCTTGACCTGCCAGCGACAAACCGCGCAGCATCGGGCATTCCCACAAGAGCCCGCCCCGTGACCCCAGAACAACGCCACAACGTCCGCGCCCTGCTCTCCGAGTCGTTCGTCGACAGCTGGGTGGACTACGCCTGGATCGCCCGCGAACTCGAACCCTTCGACCTGGCCGAGCTCAAGCGCATCTTCTACGAGGAAGTCGCGCCGGTCTGCTACTACAACATCGTGGCGCCGGTACCACCGGTATGGACCGGTTTCGAGCCGGTATCGCTCAACGAAGAAATCGAAGAGCTGCTGGAGGCGCGCCGACGCAACCCGTTGCGCCGGCATTGGGACCGCCTGTGGGCCGCCACCTGGATCCGCCTGTGGAGCCAGGAATGCTGGGACGCGATCCACCAGGCCTGCCTCGCCCAACGGCAGGCCTGATACCTCGGCACGCTGGCCTCAGAAGTCCCAGCGAGTGGTCACCATCACGTTGCGCGGGTCGCCATAAGAGGCCGAGTTGTAGAAGCCGATATTGGTGAAGTAGGCCTTGTCGAACACGTTGTTGACGTTCAGCGTGGCCGACAGCTGCTCGCTGATCTGGTAACGCGCCATCAGGTCCACCAGCCAGTAAGGGTCCTGGGCAAACTCTTCGTCGCGCTTCTTGACATTGTTCGACAACACCTGCCAGCCCTTGCCCTGCCAACGCGCACCACCGCCGATGGTCAAGCGGTCGAGCGCCCCCTTGAGCTTGTAGCTGGTGTAGAAACTGACCTGGTCCTCGGGCTCCCAGGTCGACACCTTCTTGCCCTGGTCATCGCGGATCACCTTGTGGGTGTAACCCCCTTGCAGTTGCCAGCCCTCAGCCAGTTCGCCGGAGATCTCTGCCTCATAACCCTTGGTCTTGGCCTTGATGCCTTCGTAGGCATACTCGACCGCCGGGTTGGTCGGGTTGCCGTTGTAGGCCCGGTCCTCTTCGCCCCGGCTGCTCTGGTGAATCTCGAAATACGCCAGGCTCGCATTCAGACGCCCGTCCAGGAACTCACCCTTCAGGCCCACCTCGTAGTTCTGCCCTTCATCCGGGTCGAGCAGGCGGTTGTTGCGGTCGCGGTACCAGGCATCCTGCGGCATGAAGATATCGGTGTAGCTGGCGTACAGCGACAGGTAGTCATTGAGGTCGTACACCGCCCCCAGGTAGGGCAGCAGGCGATCGTCCTCGCGGCCGTTGGCGGTCACGCCGTTGATGCGGTAGTTGGCCAGGCGTGCACCGAGCAGCAGCGTCAGGTCGTCGGTGGGGTGCAGGCGGGTGGTCACGTAGGTGCCGGTCTGACGCACGCGGTCATCCACGGTCTGGGTCTGCTCCCCCCAGTCCGGTTCGGGGGTGTTGCCGTTCCAGCTGCCGTAGTCGACGGAGTTGCCATTGGGGTATCTGGCGCTCCACCAGCCCTTGCCTTCCCAGTGAGACTGGGCAAACGAGGTACCGATCACCAGTTCGTGCTCACGCCCCAGCAGCTCGAACGGCCCGCTGGCGTAGAGGTCGGCCGAATTGCTCACCGTCTCGCCCGTGTATTTGGCCGAATAGAGGCTGGCGGTGCCGTCGGCGCGCGGGTAGTAACCCTGGATCGAGCCCAGCGGCGCGTCATAGCCGTTGATCTTGTGGTCCAACTGCGCCTTGGCAACCCAGCCGTTGGCCAGGTGATGCTCCAGGCTGGCAAACACGGTGCGGGTGTACTGGTTCCAGTGGCTCCACTTGGCGCCGTTGTTGAAGTGGCGTGGCAGGTCGTTGCGGTTGCCCTGGGCATCGAACAGCGGAATGCTGCCCGACCAGCTCGAGCCTTCCGGCTTGTTGTCCTGGTAGTCACCGCCCACGGTGAGCAGGGTGTCCGGGCTCAGGTCGAATTCGAGGATGCCGTAGTAGACGTTGGTCTTGCGCTGGTAGTGGTCCATGAACGAGTGCTTGTCCTGGTAGGCCGCCACCGCACGGCCGCGCACGTTGCCGCTGTCGGTCAGCGGGCCGCCCACGTCGAGTTCGCTGCGATAGTTGTCCCAGCTGCCGGCGCCCAGGGTGAAATGCCCCTTGAAATCGGCAGTCGGCTTCTTGCGCACCAGGTTGATCGTGGCCCCCAGCGACCCCGCGCCGGTGAGCAGGCCGGTAGCGCCCTTGAGCACTTCCACGCGGTCATAGATGGCCATGTCGCTCAAGGTGTTGCCGGCCGAATAGCCGACGTTGCGCGCCGTCGAGGGGATGCCGTCGTACTGGAAGTTGTTGATCGAGAAGCCGCGGGCATAGTAGCTGGTGCGGTCGCTGTCGAAGGCCGACACGGTGATGCCCGGGGTATGGCGCATCACATCGTCGATGTTGTTGAGCCCGAAATCGTCCATGTGCTGACGGGTGACCACGGTGATGGTCTGGGGCGTTTCGCGCGGTGTCAGCACCAGCCGTGTGGCGGTGGCGATGGTGCCTGGCGTGTACGAGCCGCTGTCTTCGGTGATGGTACCCAACTGGTTGCTGGTGACTTCGGTCACGCCCAGGTTCAGCGCCCCGGCAGTTTGCGGCAGCGGTGCCAGGCTGTAGCGCCCATCGTCTTCACGCACGGCGATCAGGCCATTGCCCTCGAGCAACGCCTGCAGGCCCTGCTCGACACTGTAACGCCCGTGCAGGCCGGCGCTGGCCTTGCCCGCGGTCAGGCTCGGTGCGAACGACAGCACCACGCCGGCCTGGGCGGCGAAGCGGTTCAGAACCTGACCCAGGTCGCCCTGGTCGAGGTTGTATTCGGTCGGTGTGGTGCTGTCGGCGTGCGCCATGCCCGGCATCGCCAGCGGCCACAGCAGGGTGGAGCACAACAGCGTGGTACGCAGCCTTGCCGCGACCGGTGATCGGGTATTCATCGGTTCTTTTCTCTTCTGGTTGGCAGTCAGGCCATCACGCCTGCATGCCTAGAAGTCGAACGAAGGAGCGAATACCTATCATTTACGAAAAATATTTTTCAGGTGGTGAGGGGTTCGATGCTTACCCAGTATTTTGTGCGCCGCTCGACCCGCACCGGCAGGGTCTTGCCGATGGCGCGCAGAATCTGCTCGGTGTCGTCGAGCTTGAAGGTACCGCTGATACGCAGGCTGGAAACCTCGTTGGCACAGTTGAGCCAACCGGGGCGATAACGCCGCAGCTCGGCGATGAATACCCCCAGCATCTGGTCGTTGGCAATCAGCAGCCCCCTGCGCCAGGCATCGCGGTCGGGCTCCAGCGGCGAGCCAAGCACGAACTTGGGGTGTGAAAACCGCACCTGATCCCCGGCATCGACCACGGCCCCCCCCATGCCATCGCGCGGCATCACGCCCACCTGGCCCTGGTACACCGCCAGTTGCGTGCTGCTGGCGTCGCTGTCGCGGCGCACCAGAAAGCGCGTGCCCAGCGCCTCGACGGTGCCGTTGACGGTCTGCACCCGCAACGGGCGCCCGGCCTTGTCGGCGGCGCTGGTGATCATCACCTCGCCCTGGCGCAGTACCAGCAGGCGCTGCTGGTTGTCGTAGCGCACATCCAGGGCAGTGTCGGTGTTGAGTTCGAGCCGGGTGCCATCGGCCAGGGTCAATGCCTGACGCTTGCCGACGCGGGTATGGTAGTCCGCCGTCCACGGCCCGCTGCTCAGCTCTCGGTAGCCGGCCCAGCCCAGGCCGCTGGTGCCGGCCAGCACCAGTATGCCCTTGAGCACGCCGCGCCGCGGGATCGCGGCAGGCTGCCCGGCGATGTCCAGGGTACGCCCGGCCAGCCCGCCAGATAGCTGGCCAAGCCGCTGCTGAACCTGGACGACCTGTTGCCAGGCCCAGCGATGCTGGTCGTGGGCGTCCAGCCAGGTCTGCCACGCTTGCCGGTCGGTATCATCCACGGCATCAGCATTGAGGCGGGCGCGCCAAAGCGCAGCCTGTTCCAGCGCGGCGCGCTGGAGAGGGTCGAGAGTAGCCATGGGGTCACGAGTCGGCTTGCAGGCTGTACAGCGTACAGTGGTGAAAGGCCTTGGCGATATAGCGGGTGACCGTCACCTCGGAAACCCCCAGCTCCTCGCCGATCAGCCTGTAGGTCATGCCATCGAGCTGCGACAGCAGAAAGGCCCGGCGTATGCGCGGGCCGAGCCCCGCCAGCATGGCATCCAGCTCGCACAGGGTCTGCAGCAGGATCAGCCGCTCCTGCTCGGATATCTCCACCGCTTCGGGCTGCTCGGCCAGTGCCTGCAACCAAGCCCGCTCGAGGCGGGCACGGCGAAAGTAGTCGATCATCAAACGCCGCGCGATGGTGGCCAGGTAGCCGCGTGGTTCGCGTACCGCGCCTAGCCGGTCGCTGGCGTCCGGGGCGCTGAGCACCCGCACGAACACGTCCTGCATCAGGTCGGCCGCCAGGTGCCGACAGGCCACCCGCGGACGCAGCCAGCCCTGCAACCAGCGGTGGTGGTCCTGATAGATACGGCTGACCTGTTCGCGCAACGCGGGATCGGGAGTGGACATGGGCGACCGGGGGTACGAATGAGAATTCCTATCATTCTATGCCTAGCCGACGCTCAGAAGCAAAGCATCGCGGGCCTGCACGACCTACACGGCGGGCGATACCTGTGCCGATGCCGAACTCGGCAGCCCGAACACCCGATCGAACAGCCAGTTGTAGAGGAACGTGTAGCACGGGATCAGGATGATGAACGCCAGGTCCACCACGAAGGCCTCCCAAAGCGAAATCCCCAGCCACCAGGCAATCAGCGGGATCAGGTACACCACCAGGGTCAGCTGGAACCCGATCGCGTGCGCCACGCGCCGGGCCACGCTGCGCCCCCGTGTGGCCTGGCGGCTCTCCCAGTACTCGAACAGGGTGTTGTAGATGAAATTCCACACCATCGCGATGGTGGTGATCATTACGGCCAGCGGCCCGGTGTTGCTGGGCGCGGTACCGGACAGCAGCGCCAGCCCGAGTGTCGACAGGCACAGCCCGATACCTTCATAGGCCGTTACATACACCAGCTTGCGTTTCAGACCTTGCACCTTTTCACCCCTCGGCAAATCAAATTCGGCCGGCAGGATGCGTCAATCTTCTTGACAGAAAAAGTCAGCAGCTATCAGATCTACTGAAAGGAGAGGCTGATGAATTTTTCCAGCGACACTATCGAACTGTTTCTTGCAGTGCTCGACCGCGGCTCGTTCTCGGCTGCCGCCCGGGCATTGGGGCGGGTACCCTCGGCAGTCAGCATGGCCATCGCCAACCTGGAGGCGGAGCTAGGCTTTGCCCTGTTCGAGCGTACCCACCGTGAAACCCGCCCCACCCCGCTGGCCCTGGCGCTGGAGCCCCATGCCCGGCTGATCGCCGACCAGCTGACGCAGCTTCAGGTGCACGCCATCGAGCTTTCCCAGGGCCTGGAAAGCACCCTGGCCATCGGCGTGGTGCCCGACATCGATCACCAGCCGCTGCTCCAGGCCATCGGCCAGATCAGCCAGCGCCACCCGCTGCTGCAGGTGGAGGTGCTCAGCGCCCCGCAGGAAGATGCGCTGCACCTGCTGCACGAGGGTCGCGTGCAACTGTGCCTGGCGTTTGCCGGGCTGACGGTCGACCCGCGCCAGCGCTTCGAACAGGTCGGCATGGAGTCGCTGACCGCCACCCTCTCGCCCCATCACCCCGCGCTGGGCGAGCAGGTGCGCTACCTCGAAGACCTGGTCAACGTGCGCCAGATCGTGGTGGCCAGCCGCGATTTGCCGATGCTCGACCCCCGCGTGCTGATCGGTGCCTCGCACTGGCGCACCGACAGCCTCAGCATGGCCATCGAGATGGTCGAGGCCGGGCTTGGCTGGGGCGACTTCCCGCTGTCGCGCATTGCCCCGCTGCTCAAGGCCGGGCGACTGGTGCAACTGGATTTTCGCAACACCCGCAATGAACTGCGCCTGCCGGTGCATGCCTTCTGGCTCAAGCAGCAGCCGCTGCAACGCGCTGCCCAGGAGCTGGTGAGGTTGCTGAGACAGACCGCAGCCCTGGCCGACTGACCCCGCGTCAAAATGGTACGTAAATATTTCGTGGTTTCAGCCGATACCTGAAAGGTCAGTCGCGTGCAATTCACGATGGCGGTGCTCACAAGGCTCCGACCCGTGACGCCGTCACTTCCCCTATCTGGCTAAAGGTCTCGAAACATGAACCTGAAATTTCGCCACAAGATCCTGCTCAGCGCCAGCGCAGTCGTCGTGCTGGCCTTTGCACTGTTCACCCTCTACAACGATTACCTGCAACGCAACACCATCCGCCAGAACATCGAATCGTCGGTCAACCAGGCCGGCGCGCTGACAGCCAGCAGTGTGCAGAACTGGATGAGCGGGCGCATCCTGGTGCTGGAAAACCTGGCCCAGAACATCGCCCACCAGGGCGCCAATGCCGACTTCCCCGGGCTGGTCGACCAGCCCGCCTTCACATCGAACTTCCAGTTCACCTATGTGGGCCAGACCAACGGCGTGTTCACCCAGCGCCCGGACGCGAAAATGCCCGACGGCTACGACCCGCGCCAACGTCCCTGGTACACAGCTGCTGTCGCCGCCGGCAAACCCATGCTCACCCCACCCTACCTGGCGGCTGTCGGCGGGCTGGTGGTGACCATTGCGATGCCGGTCAAGAGCAACGGCGAACTGGTCGGCGTGGTGGGCGGCGACCTGAGCCTGGCCACCCTGGTGGACATCATCAATGCCGTGGACTTCGGCGGTATCGGCCACGCCTTCCTGGTCGACCGCGACGGGCAGATGATCGTCAGCCCGGACAGCGACCAGGCCATGAAGAACCTCAAGGACATCTACCCCGGCAGCAACCTGCAGGTCGCCGCCGGCCTGCACGACGTGACCCTCAACGGCGAACAGCGGATCATCTCGTTCGCCCCGGTCAGCGGCCTGCCGTCGGCCGACTGGTACATCGGCCTGTCCATCGACAAGGCAAAGGCCTATGCCCCGCTGAGCCAGTTCCGCACCTCGGCCATCATCGCCATGCTGATCGCCGTGGCCGCCATCGCCGGCCTGCTGAGCCTGCTGATTCCGGTGCTGATGCGCCCCCTCACCACCATGGGCCGCGCCATGCAGGACATCGCCCAGGGCGAAGGCGACCTGACCCGGCGCCTGACCGTGGAAAACAAGGATGAATTCGGCGAACTGGCCGGTGCCTTCAACCAGTTCGTGGAGCGCATCCATGCATCCATTTCCGAAGTGGCCTCGGCCACCCGCCAGGTGCACGACCTGTCGGAACGCGTGATGAGCGCCTCCAACGCCTCGATCATCGGCTCCGAGGAACAGAGCCTGCGCACCAACAGCGTGGCCGCTGCAATCAACGAACTGGGCGCCGCCACCCAGGAGATCGCGCGCAACGCCGCCGATGCCTCGCAACATGCCAGCGGTGCCAGCGACCAGGCCAACGATGGTCGCCAGGTGATGCAGGAGACCATCAGCGCGATGACGGCGCTGTCGCAGAAGATCAGCGAGTCGTGCGAGCAGATCGAAACCCTCAACGCCAGCACCGATGACATCGGCCAGATCCTCGACGTGATCAAGGGCATCTCGCAGCAGACCAACCTGCTGGCACTCAACGCCGCCATCGAGGCAGCACGGGCCGGTGAAGCCGGTCGCGGCTTTGCCGTGGTGGCCGACGAAGTGCGCAACCTGGCGCACCGTACCCAGGAATCGGCCGAAGAGATCCATAAGATGATCACCACCCTGCAGGTGGGGTCGCGCGAGGCAGTGCACAACATGAACGCCAGCCAGGTGTCCAGCGAGCAGAGCGTGCAGGTCGCCAACCAGGCCGGCGAACGCCTGACCAGCGTGACCCTGCGCATTGGCGAGATCGACGGCATGAACCAGTCGGTAGCAGCCGCCACCGAGGAACAGACCGCCGTGGTCGAGAGCCTGAACCTGGACATCACCCAGATCAACGTGCTCAACCAGCAGGGTGTGGCCAACCTCAACGACACCCTAAAGCACTGCGATGACCTGGCGCGTCAGGCCGGGCGCCTCAAGCAACTGGTAGACAGCTTCAAGATCTGACCCCCGCCCTCGCCCATCGGCCGCCCAGGCGGTCGATGGCACCCTCGCCTGCTGCGTTACGGTTATAAACTAATAACGAACAAGTCTATTTGGCTATAAAAAAACCTTTATGCTGGCGCCATCCGATCACGGGCTCGCTGGGTGTTTAGGTATTTATGGATGTAGGTTCTTTTGGTTTCACCATCGCAGGCCTGGTTGTTGGGTTCATTGTCGGCATGACCGGCGTTGGCGGTGGTTCGTTGATGACCCCGATCCTGCTCTGGTTCGGCATCAACCCGGCCACTGCAGTGGGCACCGACCTGTTGTATGCGGCCATTACCAAGGCCAGTGGCGTCTGGGTGCACAGCAAGCAAAAGAACATCGACTGGAAGATCACCGGGCTGCTGGCCATGGGCAGCGTGCCAGCGGCGGCCTTGACCCTGTGGTTTCTGAGCACCCTGCATACCGACACCCAGACGCTCAACGGCGTGATCAAGCAAGGCCTGGCGGTGGTGCTGATCCTCACGGCGCTGGCCATCCTGTTCAAGTCGCGGTTGCAGGCGTTTGCCAGCAAGCACGCCGGTGACCGCTACCACCTCAGCGAACGCAGCCTCAACGCCCTGACCGTGGTCACTGGCGTGGTGCTGGGCGTGATGGTGTCACTGACCTCGATTGGCGCGGGCGCCCTGGGCACTGTCGCGCTGTTTCTGCTGTACCCGTACCTGGTCACCCGGCGCCTGGTGGGCACCGAGATCGCCCACGCCGTACCTCTGACCCTGGTCGCCGGCCTGGGCCATGCCAGCATGGGCAACATGGACTGGTCGTTGCTGGGCTACCTGCTGCTGGGCTCGTTGCCGGGGATCTACCTGGGCAGCCACCTGACCGGGCGCATTTCCGACAACGTACTGCGCCCTTGCCTGGCGGGGATGCTGTTGCTGATCGGGTACAAGCTCGCGTTCTGAGCGCATCTTTCCGACAACGCGTCGACGCCATTCGCCGGCAAGGCCGGCTCCTACCGTGATCATGTAGGAGCCGGCCTTGCCGGCGAAGCTTTTTGCGGAACCACATATAGTATTTATACTATACATCACAGGTAGTACTTCCATAACAACCCGACATTGTTATATAAGATGCCCGGAGCCATCTGCGCTGCCGCCACCGACAAGGGGGCAGCTGACATCAAGAGCTAACAATCAGCCAACGGGTGCCACACATGTCGAATTCTCACCAGGGCCTCGCCCCTGCCTGTACGAGCCTGCTCAACCTCGGCTCACCCCCGCGCACGTTACCCCGCCCCGCGACCTGATCGCGGCGCGCCGGCGCCTGCCCCACCGCATTTACCGTCTGGCTGCGAGCCCTGCCCGCCGCCCTGACGCCCCACACCCGCAACAAAGTCGATGGCCCGCCCCAGGCAATAAAAACAACAAAGGAGCCCCACCCATGACGCACGCCCCAACCGATCACGCGCAGAGTTGCGACCGCATCCGCGCCAACCCCAAATTCCAGCAACTGGTGCGCACCCGATCGCGCCTGGCCTGGTCACTCAGCGCCGCAGTGCTGGGTGCCTACTACCTGTTCATGCTGGTGGTGGCGTTCTACCCGCAGGTGCTGCACACACCGCTGGGGGACGGTCGCCAACTGACCCTCGGCATTCCCGTGGCCTCGGCACTGATCGTGCTGTCGTGGCTGCTGACCGGCTGGTACGTGCGCAGCGCCAATACCCGCTTCGACAGCCTCAGCGCACAGGTACTGGAGGAGTCGAAATGAACCGCACCGCACTGCTAGTGCTGAGCAGCCTGCTGCTGACCCCGGCGGCTTTCGCGGCGCCGCTGGTGGCCGACAAACAACCGGTCAACCTGCACGCCATCGCGATGTTCTTCGTGTTCGTGCTGGGCACCCTGGCGATCACCTGGTGGGCCGCGCGCCAGACCCGCTCCACCTCCGACTTCTACACCGCCGGCGGCGGCATCAGCGGTTTCCAGAACGGCCTGGCGATTGCCGGCGACTACATGTCGGCGGCCACCCTGCTGGGCCTGTCGAGCCTGGTGTTCGCCAAGGGCTACGACGGCTTCATCTACACCGTGGCGTTCTTCGTCGGCTGGCCGATCATCACCTTCCTGATGGCCGAGCGCCTGCGCAACCTGGGGCGCTACACCTTTGCCGACATCGTGTCGTACCGCCTGGACCAGACCCGCATCCGCACCTTCGCCGCCTTCGGCTCGCTGACCGTGGTGTGCTGCTACCTGGTGGTGCAGATGGTGGGTGCCGGGCAACTGATCAAGCTGCTGTTCGGCCTGGACTACAGCACCGCAGTGATGGTGGTGGGCGCCCTGATGCTGGTGTACGTGATCTTCGGCGGCATGATCGCCACCACCTGGGTGCAGATCATCAAGGCCGTGCTGTTGCTGGCCGGTGGCACCACCCTGGCGCTGCTGGCCATGGCCGAGTTCGGCTTCAGCCTGGAAACCCTGGCCAGTCGCGCAGTGAACGTGCACAGCACAGGCTGGAGCATCATGGGCCCCGGCTCGATGCTGGCCGACCCGATCAACGCCGCGTCGCTGTCGCTGGGGCTGGTGTTCGGCATCGCCGGGCTGCCGCATATCCTGATGCGCTTTTTCACCGTGCCCAACGCCAAGGAAGCACGCAAGTCGGTGTTCTACGCCACCGGCTTCATCGGTTTCTTCTTTCTGGTGGTGATGGTGCTGGGCTACGCGGCCATCGTCATCGTCGGCACCGACCCGCAGTTCTACGTGGACGGCGACCTCAAGGGCGCGCTGATCGGTGGCGGCAACATGGTCGCCATGCACCTTGCAAAGGCAGTGGGCGGCAACCTGTTCCTGGGCTTCCTGTCGGCGGTGGCCTTCGCCACCATTCTCGCGGTGGTGTCGGGCCTGGCACTGGCCGGTGCGTCGGCCATCTCCCATGACCTCTACGCCACCGTGTGGAAAAAGGGCACCGCCAGCGAAAAGGACGAGATGCGCGTGACCCGTATCGCCACCGTCGGCCTGGGCATCATCGCGATCCTGCTGGGCATCCTGTTCGAGAAGCAGAACGTGGCCTTCCTGGTGGGCCTGACCTTCGGTATCGCCGCCTCCACCAACTTCCCGGTGCTGATCATGGCCATGTACTGGAAAGGCCTGACCACCCGCGGCGCGCTGGCCGGCGGCTTTGCCGGGCTGATCACCGCGCTGGGGCTGGTGATCCTGTCGCCGGCGGTGTGGGTGTCGGTGCTGGGCAACGCCCAGGCGATCTATCCCTATGACCATCCGGCACTGTTTTCCATGCCGCTGGCGTTCCTGGTCACGGTGATTGTGTCCAGGCTCGACCGCAGCGCCCGCGCAGCCCGCGAACGTGCCGCCTTCGACGACCAGTTCGTGCGCGCACAGACTGGCCTGGGCGCCGCCACCGCCGTCAGCCACTGAACCACTGCAACCCCTGTCACGGGCCGCTACGGCGGCCCGTGCGGGCATCGCTGCACCTCATAAAAACAAAAAAGAGGATTTACCATGCACCGCACTTTCCCACCGTTCAGCCTTGGCCTGCTGGCCACGGCAACACTCGCCGGCGTTTGCAGCACGGCCAACGCGGCCTTTGTCGATGACAGCAAGGCCAGCGTGGAACTGCGCAACTTCTACTTCAACCGCGACTTTCGCCAGCACGAGGCCCCGCAGTCCAAGGCCGAGGAATGGGCCCAGGGCTTTGTGCTGCGCTACGAGTCCGGCTTTACCGAGGGCACCCTGGGCGTTGGGGTGGACGCCATCGGCCTGCTCGGGCTCAAGCTCGATTCCAGCCCCGAACGCAGTGGTAGCGGCCTGCTGCAGCGTGACCGCGAGGCACCGCGCCGTGCCCAGGGCGAGTACAGCGAGCTGGGCCTGACCGCCAAGGTGCGCGCCAGTCACAGCGTGTTGAAGGTCGGCACCCTGATACCCAGGCTGCCGGTGCTGATGCCCAACGACTCGCGCCTGTTGCCGCAGACCTTTTCCGGCGGGCAGTTGAACGTGCAGGAGCTGGAGAACCTGAACCTCGACATCGGCCGGCTGCGCCAGGTCAACCAGCGCGACTCCACCGACTACGAGGACATGGGCGTGACCACGGGCGCGGCAAAAAACATCGTGGCCCGGCGCAGCGACAGCGATCGCTTCGACTTCGCCAGCCTGAACTACAAGTGGACCGACAGCCTGAGCACCAGCTACAGCTACGGTGCGCTCGACAACCTCTACCGCCAGCACTTCGTGGGCCTGAACCACACCTGGGCGCTGGGCGAGGGGCAGTCACTCAAAAGCGATATCCGGTTCGCCCGCTCCAGCGACGACGGCGCCAGCAACGTCGACAACAAGGCGCTGGGGGCGATGTTCACCTATGGCATACAGGGCCACGCCTTCGGTGTGGGCTACCAGCGCATGCGCGGCGACACCGGCTTTGCCTACCTCAACGGTGCCGATGCCTACCTGGTGAACTTCGTGCAGATCGGCGACTTCGCCAACAAGGACGAAACCTCGTGGCAGGCCCGCTACGACTTCAACTTCGCCAGCGTGGGCCTGCCGGGGTTGACCTTCATGACCCGCTACCTGCGCGGCGACGGCATCGACCTGGGTGCGGGGCGGCCCGATGGCAAGGAGTGGGAGCGCGACACCGATATCGGCTACGTGGTGCAAAGCGGCCCGCTGAAAAACGTCGGCGTGAAGTGGCGCAACGCCACGGTACGCTCCACGCATTTCGGCAACGACCTGGACGAGAACCGGCTGATTCTGTCGTACACCGTTGCACTCTGGTAATTGAACATTGGCCATTCGCCGATAACACTCAGGCGTTGCTCGTGGTCCAGAGGGCAACGTCTGACGTCATCAAGCGACGAACAACTGGAAGTCGCGCTTGAAAAAGTCCCACCTTGGGACCAGAATGGGGCCTTATGAGAATCATTGCCATCAGTCACCTGAAAGCATTTTCCGAGAAGCATCCTGCATCCAAGCAACCCTTGCTCTCATGGATTGACGAAGCCAGGCAGGCAAGATGGTCCACGCCTGCGGATATCAAGGCGCAGTTCGGCAATGCCAGCATCCTCAAAAGTCGCAGAGTGGTGTTCAATATCAAAGGCAATGACTATCGGATCGTGGCTGCCGTGGCCTATCGCTTCGAAGCCATCTACATCAAGTTTGTCGGTACTCACGAACAATACGATGGCATTGACGCCGACACCGTTGAGATGGAGTGATCCTGTGAACATTCACCCAATTCATACCGAGCAGGACTACAAGGCCGCGTTGAACGCAGTGTCCGAGCTGTTCGACAACGAGCCGGAACCCGGCACGCCCGAAGGTGATTACTTCGATGTCATGGTCACGCTGATAGAGGCGTATGAGACCAAGCAGTTTCCGCTCGACCTGCCCGACCCCATCGAGGCTATTCGCTTCAGAATGGAGCAGTCCGGCCTGAGCGCCGCCGACCTGGTACCGGCAATCGGCCGGAAGAACCGGGTCTACGAAGTACTCAATGGAACGAGAGCGCTGACACTGCCGATGATATGGCGGTTGCACGAAATGTTCGGAATTCCGGCGCAAAGCCTGATAAAACCTCGACAAGTACAGGGCGTCGACACTACACGTTGACTGCTTGCGCAGAGCTATCGAGCCAGGGAGGCCCGGCATGTTGCACGTTCTGTTCCACCGTTTTCCACTTGCCCTTGCCCTGAGCGCCCTGCTCGTCGCCTGCGTGCCCTACCCGCGAGAGCGCCCGGCCTATGCCGACCTGTGCGAGTCGCGCCAGGTGTTCGAGGTGCCGACCGCGCACGGGGTCAAGACTTTCTACCTGTACACCTACCTCTACGACCATGCGCTGATGTGGAGAGATCGACCCTACACGCAGGGTTACTTCAGCGTGCCCCATGGCTCGCCACAGCGCGAGTTCTACGTGCAGGTGATCGGCTTCAACAAGAATCGCCAGCAGCCTCTCAAGGCAGGGTCGGGCGAAGCGCCCATCCCCATGCTGTACGACAGCCGCAAGGCCTACCTGACCTTCGAGAATGGCCAGCGCCTGGCGGCCCGCCCGGACCTTTACCTGGGCGCGCTGAACAACGACTTCCCGCTTTCGGGCAAGGACTACGTGCGCCCCTCGCCGTTCGACATCAACAGTGACGAGGTGCACCGGCGCATTCCCAAGCTCACCAACAACAGCCGCTATGGCTCGGTCTACGTCGCGTTCAACACCCCGGACTTCAACGCCGACGCCAAGTGGACGATCAACCTGGGCACGTTGGAAATCGACGGGCAGTCGGTTACTGTGGCGCCACTGCAACTGTGCCACCACCCGAAAAAATCCTGGATCGGCGTCGAGCCGTTGATGCGGCCCTGAGCCCCGGTCCACTTCACGCCCACATTCAGCGAGGTTGCATGCAGATCGAGCTTCTGGAGGTTCGCGATCACCTCCACCGTTTCGCCCCTTTCGACGCCCTGCCCGAAGAAACCCTCAACGGCATTGCGCCACGAATCCAGGTGAGCTATTTCAAGGCCGGCAGCACCATCCTGGAAGCAGGCGCCAGCATCCAGGACCTGCACTACGTGCGCAGCGGTGCGGTGGAGATCTACCGGCGCAACGGCGAGCTCTACAACCGCCTGGGCGAAGGCGACATCTTCGGCCAGGCCGGGTTGCTGCGCAGCAACAAGGTGCGCTTTCCGGCCAAGGCGCTGGAAGACAGCCTGATCTACTTCATTCCGGCAGACCTGTTTGCCGAACTGTGCGAGCAGCACGACAGCTTTGCCGAGTTCGTGGAGGCCGAAGGACATTCGCGTCTCAAGTCCGCTGTCGAAGGCCAGGGCCGCGCCAGCGAGCTGATCCAGCTCAAGGCACGCACCCTGCTCTCGCGCAGCCTGGTGTGGGTGAGCCAGGACACTTCGATTCTGGACGCGGCGCGCCTGATGGCCGCCGAAAGCGTGTCGTGCGTGGCAGTGGTCGAACCGGTACCGGATGCCCCCGACAAACTGCTGGGGCTGGTCACCGACCGGGACCTGCGCACCCGCGTGCTGGCCGCCGACCTCAGCAGCAGCCTGCCCATCAGCACGGTGATGTCGAGCGATCCGGTGGTGATCCAGGCCAACGACTCGGTGTTCGAAGCCATGCTGTGCATGCTGCGGCGCAACATCCACCACCTGCCGGTGGTGCACAAGGGCCGCACGCTGGGGCTGATCAACCTGTCGGACATCATCCGCCACGAGTCCCAGAGCAGCCTGCACCTGGTCAACAGCATCTCCAACCAGAACAGCGTGGCCGGCCTGCGCTCGCTGCTGCGCGACCTGCGCGGCACCTATGTGCGCATGGTGCGCGATGGCGCCACCGCGCACATGATCGGCAGCGCGATTTCCGGTATCGGTCGCGCCTTCACCCAGCGCCTGCTTGAGCTGGCCGAACGCGACCTGGGCCCGCCGCCGGTGCCGTACTGCTTCATGGCGCTGGGCTCGATGGCGCGGGACGAACAGTTGCTGGTCACCGACCAGGACAACGCCCTGGTGCTGGACGACAGCTTCGACCCGGTGCAGCACGACGCCTACTTCCTCAAACTCGCCACCTTCGTCAGCGACGGCCTGGCCGCGTGCGGCTACAGCTACTGCAAGGGCGGGATCATGGCCACCAACGACCAGTGGCGCCAGCCGCTGCGGGTATGGAAGGGCTACTTCACCCAGTGGATCGACAAACCCAACGCGGCCACCCTGCTCAACAGCAGCATCTTCTTCGACCTCGACGGGGTGTATGGCCAGCTGGAACTGGTGGAAACCCTCAAGACCCTGTGCGCGCAGAAGTCCAGCGCCAGCCCCGCCTTTCTTACCGCCATGGCGCGCAATGCACTGAACCGTACGCCGCCGCTGGGGTTCTTCCGCACCTTCGTGATGGAAACCGACGGCCGCCAGAAACAGATCATCAACCTCAAGGGCCGCGGCACCGCACCGCTCACCGACCTGATTCGCGTACATGCCCTGGCCTGCGCCAGTACCGCGCAGAACTCGGTCGAGCGCCTGGAAGCCATCAGCGCCACCAAGCTGATGCAGCCGGCGGCCATCGAGCACCTGCGTTATGCGCTGGAGTTCCTGTCGATGGTGCGCATTCGGCACCAGGTGGACGCCCTCGAAAACGGCCAGCAGCCGGACAACTACATCGAGCCCGAGCGCTTCTCCAGCAGCGAGCGACACAACCTCAAGGAAGCGTTCCAGGTGCTGAGCCATGCGCAGAAGTTCCTGCGCTTTCGCTACCCTGGCATCGTGCGGCACTCGCGATGAAGCCGCGTGGTATCGACCGTATCGACTGGGCAACGCGCTTTCAGGCATTGGCAGCCCAGGCGCGCAACCCGCTGCTGAAGAACTTCTATGCCGCCGGCGTGGTGCCGGCTGGCACTCCCCTGGAGCAGGTGCCGTTGCTGGCGCTGGATGTGGAAACCACCGGGCTGGATGCGCAGAAGGACGCCATTGTCAGCATTGGCCTGATGCCCTTCACCCTGCAGCGCATCCGCTGCGCCGAGGCGCGCTACTGGGTGGTGAAACCGCGCACCGAACTGAGCGACGAGTCGGTGACCTTCCACCACATCACCCACAGCGACATCCGCCATGCGCCCACCCTGCCCCATGTGCTCAACGCGTTGCTGGGAGCCATGGCCGGGCATGTGATGGTGGTGCATTACCGCAACCTGGAGCGCGGGTTTCTCGACAATGCGGTGCGACGGCACCTGGGTGAGGGGTTGGAGTTTCCGGTGATCGACACCATGCAGCTGGAAGCACTGCTGCACCGTGGCAAACGCAGTTGGCGGGACCGCCTGCTGCGCCGGCCGCCAGCCTCGATACGCCTGGCCGACAGCCGCGCGCGCTATCACCTGCCGCCGTATCACGCGCACCATGCCCTGACCGATGCGTTGGCCACGGCCGAGCTGTTGCAGGCCCAGGTGGCACATCGGTTCGAAGCGGGAATGGAAATCGGGCGGCTGTGGGATTGAACGCCAGCAAACTGGCTTTGTGCAGAAGCCAGCCTTGCTGGCGATGCCCGGCTACGCCGGGCCAGGGGCGCCATGCACGCCATCGCCGGCAAGGCCGGCTGCTACGCCCCCACAATAAAGTTGCTGCGCCGGGCGGGCTTTAACCGCGCGGCTCCGACATCAGTCCCTTGACCAGCGACACACAGCCGAGCAGCAACACGATGGCGAACGGCAGGCCGGTCGACACCGCCATCGCCTGCAGCGCAATCAAGCCGCCACCGAGCAACAGCGCAATCGCGATCACGCCCTGCATCACCGCCCAGAACACCCGCTGCGGCACCGGTGCATCCACCTTGCCACCGGCGGTGATGGTATCGATCACCAGCGAGCCGGAGTCGGACGAGGTGATGAAGAACACCGCCACCAGCACGATGCCGATGAACGAGGTGATCTCCTTGAGCGGCAGGCCGCTGAGCATCGCGAACAGCTTGAGCTCCAGCACCGCATCGGTCACGCCGGCAAAGTGCTGGTTCACGGTCTGATCGATGGCGGTGCCGCCGAAAGTGGTCATCCACAGTACCGATACCAGCGAGGGCACCAGCAACACGGCGATGAGAAACTCGCGCACCGTGCGGCCACGGCTGACACGGGCGATGAACATGCCCACGAACGGCGACCAGCTGATCCACCACGCCCAGTAGAAGGCAGTCCAGCCCTGGGTGAACTCGGCATCCTCGCGCCCTACCGGGTTGGACAACGCCGGCAGGTACTCGATGTATGCCGTAAGGTTTCTGAAGAAGCCGGTGAAGATCGCCAGGGTCGGCCCGACCACGATGATGAACACCAGCAGCAGCAACGCCAGGCCCATGTTCACCTGGGACAGCATCTTCACGCCCTTGTCCATGCCGGCCAGCACCGAGCCCAGTGCGATGATGCTGATGCCGATGATCAGCAGCACCTTGCTGACATTGGTCGAGGGGATCGCGAACAGGTATTCGAGCCCGGCTGCCGCCTGCTCGGCACCGATCCCGAGGGAAGTGGCCAGGCCGAACAGCGTGGCGAACACCGCCAGGATATCGATCACATGCCCCGGCCAGCCCCACACGCGCTCACCCAGCAACGGGTAGAACACCGAGCGGATCGACAGCGGCAAGCCCTTGTTGTAGGTGAACAGCGCCAGCGACAACGCAACGATCGCGTAGATCGCCCACGGGTGCAGGCCCCAGTGATAGATGGTGGCCGCCATCGCCATGTCGGCCGCCACCTTGGCATCACCGCCTGCACCGCCCAGCGGCGCCCAGTCGGTACGCACGCCGTTGGCGTCGAGGGTGACCCCGCCCATGGCGGCCGAGAAATGCGACATCGGTTCGGCCACGCCATAGAACATCAGGCCGATACCCATGCCGGCGGCGAACAGCATCGAGAACCAGCCCACATAGGAATGGTCCGGCACCGCTTCGCGCCCGCCCAGGCGCACCTTGCCCAACGGCGAGACGATCAGGCCCAGGCACAGCAGTACGAAGATGTTCGCGGTGCTCATGAAGAACCACGCCAGGTTGGCGGTCAACCAGCTGCGCATGGCGCTGAACACCGGCTCGACTTCGTTCTGCAAGGCCAGGGTGAGGATGACGAACAGGAAGATGGTGGCGGCAGAGATGAGGAACACCTTGCCGTGGATGTCCAGCGAGAAGGAAAACTCGCCCTTGAAATTGTCCTGGCCGACGACGTAGTCGGTATCGATCAGGTTTACTTCACCGCTGGGAGCTGGAATGCCGTCGACGGTCGGCGGCTGAGAATGCCCGGGTGTGTCGTTGGAGGGGGTTCTTCCCACGAAATAGCTCCTTGAATTGCTGGCACGCTTCGACGTGCAGTGATCTGATAGCCCCGCTGTTCCTATGGCAAAACGAGAAATGTGAAGGCCACAGGGTAGCAGGCCTGAGGTCGGACCGCCGCACCCGTCATCGGTTCAAGGCTTTTTGCCATTATTTGCATTCACCTTGCCGGCCCTTTATTGCACGACTCAAGCGAGCCCCCATGTCCCGATACGCCATCGCCGTCACCGCCGCCGACCACAAGCCAGGGATCGTCAAGTTGCTGCGCCAGTGGTCTGCCGACAGCATCGGCGAGCTGATGCGCAAGGTGGGCACGCAAACGCCGGTCGTGCTGTTCGATACCACGGACTTCGCCCTGGAGGTGCCCAGCGAGCAAGGCACGGTGACGCAGCAGCAAACGCTGCTGGCAATCATCGATGCGCTGGAGCAGGCCGGCGCCAGCCTGCGCATCACCCACCATGCGGGCACGCTGGTGGAGCCGGTGACGCGTGAGATGCTGGAGAACCTGTTCGAAAGCGAGCTGCTCTACCTGGGCCAGGAGCACGACTGAGCGTTGCTAC
Source organism: Pseudomonas sp. 1176_21 (assembly GCF_052850635.1). Taxonomy (NCBI): domain Bacteria; kingdom Pseudomonadati; phylum Pseudomonadota; class Gammaproteobacteria; order Pseudomonadales; family Pseudomonadaceae; genus Pseudomonas; species Pseudomonas sp. 1176_21. The sequence goes on from NZ_VXCV01000006.1 coordinate 207,762, forward strand.
GCCCCGCCGTGCCCGTAACGCTTGCGGTACTCGGCAGGTGTCACCCCCACGTGCTTGAAGAACGCTCGGCGCAACGTGTCGGCGTTGGCGAAGCCGCATTTGGCGGCGACCTGCTTGGGCGCATCACCACCGGCCTCCAGCAGGGCGCGTGCAGCGGCCACCCGCGCCGACTCCACCCAGGCTGCGGGCGTGACGCCCACCTCGGCATGAAACAGCCGGGCAAAATGCCGGGGGCTGAGGCCGGCATGTTCGGCCAGTGCCTCGACTGTCAGCGCCAGCTGCGGGTTGGCGGCCACCCAGCGCTGCACTTGCTGCAACACCGAACGCCCGGCTGGCTGCGCCTCGCCCTTGCGGCTGAACTGCAACTGCCCGCCCGGGCGCTTGAAGAACATCACCAGTTGCGCCGCTACCCGCAGCGCGATTTCACGGCCCAGGTCTTCCTCCACCAGCATCAGCGCCAGGTCCAGCCCGGCAGTGACCCCGGCGGCTGTGCGCAGCTTGCCGTCGCGCACATACAGCGCATCCTCTTCCACGCTCAGGCTCGGGTAACGCTGTGCCAGGGCCTGTGCCGCGGCCCAGTGCGTGGTCACCCGCCGCCCATCCAGCAACCCGCTGGCCGCCAGCGCGAAGGCGCCGGTGCACACCGAGCCGAAGCGGCGCGACTGGCCCGCGCAATCGCGGATCCAGGCCAGCAGCGTGTTGTTCAGTTGCATCCGCGCCGCATCCGGCGCCCCGGCCACCAGCAAGGTGTCGAAGCGCTGCCCGGGCTCACCTGCCACCAGGTCGGGCAACAGCCGCGCACCGGACGAGCTGTGAATGGGCCCTGGCTCGCACGCCACCACCTGCAACGTGTAGACCTGCCGACCCGCCTCGACATTGGCCTGGGCGAACACATCCAGTGGGCCCGACACATCGAGCAGTTGAACACCGGGCAGCGCGAGTACGGCAATGGTTCTGGTCATGGCGAAGGGGCGAACCTGAAGGCGTCGTGATTTCACGTGAAATGGCAGTATATGGCGTATCACGCCATTTGAGGACAGCAGTGTCGAGGCTGACAATGGAGGCGAACCGCAACCCGGAGCCTGCCCCATGACACTCGACATCCACGGCATCAAGATCCCCGACAGCCAACTCGCCCGCGAAATCACCGAGGTGGTACGCGATACGGCCTCGCCCCTGCTGTTCCACCATTCCAGCCGCGTGTTCTACTTCGCGGCCCTGGCGGGCCAGAAGCGCGGTCTGAAGTTCGACGCCGAGTTGCTGTACTGCGGCTGCATGTTCCACGACATGGGCCTGACCCATCAGCACAGCAGCGCCTGCGAGCGTTTCGAAGTGGATGGCGCCAATGCCGCACGCGACTTTCTGTGCGGCCACGGCATCGCCCAGCAGGACATCGATACGGTATGGACCGCCATCGCTCTGCACACCACCCCAGGCATACCCGAGCACATGCACCCGGTGGTGGCGCTGGTGACGGCAGGGGTCGAGATGGACGTGCTGGGGCTGACCCACGGCCAGTACGGCGCTGCCGAGCGCGAAGCCATCGTCAGCGCCCACCCGCGGGGCGAGCATTTCAAGGAAGACATCATCCAGGCCTTCTACGACGGCATCCGCCACAAGCCGCAGACCACCTTCGGCAACGTCAAGGCGGATGTGCTGGCCGACAAGGACCCCGCCTTCAAGCCCGGGAATTTCTGTGCGGTGATTCGCGGCTCGAAGTGGGCGAGCTAGGCACCTGCTCTACAGCGTCACCAGCATGCAGGCCACGGTGATGGCCATGACCCCGGTGGCAATCCACCCAAGCCAGCGCAACCGCGGCCTGATCACGTGCTCGCCCATCGTTTGCGGTCGCGATGCCAGCAGCATCATGACCACCATGATGGGCACGGCGATCACGCCGTTGAGCACTGCCGACCAGAACAGCTCCTTCACAGGGTCGGTGGGCGTGAAGCACAGGATCACCCCGCCGACGGTCGCGGCGGCGATCAAGGTGTAGAACGCACGCCCTTCGCCCTTGTCCAGCCGCGCGCTGAGGCTGCCCGACCACCCCGCTGCTTCGGCCACGGCATAGGCGGCCGACCCCGCCAGCACCGGCACCGCCAGCAGCCCGGTGCCGATGATGCCCAGGCTGAAGATCAGAAAGGCAAAGTCCCCCGCGAGCGGGCGCAGCGCCTCGGCCGCCTGGGCCGAGGTCTGGATATCCGTGATACCGGCGGCACGCAGGGTTGCCGCCGTGCTCAGGATGATGAAGAACGCGATCAGATTGGAAAACGTCATGCCCACCACCGTATCGACCCGGATGCGCAGCAGGTGCCGGCGCACCTCGCGCCTAGCCGGTACCTGCTGGCCCGTGGTGGCGTCTTCCATTTCCTGTGCGGCCTGCCAGAAGAACAGGTAGGGGCTGATGGTGGTACCCAGTACCGCCACCACCATCAGCAGGGTGTCATGGTTGAATGCGATATCGGGGAACACGATACCCCGCGCTATCGCGCTCCAGTCCACGTGCACCATGAACGCCACCGCCACGTACGACAGCAGCGCCAGGGTCAGCCATTTGAGCCAGCTGACGTAGGCGCGGTACGGCATGAACACCTGCAGCACCAGGCACAGCAGGCCGAACGTGACGGCATAGATATGCGCCGATCCGCCCACCAGCAAGCGAAGGGCCTCGGCCATGGCTGCGATGTCTGCCGCCAGGTTCAGCGTATTGGCCACCAGCAGCATGCTCACCACGGCCCACAGCACGCTGGCGGGAAAGCTCTGCTTTATATTGGCGGCCAGGCCGCGACGGGTGATGTAGCCGATGCGTGCGCTCACCAGTTGAATCGCGATCATCAGGGGCAGGGTCAGCACCACGGTCCACAGCATGGAGAAGCCAAACTGTGCGCCGGCTTGCGAATAGGTGGCGATACCGCTCGGATCGTCGTCGGCAGCGCCGGTGATCAACCCGGGCCCAAGCCGTCGCAGGCTGCGGCGCAATCCGATTTTCCTGACAGGCTTCATGGCCGCGCCTCGATTCACCTGCGGGGGTGGGCCGCACATTGCGCAGGGGACAGCAACAGACTAGCCCGCCCACGGCCGTTTGGGCGCCGGCATGACGGGCTTGCAGGCGAAGGTTGCAGACTCTTGGTAAACTGGCGCACTTGTGTTTTTGGGGCTGGCCGGTGTGACGCGGTGTCAGCGCAGAACGCCCATCGCCCGAAACACCCCGAATTGGCTGCACCACACGTAGACGAACATGCTCTCAGAACCTGTTACAACTCCTGTAGATACGCGGCCCGAGCCGTCCCGCCGCTTCAGCGTTGCGCCGATGATGGATCGGAGCGCTTAAAGCGTATAACCCTTATTTTTCAATAGCTTGGTGCGTAATTGGATTTTGCTGTAGCAAAAAACAAGCAAAGGTCAGAGGAATGAAGTGAAACGCTTGCCGGTAAGTACCCCTCCGATCAACGATCTTTCTGACTGGCAAGGTTGGGTGGGCTGACAGAGCTAGCCCTCTGCAGGAGCCAGCACAACCCGTCGTACTTGGCAAAAGGGTAATTGACTATAGCCTTACGATCCTTGCGAATGTCAGTTCCCACGCTAGGAGTGAATGCGTGATGGTTAGTTATTACGTGGTTTGAGCGGCATAGGCTTTTAACAAAATTCATTATATCCACCGGTGCAGAAGTGAATAATAAATACATAGCAGGGATAGACGGCCTAAGAGCTGTAGCTGTAATTCTGGTAGTGCTATTTCATGCAGGCTTTACTCAATTCAGCGGCGGATATGTAGGCGTCGACGTATTTTTCGTAATTAGCGGTTTCCTGATTACTCGCCTTATAGTTGACGAAATCCATAGCAGCGGGACCTTTGACTTTGGGCGCTTCTATTATCGGCGAGCGCGCAGACTCTTTCCAGCAATGTTTGCGACAGTGGCCATAACGTCGATTCTAGCGGTACTACTATTCACTCCGCAGCACCTCAAAAGATTTGGCGGCGAAGTCATTTACTCGATATTCTCCCTGTCAAATTTTTTCTTCTTAACTGAAAGTGGCTACTTCAATACATCAGCTGATTTCAAGCCTCTCCTGCACACTTGGTCGCTTAGTGTTGAAGAGCAGTACTATATGATTTGGCCGGCAACACTCTATCTTGCATATAAACTAGGTAGACATAAAGCGATATTACTAACCATCGCAGCATTGTTTATTTTAAGTATTCTTTTGAACCTCTCATTCAGCGATGGAAAAAGCTTCCTAACAATTCCATTTGGACAAGCGATCACCCAATGGCTATCCGATGGTGCGGCAACGATTTATTTCTTCACCCCGATGCGCGCATTCGAATTCTGTATCGGCGCGGCGCTTGTCTTCATCCGCCGCCAAACCATAAATGGCACTTGCTCTGATGTGATTATGGCAATAGGACTAGCGCTTATCGCATATGCAACATTTGCGTTCGATGAAAACACCCTTTTCCCATCCTACAATGCATTAATCCCATGCTTGGGAACTGCCGCTGTTATTCTATGTTGTGATTCGCCTCGTACTGGAGCAATCATCAGAAGTCGTCCATTTGTTTTCACTGGGCTGATCAGCTACTCCGTTTATCTCGTTCATTGGCCGATTATAGTTTTTACGAAGTACTGGTTAATGAGGGATTTGTTCATCTATGAAAAATTCTTACTTGTGATTGCATCGATCATTTTCGGCTACGCTCTTTACAAGCTAGTAGAGACACCGTTCCGAAGAAGTAGCGCCACTGATCGAAAGTCTCAATTCGGTTTAGCCTGCATGACGCTCGCAATGCTATTGCTGCTGCCCGCATCAACAGTTTGGTCATCGGACGGCTGGAAGTGGAGACTAGATACTCTCCCTCCTGAAGTAGAGAAGCAACTAGCGAACTCTAAGCAGTTTCATGTAGACCAGTATGGTGGCGCCGGCTATCCATACAGCGGCTGGATTAACCCTCAGCCAAACGGCAAGGCTGACATAATCCTCATCGGCGACAGTCACGCACGCCACTATGCAAAAGGCTTGGACGAGGTCATAGCCAAGCCGCTGAATAAAAGTATATTTATATCATCGGTGAGCTGCCTAATGCTTCCAGGTATGACACGAATCACGCCAGGGATCGACTGGGACAATTTGTGTCAGAACAACTTAAATAAGGCGCTATCTATAATCAGATCAAGCCCAAAAAATTCGACAATAATAATCTCCCACAGCTGGGACGCTCAGCTTGCGAGGGCGGGCGTAGTTGGCTCCAAAGAACTATTGGAAAACGGAGATAAAGTCAAGGGCTATAGGTTTATCTCTTCAAAACTAAAAGAGCTCTCCGTAGCATCAGATGGCAGAAAGCTGATAGTGATCGGCAATGTTCCTGGCGCCGGAATGCAGGATATCGCCGGTTGCTTCAGTCGACCAAAATTTTTCCCTATCAACTGCAATACAAAAACCATCACCCCTCAAAAAGATCTTTCCACCAAGCTTGGGAACGAAATATTACGTGATGAGGTTTCAAAAATTCCAAACGCATTATATCTCGACCCGCAAGATGCGCTATGCGAAAAAGGAAAGTGCAGATCGGTTATAAATGGGTCGTTTCTATATAGCGACGCAGCGCATCTATCTAAGTCAGGCTCTATAATCGTGATACGTCAGCTTTCCAAGCCTTTGACAGAAGAGTTAAACAAAGAGATATAGAAAAATGCGGCGGGGCCTTTTCGCCCCGCCCTAATCAATAATTAGAACGGCACCCATAGCCCAACCTGCTCAACAATCAAGAACCTATTACCTCCTATCGGGCGTAGTCGTAAGTATGAGCCTGCGGTCGTAGAACGAAGGCCAATGATCGCGGCACTTAACCCCACGAAATACCCTGCAGCAGCACCCTGAATTGTTGCTTGGGCCGTACTCACCGTGCTTACAAGAATGTCAGGGCCGCCGGCCAAAAACGCTCCAGCAGCAATAGTGAATGTGGCGGCCGATGATGGGAAAAGTAGTGGTGCAGTTAATGACCCATTCAAAGTCGTTGACCCAGAAACCGGATTGGACCAGACACCATATTTATCAGAAAAGGTCCCGGTACCGGTGTGCAGCCCCTGAACTGTCAGGCCACTAAGTGTCACTGGATCGATAAAGTGGCAATTCTGCGCATACCCTGTGCCATTCACTGTATCCGTGAAAGAGAAAAGCGCAGGCACTGAGCCGCCATTTACAATCACCGTAGGCTCGATGATTCGTACGTTTCCAATTGGGTATGTGGTGCTTCTTCCAGATGGGCGGTTTGCTGTGAATACTGCCCCTATGCTTGCGGAGGTCAGACCTTCACGATTTGGGTTTCTCACAAAGGGCCTGATAACGTTGATCGCCGCCGTACCGGCACCATGATTCACCGACTGAAATGCTGGGCGCCTGCTGTTATACCAGCTTGGATCGAATATATTAATCGTTCCCCTTATGGTCCCCAGGGTGGGGTTGGCGCCAGAAACAGAGGCGCCAACAATGCTCCCGTCATCAACATGACCATGGATCTCGATATCGATGATTTTTGCTTGTGAACCACCGATCGCCCCAAGCTGAACCTGAATGCCAGGTCCTGCGCAGTTGATCGTTGAGGGGTTATAGATGCGCACCCCCATCATGAAATCTTCATTGCCATTTGGCTCAAGATCGATCCCCGCACCCGGCGAAGTGCCACCAATGTCTTTCCATTGCGGGTTCAATATTGTGAGGTTAATCACAGATGCGACGGAGCACCCTTGGCGCCGGCAAGCAGTAGCTGAGTGACGCTCGAAATAAACGTCTCTCGCAGGCGAGGTCAACGTCCTGCCGATGTAAGCACCGTCACCCCACATGTTGTTTGTGACAGCCCCGTCGAGGACGCGGTTGTTGTAGCCGCCCCGTATGTCGATCCCCATGCCGTACTCACCGCTTACTGCAGCGTTTAGATCTTTGCGCCCGTCCAGGTTAGCGCGGATGATAGAGCAGTTGTTTCGATCCCATAGCTTCAGCATCTGATAGATCGTGTTGTTATGCGGCAGCGCGGAGATTTTACCGTTGTAGGCAAACTCAAGCGTGGTGTTGTCATTGTTAAAGATCAGGCCGCCGCCCAGATTCGCGGTGTCGAAAGTGATTCCGAAGTGACCGTCAACGAGCACGTGCGGCCAGGCATTCAACGCTTCGTTCATTGCCAGGCGGTTGTCAGTGCCCGTGCTGCCCGTGTAGTCGGGGATCGCACCGGCCTGGGTCATGCGGAGCGGCCCTTCGAGCTGTATCAACCAGCGGCCCATAGCAACTCCGACTACCTGGATGATGGTGGAGTTGTTCGCAGTGGCAATAGATGATGCAGACCACTGGTAGCGCGCACCGCCGACGCCCGGCCGGGCAGTGCTGTACTGCATGGTTTCCGCAAAATCACCGTCGTATCGGCCGCGAAGTTCCCGCAGCTGGTCCAAACTATCAAGGTGGGTAGTTGCTCGAGCGATGTAGTACGCACCCTTTTCCGGGTCGACGACATCGACCATGTCTTGAACGGAGCCAAGCTTCCCGGTTGGAGTGATGTAACCTACACCCGAGGCAAGGTTTGGATTTCCGATCAGTCCTCCGACCAGTCCGCCAAGGTAGTCCTCAGACCAATTCTTTGTCGCTGCGTCTTGCGGGAGAACAGGATCTGCCACGCTTGCAATACGTCGCCCCTCGGCGTCGAAGTAGCTCTTTCCGATGGGTCGTTTGAGAGCCCTGTTCAGGCCAGCAAGCCCTTGCTGGATCAGCATGGTCAGCCGGTCAAAATCTTTCTCATGCGTCTCAGCCAAAAACTTGCCCTGGTTACGCAGATCTGTCGGCTGAACCGCAATCATCACTCGGTAAACGGTCAGCGTGGCGCCGGGCGTTGAAAGCACACCAGCAGCATATGTCGAGGTGAGCGTCCCGTCGGACTGTGAGCCTGCGCCCGTCAGTGTGTACTGAGCCCCCGTCAGCGTTTCGGCTGGCCTTCTCGATCGCGCCTGGCTTATACAGCTCCGCTTCGCGCCTCCTGATCCAGGCCTGGGTCGTCGCCTTCCGGTCGAACGCTTGGCTTTCCTGATAGACTGTCTCACCCTTTTTTACGTTCCGGATCTGCACAATATTCGCTGTCCATCCGTCCTTGCGCTTGCTCTGCGTGATGGTTCCCATGGGGCTTTGCTATATGACTGTTTGAGGTTGCTCACCTTGTAGCGACAAGCAAAGCAAAGCCAGCAAGAACCGGAATAATTCGGCATCAATCAGAGATACAGAAATGCAACAGATTCAAGCGGAAAACCCAACAACCCCAGGCAATACGGTCGTCAGGAGGTTTTCTGTAGCACCCATGATGGACTGGACCGACCGCCACTGCCGCTTCTTCCTGCGCCTGCTGTCGCGCAATGCCTTGCTCTACACCGAAATGGTCACCACCGGCGCCCTGCTGCATGGCGACGCCGAGCGTTTTCTGCGCCATGACGAAGCCGAGTACCCGCTGGCCCTGCAACTGGGTGGCAGCGTGCCGGCGGACTTGGCCGCCTGCGCCGTACTCGCGCAAAACGCCGGCTACAACGAAGTGAACCTCAACGTCGGCTGCCCCAGCGACCGCGTGCAGAACAACATGATCGGCGCCTGCCTGATGGGCCATCCGGGGTTGGTGGGCGATTGTGTCAAGGCCATGCTCGACGCAGTGCAGATCCCGGTCACGGTCAAGCACCGCATCGGCATCAACGGCCGCGACAGCTACGCCGAACTCTGCGACTTCGTCGGCCAGGTACGCGACGCAGGCTGCCGCAGCTTCACCGTACACGCGCGCATCGCCATCCTCGAGGGCCTCTCGCCCAAGGAGAACCGCGAGATCCCGCCACTGCGCTATGACGTCGCCGCGCAGCTCAAGGCCGACTTCCCGGACCTGGAGTTCATCCTCAATGGCGGCATCAAGACCCTCGCCGAATGCCAGCAGCACCTGCAGACCTTCGACGGCGTGATGCTCGGCCGCGAGGCGTACCACAACCCTTATGTACTGGCCGAAGTCGACCAGCAGCTGTTCGGCAGCGACGCCCCGGTGATCAGCCGTAGCGAAGCGCTGGCCAGGCTGCGCCCGTACATCGCCCAGCACCTGCAGAACGGCGGCGCCATGCACCATGTCACCCGGCATATCCTCGGCCTGGGCCAGGGCTTCCCTGGCGCTCGCAAGTTCCGCCAGCTGCTGTCGGTGGACATCCACAAGAGCACCGACCCCCTGGGCCTGCTCGACCAGGCGGGGCTGCTGCTGGAAGGACGCTAGGAACCTGCGCGCGGCAGGACACTCCAATCGTTACCCTCCCCCGATAGCCTGCCGCACAGCCCTTGAGCGGCCGGCAGCGCTCGGGTAATGTCGTCCAACCGCACAGGACAGAGCACGCTCATGACTTCCAAGCTGGAACAACTCAAGCAGTTCACCACGGTCGTCGCCGACACCGGCGATATCGATGCGATCAGCCGGCTCAAGCCGGTCGACGCCACCACCAACCCGTCCCTGTTGCTCAAGGCCGCCGCCATGCCCGGCTATGCCGAGCTGCTCGATGACGCGCTCAAGCACAGCAAGGGCGACCTGGGCCTTGCCTGCGATGCATTCGCGGTATCGGTGGGCAGCGGAATTCTCAAGGTGATCCCGGGCCGTATTTCCACGGAAGTGGACGCCCGACTGTCCTTCGACCAACCTGCCCTGCTGTCCAAGGCGCGCCAATTGATCGAGTTGTACGACAAGGCCGGCATCGGCCGCGACCGCGTGCTGATCAAGCTGGCCTCCACCTGGGAGGGCATCCGCGCCGCCGAGGTGCTGGAAAAGGAAGGCATCCAGACCAACCTGACCCTGCTGTTTTCCTTCGCCCAGGCGGCTGCCTGTGCCGATGCCGGGGTGTTCCTGATTTCGCCGTTCGTGGGCCGTATCTACGACTGGTACAAGAAATCGACCGGCAAGGAGTATGTCGGGGCCGAAGACCCGGGCGTGAAGTCGGTCACGCGTATTTACGATTACTACAAGGCCAACGGCTACGACACCGTGGTCATGGGCGCCAGCTTCCGCAACATCGGCCAGATCGAGCAGTTGGCCGGCTGCGACCGCCTGACCATCAGCCCTGAGTTGCTGCAGCAGCTCAGCGATGACCAGGGCACCCTGGCGCGCAAGCTCACCCCGGGCAAGGCTGGCGAGCCACGCCTGACACTCGACGAAAGCCAGTTCCGCTGGCTCTCCAACGAAGATGCCATGGCCACCGAGAAGCTCGCCGAAGGCATCCGCCAGTTTGCGCGGGATCAGGAGAAACTCGAGGCGTTGTTGGCTGCAAAGGCCTGATACAAATACGGTTTGCCAGGCAAGGTGTGAAGGCGGAGCATTAGCGGTTTTGCACGCTGGATCTTGCAGACCTCTTCGCCGGCAACGCCGACTCCTACAGGGCTGCACGATACTGTAGGAGCCGGCATTGCCGGCGAAGCGCCGAAGGCGCACCCATCCATCTTCGAGTAATCAATGCCCGAAAACACCCCGCTGCCCCTGGTACTGGCCGGCCCGTTGCTGCGCCGCCTGGAGCCTGCGCGCATGGTCCTGTGGCTGGTCGGCTCACAGCCGTTGCAGCCCGAACTGCACCTGCAACACTCCACCGAATACAACCTGAGCTGTCAGGTCATCCCCATCGGCCAGCACGCCTTCGTGCACCTGCTCGATATCCAGCTGCACACCCCACTGCCCACCGACGTGCAGATCGACTACGACGTGCTGGTCGGCGGCCAGGGCATCGCCACCTGGGCCCCACACCTGCTGTATGAAGGCGCCCGCCTGCCCAACTTCGTGATACGCGAGCGCCTCGACCAGTTGTTGCATGGCTCGTGCCGCAAGCCGCACCACCCCGCCGCCGATGGCCTGTTGTGCGCCGACCGCCTGCTGGCCGCGCCCCACGCACCCGCCGAGCGCCCGGCGCTGCTGATGATGAGCGGCGACCAGGTGTACGCCGACGATGTCGCCGGCCCCATGCTGCGGGCCATCCACGGGCTGATCGAACGGCTGGGCCTGTACCACGAGCACCTGGAAGGCGCCGTGGTGCAGAACAGCGCCGAGCTGTACCGCCACCCGGCCAGCTACTATCACCGTGCCGACCTGCTGCCAGCCCTGGAGAGCAACGAAACCCTGCGCGAGCGCTTTTTCGGCGGCACGCGCAAACCCATCTTCACCAGCAGCAACGCCGACAACCACCTGGTAACCCTGGCCGAGATCATGGCCATGTACCTGCTGGTCTGGTCGCCTGTGCCCTGGACCTTGGTCGACACCCCCATGCCATCAGGCCTGACCACCCAGCGCCAGGCCCGCTACCAGCGCGAACAGCACTGCCTGAAGGGCTTCGTCGAAGGGCTGGATGGCGTGGCGCGGGTACTGGCGCACCTGCCCAGCCTGATGATCTTCGATGACCACGACATCACCGACGACTGGAACCTCTCGGCCCAATGGGAAGAAACCGCCTACGGGCACGCCTTCTCGCGGCGCATCATCGGCAACGCGCTGATCGGCTACATGCTCTGCCAGGGCTGGGGCAACAACCCGGACGTGTTTGGCGAGCTGCTGCAAAGCTGCCAGGCCCTGAGCCACAGCGCCGATGACGACGGCTATTTCGACCGCGCTGCGCAAGATGGCCTGATCAAACAGCTGCTGCGCTTTCAGGAATGGCACTTCGTGCTGCCCACCCAGCCTGCGCTGCTGGTACTCGATACCCGCACACGTCGCTGGCGCAGCGAGAGCAAGCTGCAAAAGCCCTCCGGGCTGCTGGACTGGGAAGCGCTGTGCGAACTACAGCAGGCCTTGCTGGACCACCCCTCGGCCATCATCGTCTCCCCCGCCCCGCTGTTTGGAGTGAAGCTGATCGAAACCATCCAGCGCGTGTTCAGTTGGTGCGGCTATCCGCTGCTGGTGGACGCCGAGAACTGGATGGCGCACCGGGGGGCGGCGCAGGTGATCCTGAATATCTTCCGTCACTCGCGCACGCCAGGGCATTACGTGATCCTCTCGGGCGACGTGCACTATTCCTTCGTGTACGAGGTAATGATTCGTCACAAACGCGGCGCCCCGCACCTGTGGCAGATCACCAGCAGCGGCATCAAGAACGAATTCCCGCGCCGACTGCTCGATGTGTTCGACCGACTCAATCGCTGGCTCTATGCCCCACGATCACCGTTGAACTGGTTCACCAAGCGCCGCCTGATGCAGGTGGTGCCGCGTACACCCGCGCACAGCAAGGCCGGCGAGCGCCTGTGGAACAGCGCCGGGCTGGGCCAGGTGTTCTTCAACGCGCAGGGGCAGCCCGAGCGCATCTTCCAGCTCAACGCCAACGGCGCGCCGCCCACGGAGTTTCCCCGCGAGGCTGAATGAAAAGGTGAGTTCGGCGCCCGCTACAGGGCGCCAGGATCGATCAGGTCCGCTCCAGGGCGTTGACCAGGTCGTGGAAGGCTTCGCGGTTGGAGTCGTTCAGGCCCATGAGGATCTTGTGCGCTTCCAACACCTTGGCGCGCACTACCTCTTCGTTCTGGTCCTGGGACGGCAGATCGGTCAGGCACTCAGGGCACGGGATTGGACGATCGACGATGTTGAACACCTGATCGAACCCCATCGACTGCAGAAGCCGGGTGATATCGGCATGGGTAGTCACCACCGTGGGCAGCAGGCCGACCTTCTGCCGCGACAGGATCGACAACTTGGCCAGCAGGCCCAGAGTGGTGCTGTCGATACTGTTGGTTTCGGTAAGATCGATGACGATCGCCGAGAAATTCAGCGCCGTGAAGATCTTTTCAATCGTTGCATCCAGCGCCGAACACAGGGTCAGACGCACTTCACCGACGAACTTCAGAACAAAGGTGCCATTCTGCTCGGCAAACTGGATTCTTCCAGTACTCATTGAAGGTTCCTGCTCAACACCATTAGGGCGATATCATCCGGCATCTCCCCAAGCGTAGCCAATTCGAATCGTTGGCGCAGCCCATCCAGGCTGCCACCTGCTGCCTTGATGATTTCAGGCAAGGCAGCCTCCTTATCTTTGAGTGTGTCGCCAGGCAAAAGGTCCAGAATGCCATCAGACAGCAATGTGAGGCTGAACTGCGGCGGCAACTCCAGAACGTGATCCTGGTAGGTGGCCTCGTCGAACAGCCCCACCGGCAGGCCGCGCCCTTCGAGGTACCGGGTGTCGTCCGGGGTGTACAGCACCGGCAACGGCAGATGGCCGCCGATGCTGTAGGTCATCAGGCCGGTGTGCTCGTCGATCACGCCGCCCACCATGGTCACGTGCTTGCCCAACCTGCAATTGATCAGGCCGCGGTTGATATGCCCGAGCACCTCGGACGGCTTGAACTCGGGCAAGGTGCCGGCGCGCTTGAATTCGAACAGCAGGCGCGTGGTCATGAACTTGAGCAGCACAGTCACGAACGCCGAGGAGGCACCATGGCCGGACACGTCGGCCAGGTAGAACGCCACGCGTCGCTCGTCGACACGAAAGTAATCGGTGAAATCGCCAGACAGGTACAGAGACGGAATGATCTGGTGTTCGAAACGCAGGTCTCCGGCCTTCCACGGGTTCTCCGGCAGCATGTTCATCTGCACCTGGCGCCCGGCAGTCTGGTCTTCCTGCAGCAGGTGCAGGCTGGCCTCCAGCTCACGGTTGGCGGTTTCGAGCTTGTCGCGGTAACGCTGGTTTTCCAGTACCAGATGCGCCCGATCCAACGCCCGGCGAACCGAGTGCTCCAGCACTGCCAGGTCTTCCAGGGGCTTGATCAGGTAGTCGGCAGCACCCAGGCGCAACGCTTCGACGGCATCGTTCATCACGCCCGCGCCCGACACCACGATCACCGGCAGGTCGGGGGCACGCTCGGTAACCTGGCGAATCAGCTCCAGGCCGCCCATTTGCGGCATGCGCAGATCGCAGATCACCAGATCAGGCTGTTCCTGCTCGAAGACCTGGAGACCCTGCTGGCCGTTGCTTGCCTGCAGGACGCTGAAGCCGCTGTCTTCCAGGTAGGCGGCGAGGCTCGCACGCACTACATCGTCATCATCGATTATCAGCAGCGTTGCACTGTTTTTCTGCATGTGGGCAAACGGCGCCAGAAATAGGTTGGGGTAGGCGGCCAGGCAAAACGAGGCCCGCTTACTGGATTCACTTCTAGCCACTCTTGCATTTCAGGTGTAGGACAAAAGGCCTGCCCGGCAAATGTCAGAGGTGCCCTGTAAGGCGCAGACGGTACTCCCATCCGCCGGGGGTTTCAAGCATGCACCGATGGTCGCCTGTGCTCTTTACAGCACAAATCACCGGGAGTTATAAAAACCCCTTCTATCGCAACCCAATGGAAGGATGCAGGCATGAGCCAGAACCACGCCGACTATAGCGAGAAGCGTGATTTCATCAGGATGCGGGTAGATACCGACGTTACCCTGATACATGCCGAACAAGTGATTGCGGCGGTGTGCCTGGACCTCTCGAGCAGCGGCATGCAGGTACAGGCAGCGAAAACCTTTCAGGTTGGAGACAACCTCAGCGTCAGCATCGATTCGGACCACCCTTCACTCAAGGGCCTGCACGCCACAACGCAAGTGGTGTGGATTGCCGATCAGCCCCAGGGCCAGCAGAAGCTGGGCCTCAAGATCCTTGCGATGAGCTGAACAGCAGGCATGAAAAAGGCGGCCATGGCCGCCTTTTTCATGCATCACGATCAGAAATCGTCTTTTACATCCCCGTCCTTGACCTTGAACTCGCGGTTCTGCAGGTAGGCGTTGCGGATGAAGCTGTACTTGTCGCCACGGATCATCTTCTCGGCCGACAGCAGGCTGGCACGGGTGTCCACCACGTCCACCGCGATTGCGGTATTGCGGGTGGGCACATGGTCCATGTAGCGGTAGGGTTCGGTGTAGGTGTCCGGGTACTTGGCGATCGCATCGCGCACGGTGCTCGGCCCAAGCAGCGGCAGCATCACGTACGGGCCACTGCCTACACCCCAGTAGCCGAGGGTCTGGCCGAAGTCCTCGTCGCTGCGCTGCAGGCCCATCTTGGTACCCACATCGAAGAAGCCGGCCAGGCCGAAGGTGGTGTTGACGATCAACCGCGCGGTATCCACGCCGGCTGCGTGGGGCTTGAGCTGCAACACGTTGTTGGCAAGGTTGGTCACGTCACCGAGGTTGCGGAACATGTTGTGGATGCCGTCCTCGAGAAACTGCGGCGTCGCCCACTGGTAGCCCTGGGCCAGCGGCTTGAGCGCGTAGGTATCGATCGTGTCGTTGAACCGGAAGATCGGCCGGTTGATGCTCTCCCACGGGTCTTCCTCGGTCGCCGCCTGGGCCAGTACCGGCGCCAGCAGCAGGCTCGCGCAGACACAGGCACGGGTCATACGATCGATCACGCCAGCACCGATCCCACGCATAAAATTTCTCCTAGGCAAACATTGCACTGCGCCGGCATCAGGCCGTCGACAGCCAAAAGGAAACAAGTATAAAGCCTCTCTGGCAGATTAGGCAGCTTCCTCCAACCTGCGTCGATATTTTGTGAAAGCCGCCTGAAGGTCATCAAAGCGTCACGCCACGGTCACACCCCGACGTTAGCCTTGCTGGTTATTTCAGGGACGTTGCCATGCCCCATTCCCCCGCCTTCACCGCCGTGCTGTTCGGCCTGCGCGGCTGCCTGGTCGACTTCGGCGCACGATGCCAGGCGCCCGGCAACGCACCGGCCAGGCCTACACCAGGCGCCCTGCCCGCCCTGCACTGGCTGCGGGAACACGGCGTGCCCTGTGCCTGGCTCGACGAACTGCCGGCTGCCCTGGGCCAGCACCTGAGCCAGGCGCTGCCCGCCTGGGTGCGCCGACCGGATACCACCGGCCACGCGCCCTGGCCCGCGCCGGATGCCTGCTGGCACGCCCTGATGCAGCTCAAGGCCGACCGGCTCGATGGCTGCGTGCTGGTCAGCGGCGAGCCGCGCCTGCTGCAGGCCGGGCTCAACGCCGGGCTGTGGACCGTGGGCCTGGCCTCGTGCGGCTCGCTGTGCGGGCTGGACGAGGCTACCTGGCAGGCACTGGAGGAACGCGAGCGCGAACTCAAGCGAGGCAAGGCTACCGTTCACCTGTTCGGGCTGGGGGTGCATTCGGTGATCGACCAGCTGGAACAACTGGCCGATTGCCTGGCCGATATCGGCCTGCGCCGCCTCAAGGGCGAAAAACCCTGATACAGGCACATTGATCAGGGTCATGCAAAGCGGCGCCGGGTGGATTAACCTGAACAGCGAGGCACGGACCTTTCGCCCGCGCGCGGGGTCCATGTCTGAGCCTATTCATAGAGGGAGAACACCCATGCCTGCCCGCGAACTTCAAGCGCAACTCGACGCCCTGCGCGAGCAACTGGAGCAAAACCCACCGCTCTCGGAACAGGAGCGTGTCGAGCTGCACGAACTGATGGCGCAGATCCAAGCAAAAATCGAACTGGAGGCCGTAACCCCGGACAACAACCTGGTCGACGGCGTCAACCTCGCCGTCGAACGTTTCGAAGTCGAGCACCCGGGCCTGACCGCCACCCTGCGCAACATCGTTCAGAGCCTGCAAAGCATGGGCATCTGAACCCCGCGGCAAAAACGAAAGCCCCGTCACACTGGACGGGGCTTTTTCGTTACTGGCGAACCAGGCGCAGGTTCTTCAGGGTGACCGGCCCGGTGCTGCGGTACGGGTTGATGTCCAGCCCGCCCCGGCGCACGTAGCGCGCATACACCGTGAGGGTCTCAGGGTTGAGCAGGCGCTTGAGGTCCAGGTAGATACGTTCCACGCATTGCTCGTGGAAGTCGGCATGCTGACGGAAGCTGATCAGGTAGGTCAGCAGGCTGGCATGGTCCAGCGCCGCGCCACGGTAATGGACGGTCACGCTGCCCCAGTCCGGCTGCCCGGTCACCGGGCAGTTGGATTTGAGCAGATGGCTGTGCAGGGTCTCTTCCACCACACGCTCGGCATCGCAGCGCAGCAGCTCCGGTTGCGGCTGCTCGTAGTTGCTGATGCTGACCTCCAGGTCATCGATGCAGGTGCCCGGCAGCGCCATCACACCCTCGCGCTGAACCTCGGCCAGGCTGCGGATACGCACCCCTACCGGCTTGCCGGCTGCCGCAGACAGGTCCTTGACCAGACAGGCCTGCACCGCCTGCGCCGAGGCGAACTCGGTCTGGTTCAGCGAGTTCAGGTACAGCTTGAACGACTTGGACTCGATGATGGCCGGCGAATCGGCCGGGATGGCGAACTCGCCGATGGCCACCACCGGCTTGCCCGAAGGCAGCAGCCAGGACAGCTCGAAGCAGTTCCAGTAATCCACACCCGACCACGGCAACGTTTGCGCGGTGACCCCAAGCTCGGCCCATTTGGCTGCACGCGGGATGGCGAACAGCAGCGACGGCGTGTAGGTGCTGATGTATTCACTGGACTTGCCCAGTGGCGAATGTTCGGCGGCGGGATGCATGGCTCAAACCTGAAGGACGAAATTGGTCTAGTTTATCGGGTTTGCGCGCTGCATTGGTCATTTGGCGATAGTCAGCTTGCCCACCATGCCGGCCTGGTAATGCCCCGGCACGTTGCAGGCGAACTCGATCGGCGTGCTCTGGCTGAAGGTCCAGGTCAGTTCGGCGCGCTTGCCCGGCGCCACCATCACCATGTTCGGGTCGTCATGCTGCATGCCGCCGCTACCCATCGCACCATGATCATCACCGCCATGATTCATGCCGCCATGTCCCATTGCCGAATGATCCATCTGCCCCTGCATGGCGAGCATCTCCTGCTGGTGCCGGGCGTGCATGGCCGCATCCCCCAGGTTGAACTCGTGGGGCACCTGGCCGTTGTTCACCAGCACGAAACGCACCGTTTCGCCGGCCTTGACCTGCAGCGCGCGCGGCTCGAAGTACATGTCGCCCATCACGACCTCCACCGTGCGCGTGGCCTGCGCCGCCGCAGCCGGCTTGCCGAAGGCGTACTCGTGCCCGGGTGCCGCCAGCAGCGGCAGGCTCCACAGCGCCAGGGCGCTCGCGATCATCAAGCGTTTCATCGTGCATCCTCTATCATGTGCAAGCTCATGCCCCGCACTGTAGAAAACTGCCGCTGGCAACCACCTGACGAAAACATTACAACTTTGTCAGCTTTGCCCCGCGCACCCTGCCACAGGGTATAAACCCAGCCCCCAACGCTGCCGAGAAGCCCATGAAACTGTTGATCGTCGAAGACCAGCCCAAGACCGGCCTCTACCTGCGCCAGGGCCTCAACGAAGCCGGCTTCAGCACCGAACTGGCCACCGACGGCGATACCGGTCAGCACCTGGCCCTGAGCGGCGACTACGACCTGCTGATTCTCGACGTGATGCTCCCTGGGCGTGACGGCTGGCAGATTCTGCAAGCCGTGCGCGAGGCCGGCTTCGACACCCCGGTGCTGTTCCTCACGGCCCGCGATGCGGTAGAAGACCGCGTGCATGGCCTGGAACTGGGCGCCGACGACTACCTGATCAAACCCTTTGCGTTCTCCGAACTGCTGGCGCGGGTCCGCACCCTGCTGCGCCGCGGCGCCAGCCCGCCCCAGGAAACCACCCTGAACCTGGCCGACCTGCGCCTGGACCTGATTCGCCGCCGGGTGGAACGCGCCGGGGCACGCATCGACCTCACCGCCAAAGAGTTCGCCCTGCTCGAACTGCTGCTGCGCCGCCAGGGCGAGGTGCTGCCCAAATCGCTGATCGCCTCGCAGGTGTGGGACATGAACTTCGACAGCGACACCAATGTGATCGAAGTGGCGATCCGGCGCCTGCGCCTGAAGGTCGACGATGGCCACGACAACAAGCTGATCCACACCGTGCGCGGCATGGGCTACGTGCTCGAGGAGCGCCCGGCGTGATGCGCAGATTGTCCCTGGGCGCACGCCTGGCGCTGTTGTTCGCCGCCTGCACGGCGGCGGTGTCACTGACGGCGGGGCTCCTGTTCAGCCGGGCCAGCGAGGCGCACTTCATCGAGCTCGATCAGCAGTTGCTCGACAGTCGTCTGTCGGTACTGCGCCAGGCGCTCGTTGGCGTGCACGACCGCCCGAGCCTGGCAGCGCGGCTACCGCTGCTGCGCGGCGAACTGAGCCACCAGGCCGACCTTGCACTGCGCATTCGTGGCAGCGACGGGGCGCAGTGGTTTGCCAGCCGCCCCGGCCTGCCTGACGCACCCGACACACCGGGCCTGAGCACCCTGCGCAGCGAGGGCATGGATTTTCGCAGCCTGTGCGTGGTGCTTGAAGGCGGCAGCCGGCTCACTCTGTTTCTGGATATCACCCACCACCAGCACTTTCTGCAACGCATGCAGCGCCTGATCTGGCTGACGATGGGCCTTTCGGCGCTGGCCACCGCGCTGCTCGGTGCCTGGGCCGTGCGCCGTGGCTTGCGTCCGCTGCGCCGGATGGGCGAGGTGGCAGCCGGCGTTTCGGCACGCTCGCTGACCACACGCCTGCCCCAGGCCCAGATGCCGCCAGAGCTGGCGCAACTGGCCGGCACCATGAATGCCATGCTCGAACGTCTGGACGATGCCTTCCAGCGCCTGTCGGCCTTCTCGGCCGACATTGCCCACGAGCTGCGCACGCCGCTGTCCAACCTGCTGACCCACACCCAGGTCACCCTCACCCGCCCGCGCAGCCTGGAGGAGTATCGCGAGGCATTGCACGGCAACCTCGAGGAACTGCAATGGATGGCGCAACTGGTCAACGACATGCTGTACCTGGCCAAGGCCGACCACGGCCTGCTGATGCCCAATCGCGAGCCCCTGGCGCTGGACCAGGAGGCCGATGCCTTGATCGAGTACTACGCGCCACTGGCCGAGGATGCACAGATCAGCCTGAGCCGCGAAGGGCTGGCCGAGCTGACGGGAGACCGCAACATGCTGCGACGGGCCCTGTCCAACCTGCTGGACAACGCGCTGCGCTTTACCCCGGCACAGGGCGAGATACGGGTCGAGATTGCGCAGGGTGATGGCAGGGTTCGCCTGGTGGTGGCCAATCGCGGGGCGCCGATCGATGCAGCGCTATTGCCGCGGCTGTTCGACCGGTTCTACCGGGCCGACCCGGCACGCCGGGAAGGCAGCAGCGAACATGCGGGGCTGGGGCTGGCGATCACCCGTTCGATCGTGCAGGCGCACGGTGGGGTGATCAGTGCCGAATCGGCGCAGGGGTGGACGCGGTTCCTGATCGACTTGCCGGAACACAACGCAGCCCTGTAGGAGCCGGCGTTGCCGGCGAATCGGCGCATGCGGCATGCCTGAACATGGCCAGGCAGTGTGTCCGCTTCGCCGGCAACGCCGGCTCCTACAAGAGCGGTGGCATCACTCGTACCGCAAGGCGTACGCCGGCTCGACCTGCGAAGCACGCCACGCCGGATACAGGGTGGCCAGAAAGCTCATCATTAACCCCGCCGTGCAGATCAGCGCCACATCGCCCCATTGCAGTTCCGATGGCAGCGTACTGATGAAGTACACGTCCGAGGTAAAGATATGCTGCCCGCTGACCCGCTCCAGCCAGCCGACGATCTGGCTCACATTGAGCGCCGCGATCACGCCGAGCACACCACCGATCAAGGTACCCACCACACCGATCAGGCTGCCCTGCACCATGAACGTGCCCATGATCTGCGCCGGCGTCGCGCCGATGGTACGCAGGATGGCGATGTCCGCGCCCTTGTCGTTCACCACCATGATCAGGGTGGCGATGATGTTGAACGCCGCCACCGCAATGATCATCATCAGCAGCAGGCCGATCATGGTCTTTTCCATCTTCATGGCACTGAACAGGCTGCCCTGTGTGTGGGTCCAGTCATCGGCACGGTACTGCTCGCCCAGTTCGCCCACTATCGCCCTGGACACCTGCGGCGCGGCATACAGGTCCTTGACCTTGAGCCGCACGCCCTGCACCTGGTTCGGCGCCCAGCGCTGCATGCTCGCCGCATCGGCCATGTGGATCAGGCCCATGGAGCCATCCAGCTCGGCGCCCACCTTGAACACGCCGACCACGTTGAGGCGCTGCATGCGCGGGGTGATGCCGCCGGGCGCGGTGCTCACCTCGGGCACGATCAGGGTCAGCTTGTCACCGACCCTGAGGCCAAACCGACGCGCCGTCATCTCGCCTACCACCACGCCGAACTCGCCCGGCTTGAGGTCGTCGAGTCGGCCCTGAACGATGTGGTCGGCCACGATCGAGACCTTGCCTTCCTGCGCAGGGTCGATGCCGCTGATCTGGATCGGCTGCATCGCGCCCTTGTAGGAGAGCATGCCTTCCATCTCGGTCAGCGGCGCAGCGGCCAGCACTTCGGGGTTCTTCAACGCGGCATCGGCCACCGCCTGCCAGTTGTCCAGCGGCTGGGCGCCCAGCACGGCGGCATGCGGCACCATGCCCAGGATCCGCGCACTCATTTCACGCTGGAAGCCGTTCATCACCGACAGCACCACGATCATCGCCAGCACGCCCAGGG
Organism: Pseudomonas sp. 1176_21; assembly: GCF_052850635.1. Taxonomy (NCBI): domain Bacteria; kingdom Pseudomonadati; phylum Pseudomonadota; class Gammaproteobacteria; order Pseudomonadales; family Pseudomonadaceae; genus Pseudomonas; species Pseudomonas sp. 1176_21. Next base: position 229,246 of record NZ_VXCV01000006.1, read on the forward strand.
ACAGGCCGATCATCGAGGTCATCGAGATGAACGAGATGAAGTGGTTGCGGCGCTTGGCACGGGTGTAACGCGCACCGATGAAAATTGACAAGGGTCTGAACATGAACTGAAGCACCCAGGTAAAGAAAAGAAACACGGGGCCCGCCATGCACGGCGGGCCACCTGTACTGCCAGGTCAGATCGAAACCAGACGCCCGTCTTCCAGGCGCAGCACACGGTCCATCTGCCGCGCCAGGTTGAGGTCGTGGGTCACCACCAGGAACGCGGTCTGCGAGGAGCTGCTCAGCTCCTGCATCAGGTCCTGGATGCCCTGTGCGGTGTGGTGGTCGAGGTTGCCGGTAGGCTCGTCGAGCATCACCAGCCCGGGCCGGTTGACCAGCGCCCGGGCAATCGCCACGCGCTGGCGCTCGCCGCCGGACAGCTCGGATGGCTTGTGCGTCAGGCGATGGCCCAGGCCGACACGCGTGAGCAGCGCCTCGGCACGCTCGCGCGCCTCGGGGATCGGCGTGCGGCCGATCAGCAGCGGCATGCACACGTTCTCCAGCGCGGTGAACTCCGGCAGCAGGTGGTGGAACTGGTAGACGAAGCCCAGTGCGCGGTTGCGCAGCAGGCCACGTGCACGCTCGCCCAGCGCCGACAGCTCTTCACCGGCCAGCCATACACTGCCCTGGGTCGGGGTATCGAGGCCACCCAGCAGGTTGAGCAAGGTACTCTTGCCCGACCCCGAACTGCCGACGATCGCCACGCGCTCACCCGGGTGCAGCTCCAGCTGCAGGCCCGACAACACTTGCACCGACTCCGGGCCTTCCTCGTAGGACTTGCCCAGGTTGCGGCAACTCAGCACTGCTCTATCACTCATGCCCAACTCACTCATAACGTAGCGCCTCCGCAGGCTGGGTGCGCGCCGCACGCCAGGCCGGATACAGGGTGGCGAGGAAACTCAGGACCAGCGCCGCACCGCAGACCATCCACACGTCTTCGGCCATGACCTGGGACGGCAGGTAGTCGATGAAGTACACGTCGGCGTTGAGGAACTTGTGCCCCATCAACCGCTCGAGGCCGGCAATCGCTGCACTCACGTTGAGCGCGGCGGCGATGCCGACCACGGCGCCGATCAGGGTGCCGACCACGCCGATCACGGTGCCCTGCACCATGAAGATGGCCATGATCTGACCCGGCGTGGAGCCCAGCGTGCGCAAGATGGCGATGTCGCCCTTCTTGTCGTTGACCACCATCACCAGGGTGGAAATGATGTTGAACGCCGCCACCGCGACAATCAGCAGCAACAGCAGGCCGATCATGGCTTTTTCCATGCGGATGGCCTGGTACAGGTTGCCGTGGCTGCGGGTCCAGTCACGGGCGTAGAACTCGTGCTCGCCCAGCTTCTGGGCGATGTTCCAGGCCTCGCGGGGTGCCTGGAACAGGTCGTCGAACTTCAGGCGCAGGCCCTGCACCTGGTCGGCCTTCCAGCGGTGCAGGCGCGACAGGTCCGACAGGTTGGTCAGGCCCAGGTAGCCGTCGATCTCGCCGGCGCCCACGTGGAAGATGCCGACCACGGTGAAGCGCTTCATGCGCGGGAACATGCCGGCCGGGGTCACGGTGACCTCGGGGGCGACGAAGGTCAGCTTGTCGCCGATGCCCACGCCCAGCTTGGCTGCGGCCTTGTCGCCGATCATGATGCCGAAGCTGCCCGGCGCCAGCGCGTCGAGCTTACCCTCGCCCACGAAGTCGTCGATGATCGACACCTTGCGCTCTTGCGTCGGGTCAATACCGTTGAGCAGCACCTTCTGTACCTTGCCGTCATGGGTCAGCAGGCCCTGCATCTGGGTGAACGGCGCCACCGCCAGCACCGCCGGGTTCTGCTTTACTGTATCGGCAAGGGCTGGCCAGTCGCTGATCGGCTGTCCGGTCTCGAGGGTGGCATGGGGCACCATGCCCAATACGCGGGTACGCATTTCATGATCGAAGCCATTCATCACCGACAGCACCACGATCATCACCACCACGCCCAGGGCGAGGCCGATCATCGAGGTCAGCGAAATGAACGAGACGAAGTGATTGCGACGTTTGGCACGGGTGTAACGCGTACCGATAAATACGAAAAGAGGTCTGAACATGTCGGGGCTTGTTCGGAGGAAAGAGGAACGTCCTTGTGGCGGGGCTTGAATAGCAGCTTTACACTCAGACCACCGCCGCTACCATGGGTTCGCCATGTCGACATTAGATGAAGAAGATCGCCGCGAATACTACCGTATCGAGGACAGGATCGCACTGGAAATTACCCCTCTGAGCGCCGCCGAGGCCTTGGGCGGCGAGTTGTTGCAAGATGCTTCACCACTCTTCAACCTGCTCAGCGAACTGCACCTGAGCGAGTTCGAGTCCCAGCACCTGCTGCGCCAGCTCAGTGACAAGGACCGCACCCTGGCAGCTTTTCTCAAGGCCCAGAACAAACGCATCGACCTGCTCAGCGCCGTGGTTGCGCAAACCCTGCTGGGGCAGATCGGCGAGGCGCGCCCGGTGACTCTCTCCGAAGGTGGCGTCGAGGTGCACCAGGCCCAGGCCATCACCGCCGGCAGCCGCGTCTCGGTGAAGATGGTGCTGATGCCCCAGGCCCTGGGCCTGCTGCTGCGGGCCAAGGTGACCCACTGCGACAAGGCCGCTGATGACCTGTTCGACATCGGCGCCGAATTCGTCGAGATGACCGACGCCCAGCGCCAGTTGCTGGCGCGCTATATCCTGCAGAAACAGGCACTGCAACGCCGCCAGGCACTGGAACAGAACACCCCGCCTGCCTCCTGATTTTCCGTCTTGCTTGAAGGAACGAACGTGACCCTGATTTACGGCCACCGCGGCGCCAAGGGCGAAGCCCCCGAGAATACCCTGACCAGTTTCCAGCAATGCCTGAGCCACGGCGTTCGCCGTTGCGAGCTGGACCTGCACCTGTCCTCCGACAACGAGCTGATGGTCATTCATGACCCCAGCCTCAAGCGCACCACCGGCCGTGGCGGCAAGGTGGTGGAGCACAGCGCCGCCGACCTGGTGACCTACGATGCGCGCAAGGGCGGCCCGGGCTGGGTCAACCCCTGCCCGATTCCACGCCTGGAAGAGCTGTTCGAGAAATGTGATTTCGACCACTGGCAGCTGGAGGTCAAGAGTGCCTCGCGCACCCGCGCTGCCACCACGGTGCTGGCGATTCGCGAAATGGCCCAGCGCTTCGGCCTGCTGGACAAGGTCACCATCACCTCAAGCTCGCGGGAGGTGCTGGGCGCCGCCCTGGAGCTGACCCCGGACGTGTCCCGCGGGCTGGTCGCGGAATACACCTGGCTCGACCCGTTGAAGGTCGCGCAGAACTACGGTTGCGAACTGCTGGCGCTGAACTGGACGCACTGCACCCCCGAGCGCCTGGCCAAGGCCCAGCGTCAGGGGTTGCATGTGTCGGTGTGGACAGTCAACGAGCCGGCGCTGATGCTCCGACTCGCCGACTTCGGCGTAGACAGCCTGATTACAGACTTTCCCGGTTTGGCCAGCGCCACCCTCGAGAATCGCTGAAATCGGTCTCCCCGGCCGGCTCAGGCCACCGGCCGGAGCCGCTCAAAAAAGCCGGTTGAGACCGTCGTAGGCGGCAACCCGATAGGCTTCGGCCATGGTCGGGTAGTTGAAGGTGGTGTTGACGAAGTACTTCAACGTGTTCTGCTCGCCCGGCTGGCCCATGATCGCCTGACCGATGTGCACGATCTCCGAGGCCTGGTAGCCGAAGCAGTGCACGCCGAGAATCTGCAGCGTCTCGCGGTGGAACAGGATCTTGAGCATGCCTTGCGGCTCGCCGGCGATCTGCGCCCGGGCCATGCCCTTGAAGAACGCCTTGCCCACTTCGTACGGCACCTTGGCCTGGGTCAGCTCCTGCTCGTTCTTGCCGATCGAGCTGATCTCCGGAATGGTGTAGATGCCGGTCGGCACGTCGTTGACGAAGCGCCAGCTGCCATTGTCGACGATGCTGCCGGCGGCCGAGCGGCCCTGGTCGTGGGCGGCACTGGCCAGGCTTGGCCAGCCGATCACGTCACCGGCACCATAGATGTTCGGCACGCAGGTGCGGTAGGCCTCGTCCACTTCGATCTGGCCACGGCTGTTGACCTTCACGCCGATGTTTTCCAGGCCCAGGCGGTCGGTGTTGCCGGTACGCCCGTTGCACCACAGCAAGGCGTCGGCCTTGATCTTCTTGCCCGACTTCAGGTGCAGGATCACACCGTTGTCCAGGCCTTCGACGCGCTCGTACTCTTCGTTGTGGCGCACGGTGATGTTGTTGTTGCTGAAGTGATAGCTCAGGGCCTGGGAGATTTCCGAGTCCAGGAAGCTCAGCAGCTGGCCGCGGTTGTCCACCAGTTCCACCAGCACGCCCAGGCCGCTGAAGATCGAGGCGTACTCGCAGCCGATGACGCCGGCGCCGTACACGATCAGTTTGCGCGGGGTGTGGCCCAGGCTCAGGATGGTGTCGCTATCGTAGATGCGCGGGTGATGGAAATCGATATCGGCCGGGCGATACGGGCGCGAGCCGGTGGCGATGATGATGTGCTTGGCTACCAGCTTCTCGACCACACCGTTGGCGCAGACCACTTCGATGGTCTGCTCGTCGGCGAAGCTGCCGGTGCCGAAGAACACGTCAACGCGGTTGCGGGCGTAGTAGCCAGTGCGCGAGGCGACCTGCTTGGAGATGACCTTCTCGGCGCTTTTGAGCACGTCGGGGAAGGAGAACCAGCGCGGCTCACCGATGGCCCGGAACATCGGGTTGGTGTTGAACTGCATGATCTGGCGCACCGAGTGACGCAGGGCCTTGGACGGGATGGTGCCCAGATGGGTGCAGTTACCGCCGACCTGGCGACGGCTATCGACCATCGCTACCTTGCGTCCTGCTTTGGCGGCGTTCATTGCCGCCCCTTCTCCTGCCGGGCCGGAACCCAGCACCACTACGTCGTAGTTGTAGACAGCCATGCGTACTCCTTCAGAACAGGCCCGGACGCCAGATTGACCTCCGGGGCTACATCATGCCGCCATCGGCGCCATGCAAAAATTCGGGTGCAGTCTAATCAAGCTTGAACGCCGCGCACATTAACCCTTGGTCGCGTCGTAGGCTATTTTTCTCTGCACTACATGTAGGCCGCCTTGCTGGCGAAGCCTTTCATTTCCCCGCAATGCTGTTGAATGCTGGCGTGGCCCGGGAAACGAACCCACCCTCGACCCGATTCACGAACACTGCCGCAATCCGATGCTCGAGCGCGAAGCGCCAACCCTGCTCCGGGCCCAGGATCAGCAACAGGGTCGAGTACCCGTCAGCCATCAGCGCAGTGGGCGCCAGCACCGTCACCGCCGCCAACGCATGGGCCACCGGGGTGCCCAGGCGCGCATCGAAGGTATGCGAATAACGTTGGCCATTCTCCTCGAAATAATTGCGGTAGTCACCCGACGTGGACACCCCGTACCCCTCCAGCGGCAACACCTGCTGGGCTATCTGCAGATCGTCGCGCGGCAGTTCGAGTGCAATGCGCCAGGCACTGCCATCGGGCTTGCGCCCCATTGCCTTGAGCTCACCGGTAGCCTCCACCAGAAAGCTTTCGACCCCCAGGGCTTGCATACGTGCCACGATCAGGTCGACCGCATGCCCGGCGGCGATGCTGTTGAAGTCGACCTCGACGCCAGCGTCCTTGCACAGTTGCTGGCCTTCGATACGCAAGTGGGTATACCCCACCCGCTCGCGCACCTGCGCCAGCCGCCGGGCATCGGGCACCTTCTCTTCACGCGCCTGGGGCCCGAAGCCCCACAGGTCGAGCAGCGGCTCCACCGTGAGATCGAAGGCACCGTCACTCTGGCGCGAGAGCTGCTCACCTACCCGCACAAGCTGCAGCACGTCGGCCGGCATCGCCTGGCAGCGGTTGGCGGGCAACTGGTTGAACTGCCCCACCAGTGAATCGCTGCGGTAGGTGGAGAAGCGCTGGTCGATGCCCTGCAGGATCGCCTCGACCTCCTGCTGCACCTGCCCAGGCGTCGGGCCGCCGGCCTTGCGCACGTACTGCACGGTGTAGCTGCTGCCCATGGTCGGGCCACTGATGCGCTCGATCGAATCCCTGTGCTCGCAACCGACCAGCAATGCCACCAGGGCAGGCAGCGCAGCCCATCCCTTTTTCACACGACGCCTCCTTTTCTGAAGCCAAAAAAAACGGGAACCCGCAGGCTCCCGTTCTTTCAACGCAACGTAATGCTTAGCGTGGGAACGCTGGCGGGTTGACCCCGGCCATGTCTTCCATCACGCGCACTACCTGGCAGCTGTAACCGAACTCGTTGTCGTACCAAACGTACAGTACAACGCGGTTGTCGTTGCAGATGGTGGCCTCGGCATCGACCACACCGGCGTGACGCGAGCCGACGAAGTCGCTGGAAACCACTTCCTGCGAGCTGACGAAGTCGATCTGCTTGTGCAGGTCCGAGTGCATGGCCATCTGGCGCAGGTACTCGTTGATCTCGTCGCGGCTGGTGGCCTTTTCCAGGTTCAGGTTCAGGATCGCCATCGAGACGTTCGGCGTCGGAACGCGGATCGCGTTACCGGTCAGCTTGCCCTTGAGCACTGGCAGCGCCTTGGCGGCGGCAGTGGCGGCGCCGGTCTCGGTGATGACCATGTTCAGCGCAGCGGAACGACCACGGCGGCTGCCCTTGTGGAAGTTGTCGATCAGGTTCTGGTCGTTGGTGTACGAGTGAACGGTTTCGACGTGACCGTTGACGATGCCGAACTTGTCGTTGACTGCCTTGAGCACCGGCACGATGGCGTTGGTGGTGCAGGAAGCCGCCGAGATGATCTTGTCGTCAGGGCTGATGTCGGCGTGGTTGATGCCGTGCACGATGTTCTTCAGCGCGCCCTTGCCCGGTGCGGTGAGGATAACGCGTGCGGCACCCGGGCAGGCCAGGTGCTGGCCCAGGCCGTCGGCATCGCGCCAGACGCCGGTGTTGTCGACCACCAGGGCGTTCTCGATACCGTACTGGGTATAGTCGACTTCGCTCGGGTTCTTCGCGTAGATAACCTGGATCAGGTTGCCGTTGGCGGTGATGGTGTTGTTTTCTTCGTCGATGGTGATGGTGCCATCGAACGGACCGTGCACCGAGTCGCGACGCAGCAGGCTGGCGCGCTTGATCAGGTCGTTCTCGGCGCCCTTGCGTACCACGATGGCACGCAGGCGCAGGCCGTCGCCACCACCGGTCTTCTCGATCAGGATACGCGCCAGCAGACGGCCGATACGACCGAAGCCGTACAGGACCACGTCGGTGCCCTTGCGTGCGGAGGCGTTCTGCTGGCCAACCACGTCGGCCATTTCTTCACGCACGAACTGCTCGGCGCTGCGGCCGTTGCCTTCTTGCTTGAACTTGTTGGCCAGCTTGCCCAGGTCGACCGAAGCGGCGCCCAGCTTGAGCTCGCTCATGGCCTTGAGCAGCGGGAATGTCTCGTGGACAGACAGTTCGGTTTCGTCGGTCTGGCGATGACGGGCAAAGCGGTGGGCTTTGAGGATCGCGATCACCGAACGGTTGATCAGGCTACGGCCATAGATCGAGCTCACCACATTGTTATTGCGGTAGAGCTGACCGATAAGCGGGATCATCGCTTCTGCAAGCGCTTCACGATCGATCCACTCACCAAGACACTGGTCGGGCTTCTGAGTCACGGGAACCTTCCACATGTAGGGACAGAAAAAAGGGGCTACATTATGACGCCCCGCGTCGCTTCGAGCAATGAGCGCCTGTCGCCGGCGCCGCACGGTATGATCCGGGCCCCACATTCAGGCGGCTGAAACCTGACAGCAATGCCCCGCGCCCGGTACAATCGGCGTTTTGTCGCAACGCTTGGAGCTCGACCTCCCGTGCCTGTTCTGCGTCTACCTCACCTGCCGGCCAGCGCCGGCAAACACACCTGGGGCAACCTGCCCGGTGCCGCCCTGAGCCTGGCCATCGCCGAGGCCGCCAGCGCCGCGAAGCGCTTCACCCTGCTGCTGACCGCCGACAGCCAGAGCGCCGACCGGCTGGAGCAGGAGCTGCGTTTCTTCGCCCCGGAACTGGCCGTGCTGCCGTTCCCCGACTGGGAAACCCTGCCCTACGACCTGTTCTCGCCGCACCAGGACATCATTTCGCAACGGATCGCCAGCCTGTACCGGTTGCCGGAGCTGGACCACGGCATCCTCGTGGTGCCGATCACCACCGCACTGCACCGCCTGGCGCCCACGCGCTTTCTGCTGGGCAGCAGCCTGGTGCTGGACATCGGCCAGAAGCTGGATGTGGAACAGATGCGCACGCGCCTGGAGGCCAGCGGCTACCGCTGCGTCGACACCGTGTACGAGCATGGCGAGTTCGCCGTGCGCGGTGCCCTGATCGACCTGTTCCCGATGGGCAGCAAGCTGCCGTACCGCATCGACCTGTTCGATGACGAGATCGAGACCCTGCGCACCTTCGACCCGGAGAGCCAGCGCTCGATCGACAAGGTCGACTCGGTACGCCTGCTGCCGGCCCGCGAGTTCCCGCTGCAAAAAGACGAAGTCACCCGCTTCAAAGCGCGCTTTCGCGAACGCTTCGACGTGGATTTTCGCCGCAGCCCGATCTTCCAGGACCTGAGCAGCGGTATCGTGCCGGCCGGCATCGAGTACTACCTGCCGCTGTTTTTCGAAGAAACCTCGACCCTGTTCGACTACTTGCCGGAAAACACCCAGGTGTTCTCCCTGCCCGGTGTGGAACAGGCCGCCGAGCACTTCTGGAGCGATGTACGCAACCGCTATGAAGAGCGGCGCATCGACCCTAACCGCCCTCTGCTGCCGCCTGCCGAGCTGTTCATGCCGGTGGAAGACTGCTTCGCCCGGCTCAAGGGCTGGCCACGGGTGGTGGTCAGCCAGGACGACATCGACGCCGGCCCCGGCCGCGAGCGCTTTGCCGCGCAGACGCTGCCCAACCTCGCCATCGAAGCCAAGGCCAACCAGCCCCTGGCGGCGCTGTCGGGGTTTCTCGAGCAATTCCCCGGCCGCGTGCTGTTCACCGCCGAATCGGCCGGGCGCCGCGAAGTGCTGCTGGAGCTGCTCGAACGCCTGAAACTGCGCCCGCAAACCGTCGATGGCTGGCACGAGTTCGTCGCCAGCAAGCAGCGCCTGGCAATCACCATCGCACCACTGGACGACGGCCTGCTGCTGGACGATCCGGCCCTGGCTCTGGTTGCCGAGAGCCCGCTGTTCGGCCAGCGCGTGATGCAGCGTCGGCGCCGCGAAAAGCGCAGCGACGTCAACAACGACGCGGTGATCAAGAACCTTACCGAGCTGCGCGAAGGCGCCCCGGTGGTGCATATCGACCATGGCGTGGGCCGCTACCTGGGCCTGGCGACACTGGAGATCGACGGCCAGGCCGCCGAGTTTCTCACCCTTGAATACGCCGAAGGCGCCAAGCTGTACGTGCCGGTGGCCAACCTGCACCTGATCGCGCGCTACACCGGCAGCGACGATGCGCTGGCACCGCTGCACCGTCTGGGCTCCGAGACCTGGCAGAAGGCCAAGCGCAAGGCAGCCGAACAAGTGCGCGACGTGGCTGCCGAGCTGCTCGACATCTATGCCCGGCGCGCCGCGCGCAAGGGCTATGCGTTTGCCGACCCGTCGGTGGACTACGCCACCTTCAGTGCCGGCTTCCCGTTCGAGGAAACCCCGGACCAGCAGTCGGCCATCGAAGCGGTACGCGAGGACATGCTCGCCGCCAAGCCGATGGACCGCCTGGTGTGCGGCGATGTCGGCTTCGGCAAGACCGAAGTGGCCATGCGTGCCGCCTTCATCGCCGTGCACGGCGGGCGCCAGGTAGCGATCCTGGTGCCCACCACCCTGCTCGCCCAGCAGCACTACAACAGTTTCCGCGACCGCTTTGCCGACTGGCCGGTAACCGTCGAAGTGATGAGCCGCTTCAAGTCGGCCAAGGAAGTCGGTGCCGCCGTGGCGGACCTCGCCGAAGGCAAGATCGACATCGTCATCGGCACCCACAAGCTGCTGCAGGACGACGTCAAGTTCAAGGACCTGGGCCTGGTCATCATCGACGAGGAACACCGGTTCGGCGTGCGCCAGAAAGAGCAGCTCAAGGCGCTGCGCAGCGAAGTCGACATCCTGACCCTGACCGCCACGCCGATCCCGCGCACGCTGAACATGGCGGTGGCGGGCATGCGCGACCTGTCGATCATCGCCACCCCGCCGGCACGCCGGCTGTCGGTGCGCACCTTCGTGATGGAGCAGAACAAGAGCACCATCAAGGAGGCGCTGCTGCGCGAACTGCTGCGTGGCGGCCAGGTGTACTACCTGCACAACGACGTGAAGAGCATCGAGAAGTGCGCCGCCGACCTCGCCGAACTGGTACCCGAGGCGCGCATCGGTATCGGCCACGGGCAGATGCGCGAACGCGAACTCGAACAGGTGATGAGCGACTTCTACCACAAGCGCTTCAACGTGCTGATCGCCTCGACCATCATCGAGACCGGCATCGACGTGCCCAGCGCCAACACCATCATCATCGAGCGTGCCGACAAGTTCGGCCTGGCCCAGTTGCACCAGTTGCGCGGCCGTGTGGGGCGCAGCCACCACCAGGCCTATGCCTACCTGCTGACGCCCCCACGCCAGCAGATCACCCCCGACGCCGAAAAGCGCCTGGAGGCCATCGCCAATACCCAGGACCTGGGCGCAGGCTTCGTGCTGGCCACCAACGACCTGGAGATCCGCGGCGCCGGCGAACTGCTGGGCGAAGGCCAGAGCGGGCAGATCCAGGCGGTGGGCTTCACCCTCTACATGGAAATGCTCGAACGCGCCGTCAAGGCGATTCGCAAGGGCACCCAGCCCAACCTCGACCAGCCCCTGGGCGGCGGCCCGGAGATCAACCTGCGCGTACCGGCACTGATCCCCGAGGACTACCTGCCCGACGTGCATGCGCGCCTGATCCTGTACAAGCGCATCGCCTCGGCGGTGGACGAAGATGGCCTGAAGGATCTGCAGGTGGAGATGATCGACCGTTTCGGGCTGCTGCCCGAGCCGACCAAGAACCTGGTGCGCCTGACCCTGCTCAAGCTGCAGGCCGAGAAGCTGGGCATCAAGAAGGTCGACGCCGGCCCGCAAGGCGGACGGGTGGAATTCGAGGCCGAGACCCCGGTCGACCCGCTGGTGCTGATCAAGCTGATCCAGGGCCAGCCCAAGCGCTACAAGTTCGAAGGCGCGACGATGTTCAAGTTCATGGTGCCCATGGAACGCGCCGATGAACGCTTTACTACAGTGGAGGCGCTGTTCGAACGACTCGCCCCGAAACCCGCTTGAAGGATGATCCATGCGTGCAATTCGTAGCTTGACCCTGCTGCTGGCGCTGATTGCGCCGGCCGCCTTTGCCGACAGCCAGTACCAGGTCGAGATGTTCCTGCTGCGCCAGAATGCGGTGCCCGCGATCACCAGCCAGTTCGCCCCGGAAGACTGGCGCCAGGGCGCCAAGGCCCCCAGCGACTACGACGTGCGCAAGCCGGTGCTGACCGCACAGGCCGAAAAGCTGGCCGCCGACAGCAACTACACCGTGCTGCTGCACAAGGCCTGGCAGCAGCAGGTAGGCAGCGAACCGTCGCGGGTTGCCATCAGCGAGGGCCAGGAGCAGTTCGGCCACTTCCCGGTCGAAGGCAATGTCAGCCTCAGGCAGGGCCGTTTCATCGAAGTGCAGGCCAACTTCTGGGTCAACCAGCTCGATGGCAATGGCAGCGTGATCCAGAGCGAACAGCTCAGGCAGGTCAACAGCACGGTGAAGAACAACGAACTGACCTTCCTCGATGGCGGGCACCTGGCGGTCCTGTTCAAAGTGATCGCCGCCGGCACACGCACCACCTCTCCTGCTGAAGCGGAGATGATGGAACAGTAGAGCCATGTCGACCACACTGCAGCGCGCGCTCAAGAGCAAGCTCTGGCGCGAACAATTCGGCCCCAAGACCCTCACCCGAGGGCTTGACTATGCAGACAACAAGCGCGTCAGGCTCGTTTCGGTCGACGACAAGGGCGCGACCACCCTGTGCCACGGGTCCGGCGGCAACCTCTACCGGCAGACCCTGCTGATCGAAGGCGACGTTCACCCCCTCCTGATCGCCACCTGCAGCTGCCCTGTCCGCCAGAACTGCAAGCATTGCGCAGCGGCGCTGTACACCCTGACGGAGCGGCTGACGGCCAACGACTTTCCGCCGCCTCCAGCCACGGCGACCTACCAGAACCAGGTCATCGAAAATGTACCGGCTGTTGCGCACCTCACCCTGGGCAGCTACGAATTCACCGCCTACATGCCCAAGACCGGCAAGATGCAGCGCCAGTTGCAACACCGTGCGGCACTGGCGTTCACCTATGACGGGCAGCGCACCAGCGACAAGAGCAGCAGCGAAGTCATCCGTATCGACGGCAACGTCCGCCAGCGTATCCAGCGTCAGCCAGACGCCGAAAAGGCGCTGCGCCAGACCTTGAAGAAAATGGGCTTCAGCGTTGCCACGCGCCAGAGCAAGGCATTGCCCGACAGCGCCGGCGAAATGCTGCAGATGGCCGACGACCAGGCCTGGCTGCAGTTCGCCCGCACCGGCATCGATACCCTGCGTGCAGCCGGCTGGGAGGTGGAAGTGAGGCCCGACTTCGCCTTCAACCTGCATGACATCGACGACTGGTACGCCGATGTCGAGGAAGCGCCGGGGCGCGAATGGTTCGACCTGGAGCTGGGCATCGTGGTCAACGGCCAGCGCCACAGCCTGCTGCCGATCGTGCTGCACCTGCTGCGCAGCAACCCCGAACTGCTGCGCCCCAGCGAACTGGCCCGGCGCAGCGACGACGAGCACCTTCTGATCGACCTGAACCGCGCCCGCCATGACAGCCCGGCGCTGCGCGTGGCCTTGCCCTACGCACGCATCAAGCCGCTGATGGCCACCCTGGGCGAGCTGTACCTGGGCAATGACAGCGGGCCTTCGCTGCGCCTGGCAGCGCCGGATGCCGCGCGCCTGAGCAGCATCGACGACATGGCGCTGACCTGGCGCGGCGGCGACCGGGTACGCGACTTTGCCCGCCGCCTGCGCGAGTCCAGGCGTACCGACATCACCGCCCCCGAGGGCCTGAACGCCACGCTGCGACCCTACCAGCTCGAAGGCCTGAACTGGTTGCAGACCCTGCGCGAACTGGAGGTCGGCGGGATCCTGGGCGACGACATGGGCCTGGGCAAGACCCTGCAGACCCTGGCGCACCTGCTCACCGAAAAGAACGCGGGGCGCCTGCAGCGCCCTGCCCTGGCCGTGATGCCGACCAGCCTGATCCCCAACTGGCTCGACGAGGCGCAGCACTTCACCCCGCAGCTGCGCGTGCTGGCCCTGCATGGCCCCGGCCGCACCCGACACTTCGCCGACCTTGACCAGTACGACCTGGTACTGACCACCTACGCCCTGCTGCCCCGCGACCTGGCTCACTTCACCGCGCAGCCCTGGCACCTGCTGATTCTGGATGAAGCGCAGAACATCAAGAACGCCAACAGCAAGGCCGCCGAAGCGGCGCGCGAGATCCAGGCCAACCAGCGCCTGTGCCTGACCGGCACACCGATGGAAAACAACCTGGGCGAACTGTGGTCGATCTTCCACTTCCTGCTACCCGGCTGGCTGGGCGACAGCAAGGCCTTCAGCCGCGATTACCGCACCCCTGTCGAACGCCATGGCGACGTCGAGCGCATGGCGCATCTTGCCGCGCGCATCAAGCCATTCCTGCTGCGCCGCACCAAGGAACAGGTGGCCCGCGAACTGCCGGCCAAGACCGAGATCGTGCATTGGGTGGAGCTGAGCGACGCGCAGCGCGACACCTACGAAACGGTGCGGGTGGCGATGGACAGGAAGGTCCGCGAGGAAATCACCCGCAACGGCGCGGCACGCAGCCAGATCGTGATTCTGGATGCGTTGCTCAAGCTGCGTCAGGTGTGCTGCGATCTGCGCCTGGTCAAAAGCATTGCGCCAAGAACCACCCATTCGGACAAGGGCAAGCTGGGCAGCCTGATGCAGATGCTCGACGAACTGCTCAGCGAAGGGCGACGCATCCTGCTGTTCTCGCAGTTCACCTCGATGCTCGAACTGATCGAGCAGGAGCTGCACAAGCGTGGCGTCCGCTACAGCCTGCTGACCGGTGAAACCCGCGACCGGCGCACCCCGGTGCAGCAGTTCCAGAGCCTGCAGACGCCACTGTTTCTGATCAGCCTCAAAGCGGGCGGCACCGGCCTCAACCTCACCGCGGCCGACACGGTGATCCACTATGACCCGTGGTGGAACCCGGCCACCGAAAACCAGGCCACCGACCGCGCCTACCGCATCGGCCAGGACAAGCCGGTGTTCGTCTACAAGCTGATTACACGGGGGACGGTGGAAGAGAAGATCCAGAAGTTGCAACAGGAGAAGGCAGCGCTGGCTGCAGGCTTGCTGGAGGGGCGTCAGGCGGGGGACTGGAAGCTGGCGGATGAAGACATTGATGCGCTGTTTGCGCCGTTGCCCGGGAAGCGGCAGGCCGCGAAAATTAGTTGAGCCTTTCGCCGGCAAGGCCGGCTCCTACAGGTATCGCAGCACCTGCAGGAGCCAGCCTTGCCGGCGCAGGACCTCAGTCGATCAGTTGTGCATCTTTCAGCGCGCCAAGCGCCTCCAGCCAGCGGGGCTGCTGGCGGTAATCGGTACGCGCAAAACCCTGCCCGCGCATCTGCGCGATCCGCGGCGACGGCCTCACCCTCAACCGCTGCGCCGCCGACAACGCAAGCTCGGCAGCCGCCCGATCATTGCACACCAGGCCCATGTCGCAACCGGCACTCAGCGCCGCCTCGATACGGCTGGCGGCGTCCCCCACCACATGCGCACCGGCCATCGACAGGTCATCGCTGAAGATCACCCCGTCAAAGCCCAGCTCGCCACGCAGAATCTCCTGCAACCAGCGCCGCGAGAAGCCGGCCGGCTGGTTATCGACCTGTGGATAGATCACGTGCGCCGGCATCACCGCCGCCAACTGCCCGCTCAGGCGCGTGAACGGCACCAGGTCGGCTGCGCGGATCTGCTCCAGGCTGCGCTCGTCGGTGGGTATCGCCACATGCGAATCCGCCTCGGCCCAGCCATGCCCCGGGAAGTGCTTGCCGCAGGCCGCCATGCCCGCCGCGTTCATGCCGCGAATGAAGGCACCGGCAAGCAAGGTGGCGCGCTGCGGGTCACCCTCGAAGGCGCGACTGCCAACCACCGCGCTGCGCTGGTGGTCAAGGTCCAGCACCGGGGCAAAGCTCAAGTCGAGCCCTACCGCCAGCACTTCGGTTGCCATCAGCCAGCCGCAGTGTTCGGCCAGGCGCTCGGCATTGGGGTTGTCGGCAATCGCACGCATCGCGGGCAAGCGCACGAAGCCCTGGCGCAGGCGCTGTACGCGACCACCCTCCTGGTCCACGGCCAGGATCAGGTCCGGGCGCACGGCACGAATCGACGCACTCAGTTCGCGCACCTGGCGCGGGCATTCGATGTTGCGGGCAAAGATGATCAGGCCGGCCACTTCGGGCTGACGCAGCAGGTGGCGGTCTTCGGCAGTCAGCCAGGTGCCGGCCACGTCGACCATCAGGGAGCCTTGCAGGCGGGTACTCATAAATGATCCTTCAGTTGAGGGGCGCGCTCGCCCACTGGGGGCAGGCGGCTTCTTCGATCTGTACCGGGCAATGCACAGGCACCCGGTCGAACAGCGCTACCAGGTCGGCGTTGCGCAGGCGTATGCAGCCGTGGGACAACGGCACACCCATGGGTTCGCTGTCGGGCGTGCCGTGCAGGTAGATATAGCGGCGGAACGTATCCACGGGCCCGAGGCGGTTGCGCCCCGGCTCGCGGCCGCTGAGCCAGAGAATGCGCGAGAGAATCCAGTCGCGCCCAGGGAACTGCGCGTGCAGGTCGGGCGTCCAGACCTCGCCGGTCCAGCGACGCCCGCGCAGCACCGCGCCCTGGGGCAAGCCCGCGCCGATCTTCGCACGCACCTGATGCAGCCCGCGCGGTGTACAACCGGAGCCGTTGTGCTCGCCCGGGCCATTGAGTGCGGTGGACACCGCAAGACGCACCGCCAGTCGCCCCTGGGCGAACCCATAAAGGCACTGGTCGGCGATGGAAATGTGCAGCAAATCGAGAATAGGCATGGGCGCTAGCTTAGCCGAAGCCGGCTGTGCCGCCCAGCCGGGGAATCAGGCCTTTGCCGGCACCGGGGCGTGGCTGGTCTTGCTGCGCGGACGCAACTGCGCCGCCGCCATCGCCTCGTCCGTGACCCCGCTGTCGGCACGCATGCCGGCGGCCAGGAACGGCACCATCAGGCGCATGACCTGCTCGATCGAGGTATTGACCCCGAAATCGGTCTCGGCAATCGCGCGCAGGGCCTTGATGCCCGACATGCTGAACGCTGCAGCGCCGAGCATGAAATGCACGCGCCAGAACAGTTCGAGGGGAGGAATCTGCGGCGCAGCCTCGTTGACCAGCAGCATGTAGCGGCGGAACACCTTGCCGTACATGTCTTCGAGGTAACGACGCAGGTGGCCCTGGCTCTGGCTGAAGGCCAGGCCCAGCAGGCGCATGAAGATCGACAGGTCATTGCCGCTGCGCGGCTGCACCACCAGCGCCTGCTCGACCAGCATCTCCAGCAGTTCTTCAAGGCTGGGCTTGTGCTCGGGGCGCGCCTGGCGCCGCTCGAGCTCACGCTCCAGGCTCTGGCAGAACGGCCCTAGAAAACGCGAGAAGACCGCCTGGATCAGCGCCTTCTTCGAACCGAAATGGTAGTTCACCGCCGCCAGGTTGACGCCGGCCTTGCTGGTGATCAGCCGCAATGAGGTTTCTGCAAAACCTTTTTCCGCGAACAGCTGCTCGGCAGCATCGAGAATGCGTTCAACGGTTTCCGACTGGGCCATGACTACTCCGCGAGACAAACACTTGTTTGAAACATACGTTTCAAGGCAGGGTTCTGTCAAGTACGCACGGGCGTTTTGTGCCCGGCCGGTCATGGTATTGAAGGCAGCGACAAGCCACAAGCCGGAAGCGGCAGGCAGCTGCGGGCACGCTTGGAGCTTGCCGCTTGTAGCTTGCCGCTATCACTGTATATAATCCCAGTCACTGTATAAAAAGACAGAGCGATCGACATGCTAAAACTGACGCCACGCCAAGCTGAGATTCTGGCTTTCATCAAGCGCTGCCTCGAAGACAACGGCTTCCCGCCCACCCGCGCGGAAATCGCCCAGGAACTGGGGTTCAAATCCCCCAACGCCGCCGAAGAGCATCTGAAGGCACTGGCCCGCAAGGGTGCAATCGAGATGACCCCTGGTGCCTCGCGCGGCATCCGTATTCCGGGGCTCGAGAGCAAGCCCGATGAAAACGCCCTGCCCATCATTGGCCGCGTGGCTGCGGGTGCCCCTATCCTCGCCCAGCAGCACATCGAGGAATCCTGCGCCATCAACCCGGCCTTCTTCCACCCCCGCGCCGACTACCTGCTGCGCGTGCACGGCATGAGCATGAAGGACGTCGGCATCGTCGACGGCGACCTGCTGGCCGTACACACCTGCCGCGAAGCGCGCAATGGTCAGATCGTCGTAGCCCGCCTGGGTGACGAAGTGACGGTCAAGCGCTTCAAACGGGAAGGCAACAAGGTCTGGCTGATCGCCGAGAACCCCGAATTCGCCCCTATCGAAGTCAACCTGAAAGAGCAGGACCTGGTCATCGAGGGCTTGAGCGTCGGCGTTATCCGCCGCTAATAAGGAGGCGTCATGCAGTTCCCCCACGTACCACAGCAAGCACAGTTGCCCTTGTTCGAAGCATTCCTGGCCCAGCCGGTACTGCCGCGGGTCAAAACCAGGCAGCCCGCCCGGCAAAGCAACAAGCCGCAGGCATTCAGCGAGCTGTCCTTGCGTGGCGCGCTGGAGCACTGCCAAAGCCTGCTGGCACCGGTGCTACGCGACCTGAGCGAACTGAGTGAAGAGCATGACGCCCGCTGGCTTACCCTGATCGCCCCGCCCGGCAGCCTTACCCAGGCCTGGCTGAGGGACGCAGGGCTCAACCGCGAACGCATACTGCTGCTGCAGCCTCGCGGCAACCAGAGTGCGCTGCAACTGGCCTGTGATGCCCTGCGCCTGGGGCGCAGCCATACGGTGGTCACCTGGTTCAATCCGGTCAGCAACGGCGCCCGCCTGCAACTGACCAATGCTGCCCGTGCGGGTGACGCACAAAGCCTGAATATCCGCCTGGGCTGATACTCGCTGAACGCTCGAAGGGTATGCAGCAGGCTTCCTCAGGACGAGGAAGCCGGATACTGACGGTCAGTGCAGAACCCGTGGGCCTGCATGTTCCTGTTCGATCTCGCCTTCAACCAACTTGCCGGCCATCTGCACACCAACGCTGAGCATGGCCTTGGCTACCTCGACGTGTTGGCCCTGCAGGAACGCCTTGGCATCTTCCGAAAAATCCAGGGTTACCAACGACCCCTCGTCCTCGGCGCGGCGCAACTCGATGCGACCGTCAGGCAACTCTACAATTTCTAGAAAGGACGTGGGCATAAAAGACTGTTCTCCAGGAAAGGCCGGCATTGTACCAGCCACTGGCAGGATCAGCACTCACTCAGACCTTCGCGAAAACGCACCACGAGGCGTTTGAGATTCTGCCGCCAGCTCTCCAGTTCTTCGCGCGACAGCGCTGGCGCCTCGGGTTCATCCAGGCTCACGGCCTGAATCAACGGTTGGGTCACATCACCTTTGGGCGCCTTGCTCGCGACAGGTGGTCGGAACAAATCGGCATAAGCCCTGAGCAGTTGCGCCAGCCAGGTTTCAGGCTGCTCGGCGAGTTCGACCAGTTCAGCCAGCTCGGGAATGGCGATGGTCGCCAGTACTTCACGGCTCAGCAGTTGCTCGGCACGCAGCGCGCCGGCCTGGGGCAAGCGATAATAGCCACCGATCTCATGACACAGCCCCAACAGCGCACCATACAGGTGAAACAGCGCAGACTCCCGCTCGGCCTGGGTCTGCGCCTGGGCGTTCATGGCGCGACTGTCCTGCGCCTTGCCCAGTGCCTCCAGGGCCAGACCGGCGAAATAGATCTTCTGGTTGGTACGGGTATAGAGTTCCTGGGCCATCGAGGCGCGCTCCGAGGGAGTGTGAGGCGGGGCTCAGTTTCTGTGATGGATCGCAGGCGCGCAAGCTGAATCACCGCAGGCGTGAGGCTCAACCGCCCTTGCGGTCATCGTTGCGCGGCAAACCGCCAACCGTGGTTGCAGCCGAGTCTTTCGGCGTGGCCGGGGTGACCGGGCCGTAGATCTTTTCGATGCGCAGGCGGCCACGCTGCCACGCGGGATGAAAGTGCCGCCAGTGTGCGTCCTGAGCCGCGGCCAGCAGCTCATGGTCGCCCCGCGTGTCGCCCCAGGCGCGCATGCGGTACTGCGTCAGCACCCCGTAAACCGCCTCCAGGCGCAGAACCTTGGCTTCGCAGCGGCAATTGTCGCCACTGATCCTGCCGGTCAGCACGCCATCGATCACCTCCAGCTCGGTGCCGATCAGCTTGATGCCCAACTGTTCGGCAAAGGGCTTGAGCACTAGCGCCGGCGATGCCGAACAGATCGTCACCTCGGCACCAGAGGCCAGTTCCTGTTTCACCGAAATCACGCCCTGCGGGCGCATCAGCCGGGCCCACGCCTGCGACTTGAACGCCACCGCCCTCTGCGCGACCCATTGCTCTTTCACACCCGCAAGAAACGTCTGGATCAACTGGGCCTTGAGTTCATCGCGGCTGATCCGCCGCCCCATATAGCGCAGGCTTGGCCAGATCATCCGCAGCATGCGGCGAGCAAAAAAGCCGTTGCCGAAAGCGAACCTCAAAAAAGGTACAAAGCTGTCACGGCGGGTCAGCGTGCCATCGAAATCGAACACCGACAGGATTCTGGCCGACTGCGGCCCTGCTTCCAACATTTCCTGACTCATCTGCTTGCCTCTGCTCGATGGTGTACAGCCCTGGCGGAGAAACGTCCCGATCAAACCTCACAACCGTTCGCTGACCTGACTAAAAAAAAGGCTGCGTCCAGGATCACCAGATGCAGCCTCTTGTAGCCGATTCTATCGCTTAGCGCTTGTCTTCCACCTTCCACGCCTTGCCGTCATAGAACGCTCGCCAGCCGGTCGGCTTGCCGTCGACCTCGGTCTGCACATACTGCTCCTTGGTCTTGCGGCTGTAGCGGATCACCGTAGGGCGACCGTCCGGGTCCTTCTTCGGCGCTTCACAGAGGAAGTGATACTTCGGATCGATCTCGTCCTTGTGCGGCACGATCTCCATCACCAGGGGTGCGCGGGTCTCGCGGTTCTTCGGGAACTGGCTGGCGGCCAGGAACAGGCCCGAAGCCCCGTCACGCAACACATAGGTGTCGTTGACCTTCTCGCACTTGAGCTCCGGCATCTTCACCGCGTCCATCTTCGGCGGCGCCGCCTCGCCGCTCTTGAGCAGCTTGCGGGTGTTCTTGCACTCCGGGTTGGTACAGCCGAAGAACTTGCCGAAACGACCGGTCTTGAGCTGCATCTCGCTGCCGCACTTGTCACACTCAAGGCTCGGACCCTCGTAGCCCTTGATGCGGTAGCTGCCTTCCTCGATCTCGTAACCCGTGCAATCGGGGTTGTTGCCGCAGATGTGCAGCTTGTGTTTTTCGTCGAGCAGATAGGCGTCCATCGCCGTGGCGCAGATCGGGCAGCGGTGCTTGCCCAACAGCACGCGCGACTCGGACTCGCCCTCGTCGTCGGCGGCAATCTCGTCACCTGGCACCAGGTTCACGGTGGCCTTGCAACGCTCTTTGGGCGGCAGGCTGTAGCCCGAGCAACCGAGGAACACACCCGTGGAGGCTGTGCGGATCATCATGTGCCTGCCGCATTCCTTGCAGGCAATGTTGGTCGGGGTCGGCTGGTTGGCACGCATGCCCTTTTCGGCATCTTCAGCCAGTTGCAGCTTCTTGCTGAAGTCGCCATAGAACTCGTCCAGCACGTTTTTCCAGTCGCGCTCGCCCTGGGCCACATCGTCGAGGTTCTCTTCCATGCCGGCGGTGAAGCCGTAGTCCATCAGGTTGGAAAAGCTCTCGGACAGACGCTCGGTCACGATGTCGCCCATCTTCTCGGAGTAGAAGCGGCGGTTGTGCAGGGTCACATAGCCACGGTCCTGGATGGTGGAGATGATCGCCGCGTAGGTGGATGGACGACCGATACCGCGTTTTTCCATTTCCTTGACCAGGCTCGCTTCCGAGAAACGTGCCGGCGGCTTGGTGAAGTGCTGGCTCGGGTCGAGCTTGATGAGCTTGAGCACTTCGCCCTGGTTCATTTCCGGCAGTACATCGTCATCGCCCGGCTTGCTCTGCTGCGGCAACACACGGGTGTAACCGTCGAACTTGAGGATACGGCCCTTGGCACGCAACTCGAACTCGCCCGCCGTGACGCTGACGGTGGTCGACAGGTACTGCGCCGGCGGCATCTGGCAGGCCAGGAACTGGCGCCAGATCAGCTCGTACAGGCGCTCGGCATCACGCTCCATGCCGCTGAGCTTGGTCGGGTGCGTGGCCACGTCCGAAGGTCGGATCGCTTCGTGCGCTTCCTGTGCGCCTTCCTTGCTGCCGTAGACGATCGGCGCTTCTGGCAGGTACTTCTTGCCGAACTCGCTTTCGATGTAGCTGCGCGCCATTTCCACCGCATCGACCGACAGGTTGGTCGAGTCGGTACGCATGTAGGTGATGTAGCCGGCTTCGTACAGACGCTGGGCCATCATCATGGTCTTCTTCACGCCGAAGCCGAGGCGATTGCTCGCCGCCTGCTGCAGGGTCGAGGTGATGAACGGCGCCGAGGGCTTGCTGCTGGTCGGGCGGTCTTCACGCTTGGCAATGGTGTAGCTGGAAGCCTTGAGCTTCTCCAGCGCGGCCATGGCCTGGGCTTCGTTGAGCGGCTTGAAGGCCTCGCCGTTCTGGCGAGCCACCTCGAAGCGCACCTTGGCGTCCTTGGCAGTACCCAGGTCGGCGTGCACTTCCCAGTACTCTTCGGGGATGAATGCGCGAATCTCGCGCTCGCGCTCCACCACCAGCTTCACGGCCACCGACTGCACCCGGCCGGCCGACAGGCCACGGGCGATCTTCTGCCACAGCAGTGGCGAGACCATGTAGCCCACCACGCGGTCGAGGAAGCGACGCGCCTGCTGTGCATTGACACGGTCGATGTCCAGCTCGCCCGGCTGGGAGAAGGCCTCCTGGATGGCCTTCTTGGTGATTTCGTTGAACACCACGCGCTTGTAGCGGCTGTCATCCCCACCGATGGCTTCGCGCAGGTGCCAGGCAATGGCTTCCCCCTCGCGATCCAAGTCGGTTGCGAGATAGATGGTGTCGGCATCCTTGGCCAGGCGGCGCAACTCCTCGATGACCTTTTCCTTGCCCGGAAGGATCTCGTACTTGGCCTTCCAGCCGTGGTCCGGGTCGACGCCCATGCGCGCCACCAGTTGCTTGCGCGCCTTTTCTTTCGGCGACAGCGCGGGTGCCTCGCCGGCAGCAGCCTTGCCGCGCTTGGCAGCAGGCTCCTTGCTGGCGGAACCGCTGGTGGGCAGGTCTCGGATATGGCCGATACTCGACTTCACCACGTACTGGTTGCCCAGGTACTTGTTGATGGTCTTGGCCTTAGCCGGGGATTCCACAATGACCAGCGATTTGCCCATGGATCGGAAAATTCCTGAATAACGAAAATAAAAACACGGCAGGTACCTGACGTGGCACCGCTATATATAGTGGCAACAGAGTGAGGTCAAGCGCCGAAGGTTAGCCCGCTTGCGCATCGGCACGCGAAAACCGCTCGGGTTCGGCCTCGACCAAAGCAAAGCGCGGCACGTGCTCGCCGTCAACCTCGACCGACTCGGTGAACATCGAAAGCGGGCGTACCCACAGGCCGAAATCGCCGTACAGGGCCTGGTAGAACACCACCCACTCCTCGGTCTCGGAATGGCGCGCGGCACCGAATACACGATACTCAGGCCCTTTGTAATGCCGGTATACGCCTGGTTGTATCTGCATGCTGCCAACCCTCTTGAAAAAAAATCTGCAAAAAGCAAAAAACCGGGGCACCAGGCCCCGGCTTCCGACAACGAAACGCTTAGATGCGTTCGAAGACGGTGGTGATCCCCTGACCAAGGCCGACGCACATTGTCGAAACACCCAGGGTACCGCCATTCTGCTTCATGACATTGAGCAGAGTGCCGGAAATCCGCGCACCGGAGCAACCGAAAGGGTGACCCAGGGCGATTGCGCCGCCGTGCAGGTTAACCTTCTCATCCATCTTGTCGAGCACTTTCAGATCCTTGAGCACTGGCAGGGCCTGTGCAGCGAAGGCTTCGTTGAGCTCGAAGAAGTCGATATCGGCAATGCTCAGGCCCGCACGCTTGAGGGCTTTCTGGGTTGCCGGCACCGGGCCGTAGCCCATGATCGCAGGGTCCACGCCGGCCACCGCCATCGAGCGGATCACCGCCAGCGGCTGGATGCCCAGGTCCTGGGCACGCTGGGCCGACATCACGATCATGCACGAGGCGCCGTCGGTGATCTGCGAGGAGGTACCCGCTGTCACGGTGCCGCCCTTGGGGTTGAACGCCGGCTTCAACGCCGCCAGGCTTTCCAGGGTGGTGTCCGGGCGAATGGTTTCGTCGTAGTCGAAGACCTTGAGGAAGCCATTCTCGTCATAGCCCTGCATCGGGATGATTTCGTCCTTGAACTTGCCTTCGACCGTCGCCTTGTGGGCGAGCTGGTGCGAACGCAGACCGAAGGCGTCCTGCTGCTCACGGCTGATGCCATGCATCTTGCCCAGCATCTCGGCGGTCAGGCCCATCATGCCCGAAGCCTTGGCCGCATATAGCGACATGTGCGGGTTGGGGTCCACGCCGTGCATCATGCTCACGTGGCCCATGTGCTCGACACCGCCGACCACGAACACATCGCCGTTGCCGGTCATGATCGCCTGGGCAGCCGTATGCAGCGCGCTCATCGACGAACCGCACAGGCGGCTGACAGTCTGGCCGGCCGCAGTGTGCGGGATCTGGGTCATCAGCGAAGCCATGCGCGCGATGTTCCAGCCCTGCTCCAGGGTCTGGTTCACGCAGCCCCAGATCACGTCCTCGACTTCACTCGGGTCGACCTTGACGTTGCGCTCCAGCAGCTTGCTGATCAGGTGCGCCGACATGTCTTCGGCGCGGGTGTTGCGGTGCATGCCGCCCTTGGAGCGGCCCATCGGCGTACGACCGAAGTCGACGATCACGACGTCTCTTGGATTCAAGCTCATACAATATTCTCGCTCTAGTCGTTGGGCGCTTAACCGAAGAAGCTCTGGCCGTTCTTGGCCATCTCGCGCAGCTTCTCGGTGGGGTGGTACAGCGCGCCCAGGTCGGCGTACTGGTCAGCCAGGGCAACGAACGCGGCCACACCGATCGAATCGATGTAGCGCAGTGCACCGCCACGGAACGGAGGGAAACCGATGCCGTAGACCAGGCCCATGTCGGCCTCGGCCGCCGTCTCGACGATGCCGTCTTCCAGGCAGCGCACGGTCTCCAGGCACAGCGGGATCATCATCCAGTTGATGATGTCCTCGTCGCTGACTTCACGCTGCTCGTAGACGATCGGCTTGAGCACTTCGAGCACCGACGGGTCGGCAACCTTCTTCTGCTTGCCGCGCTTGTCGGCCTCGTAGGCATAGAAACCCTTGCCGTTCTTCTGGCCCAGGCGCTTGGCTTCGTAGAGCACGTCGATGGCCGAACGACGGTCATCCTTCATGCGGTCCGGGAAGCCCTCGGCCATCACGTCGCGGCCGTGGTGGCCGGTGTCGATGCCGACCACGTCCATCAGGTACGCCGGGCCCATCGGCCAGCCGAATTTTTCCATGATCTTGTCGATGCGCACGAAGTCCACACCGGCGCTCACCAGCTTGGCGAAACCGCCGAAGTACGGGAACAGCACGCGGTTGACCAGAAAGCCCGGGCAGTCGTTGACCACGATCGGGTTCTTGCCCATCTTCTTGGCGTAGGCAACGGTAGTGGCCACCGCCAGTTCGCTGGACTTCTCGCCACGGATCACTTCCACCAGCGGCATCATGTGCACCGGGTTGAAGAAGTGCATGCCGACGAAGTTTTCCGGACGCTTGAGGGCCTTGGCCAGCAGGCTGATGGAAATGGTCGAGGTGTTGGAAGCCAGGATGGTGTCCGCCTTGACCTGGTCTTCGACCTCGGCCAGCACGGCCTGCTTGACCTTGGGGTTTTCGACCACGGCTTCCACCACCAGGTCCACGTGACCGAAGTCGCCGTAGGACAGGGTCGGACGGATGCCGTTGAGCACTTCAGCCATTTTCGCGGCGGTCATGCGGCCCTTGTCGACGCGGCTGACCAGCAGCTTGGCGGCTTCGGCCAGGCCCTGCTCGATACCGTGCTCGTTGATGTCCTTCATCAGGATCGGCGTGCCTTTGGAGGCCGACTGATAGGCGATGCCGCCACCCATGATGCCGGCACCGAGTACGGCGGCCTGCTTCACGTCCTGGGCGATCTCGTCGTAGGCCTTGGCCTTTTTCTTCAGTTCCTGATCGTTCAGGAACAGGCCGATCAGGCTCTGGGCTGCCGAGGTCTTGGCCAGTTTGACGAAGCCGGCGGCTTCGACTTCCAGCGCTTTGTCACGCCCGAAGTTGGCGGCTTTCTGAATGGTCTTGATGGCTTCGACCGGCGCCGGATAGTTCGGGCCTGCCTGACCTGCCACGAAACCCTTGGCGGTCTCGAAGGCCATCATCTGCTCGATGGCGTTGAGCTTGAGCTTTTCCAGCTTCGGCTGGCGCTTGGCCTTGTGGTCGAGCTCGCCGCTGATGGCGCGCTTGATCAGTTCCAGGGCAGCTTCCTGAAGTTTCTCCGGGACCACCACTGCATCGACGGCACCGACTTTCAGTGCGTCTTCAGGGCGGTTCTCCTTGCCGGCGGCAATCCATTCGATGGCATTGTCGGCGCCGATCAGGCGCGGCAGGCGTACGGTACCGCCGAAGCCCGGGTAGATGCCCAGCTTGACTTCAGGCAGGCCGATCTTGGCCTTGGTCGACATGACGCGGAAGTCGGCCGCCAGGCACATTTCCAGGCCGCCGCCCAGCGCGATGCCGTTAATGGCGGCAACGGTCGGTACATCGAGATCTTCGAAATCGCTGAAGATTCTGTTGGCTTCGAGGTTGCCTGCAACCAGCTCCGCATCCGGCAGCTTGAAGTTGTCGACGAATTCGGTGATGTCGGCGCCGACAATGAACACGTCCTTGCCGCTGCTGACGATCACACCTTTGATCGACGCATCTGCCTTGATGGTGTCTACGGCCTGACGCAACTCATTCAGGGTAAGACGGTTGAACTTGTTGACGGACTCACCCTTGAGGTCGAACTTCAGTTCGACGATGCCGCTTTCAAGAGCCTTAACCGTGATGGCTTTACCTTCGTAAATCATCAACTGATCTCCACGATATGGAAGCTGAACTGTACACGCCGAACGCTGGCACGAAATTCGGCACCAGGCACACCCGTCAGCGCGATAGTCGGGATTCTGCGAGCGTCATGTGACATACAAACGCTCAATTCATACGCCCGTTTGATTTGGGTACGGACACATTCACCGAAAAGCCTGCCGTTGTCAAATACCCAAAAGCACGAGCAAAACGCGACTTTACGGTCATTTTGAGCGAAGGGGTGCGGGTTCAGCCTGTAGGTGATTGGCCATCATTCATGCAGGTGATCGGCCATGGATACGCATGAGAGAAGCAGCGAAGGGATAAAGCGCAGCTACACTGAGGGCATCGAAGAAGTTTCCGGCCTGCCTGGCCTTTTTTATTCAGTTGCCGGCCCCGCCATGGGGCTGGCGCTGGCGTTCAATCACACGACTCACGGGTCACGCCAGCGCCTTGAGCAACCGGGAAATGTCCTGCAACGCTGCGGCATCCCCCTTCTCTCCCCAGCACAACGCGATCATCTGCGGGTTGGCCTCGACCTTGTAGACACTCGCCGGCAGGCGCGACAGGTGCTCGAGCACGCGCGCATCCTCGCAGGGCTCGCGCCACTGGTTGAGCCACACCCCTGGTGTCACCTGCCAGTAGCTCCAGCTGTCGGCGTGCCCGCGACGGCGCGCACAATGATACTGCGCGCAGGTGTGCGGCGGCTCTTCGGGCAGCCAGTGCGGCCAGGTCTGCGGGGTGAGCTGCATGGCCAGCCCCATGCGCCGCGCCTCCAGGCGCAGGGCCATGCGCCCGCTGGTGCGACGCGAGGGCAACAGCCAGACCATGGGGCTGAGCATCAGCGCAAGGATTGACACTACTACCCAGAACGTCATATCTGTTATTCCTATAAAGACTTTGCAAATGAGCTGGTTAGCCGACATCGATGCGATCAGCCTGAAACCGACCATACTTTAACTATCGCGATTGTCAGGAGAGCCCTCATGCCCTACGAACACATTCTGGTCGCCGTCGACCTGACCGAAGAATGCGACCCGGTGATCAAGCGCGCTCGCGAGCTGGCCACGCCCAACGGCACCAAGGTTTCCCTGGTACATATCGTCGAGCCCATGGCCATGGCCTTCGGCGGCGACGTGCCGATGGACCTGTCGCAACTGCAGCAGCAACAGTTCGACCAGGCCAAGGAGCGCATGGACCGCCTATTCAACAAGTATCCGGAGATCAACCGCGGCGATTCCCACCTGACCTACGGCCAGCCTCGCCAGGAGATCCACCAGCTGGCCAAGGACCAGAAGTGCGACCTGATCGTGGTCGGCAGCCATGGCCGCCACGGCCTGGCGCTGCTGCTGGGCTCCACCGCCAATGACGTGCTGCACGGCGCACCGTGCGATGTGCTGGCGGTACGCCTGCAGAAGAAGGCCGACTGATACCAGAAGGCCCGCTGTTGGACACAGCGGGCCTTCTTCATATCAGCTGTCGAGCTCGGCCCAACGCTCCACCAGTGTGTCCAGCTCGCCCTGCAGCTTCTCGAGGCTGGCCAGCACGGCGGTGGTCTGGTCGATTGGCCGCTGATAGAAGCCTGCATCGGAAATCTCCGCCTGCACCGCAGCCATCTTCTGCTCCAGGGCATCGATCTGCCCCGGCAGAGCCTCCAGCTCGCGCTGCAGCTTGTAGCTGAGCTTCTTCTTGCCTTCATTGACCACCGGCGCTGCCGCAGGCTCGGGTGCAACGGCCTCGACCACCGCACTGTTGAGCTCGGACTTGCCCGACTTGCTTTCGGTCACGCCGAGCAGCTTGGGCGAACCGCCCTGGCGAATCCAATCCTGATAGCCGCCCACGTACTCACGCACCTTGCCCTCGCCTTCGAACACCAGGGTGCTGGTGACCACGTTGTCGAGGAACGCCCGGTCGTGACTGACCATCAGCACGGTGCCCTTGAAACCCGCCAGCACCTCTTCGAGCAGCTCCAGGGTTTCCACGTCCAGGTCGTTGGTCGGCTCGTCGAGCACCAGCAGGTTGGCCGGCTTGCTGAACAGCTTGGCCAGCAGCAGGCGCGCACGCTCGCCACCGGACAACGCCTTGACCGGCGTGCGTGCACGCTGGGGGCTGAACAGGAAGTCGCCCAGGTAGCTCAGTACGTGACGGTTCTGCCCATCGATCTCGATGAAGTCACGGCCTTCGGCCATGTTCTCGATCACGGTCTTTTCCAGGTCAAGCTGATGGCGCAACTGGTCGAAGTAGGCCACTTCGAGACGCGTGCCCGACTCCACCTTGCCCGAGCTTGGCTCCAGGTCGCCCAGCATCAGCTTGAGCAGCGTGGTCTTGCCGGTACCGTTGGCGCCCAGCAGGCCGATACGGTCCTCGCGCTGCAGGACCATCGAGAAATCCTTGACCAGGTAAGGGCCATCGGGGTGTGCGAAGCTGACGTTTTCCAGCACCATCACCTGCTTGCCGGACTTTTCCGCCACGTCGAGCAGGATGTTGGCCTTGCCCTGGCGCTCGCGACGCTCGCTGCGTTCCACACGCAGTGCCTTGAGGGCGCGCACGCGGCCTTCGTTGCGGGTACGCCGGGCCTTGATGCCCTGGCGGATCCACACCTCTTCCTGGGCCAGTTTCTTGTCGAACAGCGCGTTGGCAGTCTCTTCGGCAGCCAGCGCAGCTTCCTTGTGCACCAGGAAGCTGGCGTAGTCGCCGTTCCAGTCGATCAACCCGCCTCGGTCCAGTTCGAGGATGCGCGTGGCCAGGTTCTGCAGGAAGGAACGGTCGTGGGTAATGAACAGCACGGCGCCGCCAAAACCGCTCAGGGCATCTTCAAGCCAGGCGATGGCGCCGATGTCCAGGTGGTTGGTCGGTTCGTCGAGCAGCAGCAGGTCGGGCTCGGACACCAGCGCCTGGGCCAGCAGCACACGCCGACGCCAACCACCGGACAGCTCGGCCAGGGTCTTGTCGGCCGGCAGCTGCAGGCGGCTCAGGGTGCTGTCGACCAGTTGCTGCAAGCGCCAGCCATCGCGCGCCTCAAGGTCGCTCTGCACGTGCATGAGCTTTTCCAGGTCGGCGTCGGTGTGAATGTTCTGGCTCAGGTGGTGATACTCGGCGAGCAATGCACCGACACCGTCCAGGCCTTCGGCAACCACATCGAACACGGTGCGCCCGTCGGCCACCGGCAGTTCCTGCGGCAGCTCGCCGATCTTCAGGCCCGGGGCACGCCACACATCGCCTTCGTCGGGCTTCTGGTCGCCCTTGACCAGGCGCAGCATGCTCGACTTGCCCGTGCCGTTGCGGCCGATGATGCAGACCCGCTCACCACGGGCGATCTGCCAGGACACCTTGTCCAGCAACGGCATGGCGCCGAACGCAAGGGACACATCGCTTAATTTGAGCAGGGTCATGATCTTCTCCAAAAACCGGGGGCGCATTCTACCTGAGTTGCGCCTGCTTCACATTAAGCGCGACCGGCGTGCCGACCGCAGTCCTGCATTACATGCCGATACAAGCACAATGCTTTCTTCCGCCCCCGGCAAACGGCTAAGCTTAAGCACGTAATCCCACCAGTGCTGGCGCCGCCGACACTCGTTTTGGTCAAACTGTCCGGAAGTATCATGCGCCGCAGCCTGCTCAGCCTCGTATCCTGCCTGCTTTTTTCCGCCACCGCGGCCAGCACCGTCCAGGCCGCCGATCTCACCCAGCAACGCCAGTACTACGATGAAGCCAAGCGTGCCCTGGCCAAGGGCGACAGCGGCCCTTACCGCCGTTACGAACAGGCCCTGCGTGATTATCCGCTGGAGCCCTACCTGGCCTACGACGAACTGACGGCGCGCCTCAAGAGCGCCAGCAACGCCGAGATCGAGAAGTTTCTTGCCGAGCATGGCGACCTGCCCCAGGCCAACTGGATGAAACTGCGCTGGTTGCGCTGGCTGGCAGAGCGCGGCGACTGGCAACCCTTCGTCAAGTACTACGACCCCAAGCTGAACTTCACCGAGCTCGACTGCCTCAACGGCCAGTATCAGCTCAGCCACAACCTGCGCGCCGAGGGCTACGCCACCGCCGACAAGCTGTGGCTGGTGGGCAAGTCGCAGCCGGCGGCCTGTGACGTGCTGTTCGACCGCTGGGCCGCCGAGGGCCAGCTGACCGAACAGAAGCGCTGGGAGCGCATCAAGCTCGCGGCCCAGGCGCGCAACTACGCCCTGGCCAACACCCTGATCAAAGGCCTGAACACCCTGGGTCCGCAAGGCCGCCTGCTGGTGGATGTGGCGCAGAAGCCCGAACTGCTCAACAACCCCGGGCGCTTCACCCCGGTCAACGAAGCGATGTCCGACGTGGTCAGCCTGGGCCTGCGCCGCCTGGCGCGCCAGGACCCGGAGCGGGCCATGGCGCTGCTCGACGACTACGCCAATCGCATGCATTTCTCCCGCGACGAGAAGGTGGCGATCGCCCGCGAAATCGGCCTTACCCTGGCACGGCGCTACGACCCCCGCGCCCTGGGCCTGATGACCCAGTACGACCCCGAGCTGCGCGACAACACCGTGACCGAATGGCGCCTGCGCCTGCTGCTGCGCCTGGGCCGCTGGGAAGATGCCTACGAGCTGACCAAACGCCTGCCCCAGGACCTGGCCACCACCAACCGCTGGCGCTACTGGCAGGCGCGCAGCCTGGAGCTGGCGCAGCCGAAGAACCCGCAGATTCCACTGCTGTACAAGACGGTAGCGCGAGAACGCGACTTCTACGGGTTCCTGGCCGCCGATCGTGCACAGACCCCCTACCAGCTCAACAACAAGCCGCTGGTGCTCAGCCAGCAACTGATCAACAAGGTACGCAACACGCCCGGCGTGCGGCGCGCACTGGAATTCCATGCCCGCGGCCAGATCGTTGACGGGCGCCGCGAGTGGTACCACGTCAGCCGTCATTTCAGCCGCGACGAGATGGTCGCCCAGGCGCGCCTGGCCTATGAAATGCGCTGGTACTTCCCGGCCATCCGCACCATCAGCCAGGCCCAGTACTGGGACGACCTGGATATCCGCTTCCCGATGGCCCACCGCGACACCCTGGTACGCGAAGCCAAGGTACGCGGCCTGCACTCGAGCTGGGTATTCGCGATCACCCGCCAGGAAAGCGCCTTCATGGACGACGCCCGCTCCCACGTGGGTGCCAGCGGCCTGATGCAACTGATGCCGGCCACCGCCAAGGAGACGGCGCGCAAGTTCAACATCCCGCTGGCTTCGCCGGCGCAGGTACTGAACCCGGACAAGAACATCCAGCTGGGCGCCGCCTACCTGAGCCAGGTGCACGGCCAGTTCAACGGCAACCGGGTGCTGGCCTCGGCCGCCTACAACGCCGGCCCCGGACGCGTGCGCCAGTGGCTGCGCGGCGCCGATCACCTGAGCTTCGACGTATGGGTGGAGTCGATTCCGTTCGACGAGACCCGCCAGTACGTGCAGAACGTGCTGTCGTATTCGGTGATCTACGGGCAGAAACTCAATTCACCGCAGCCACTGGTGGATTGGCACGAGCGGTTTTTCGACGATCAGTAAGCGGTGATCAGCGCTTCGCCGGCAACGTCGAAGCGCAACCTTGTGGAGGCGACGGTGCGTGTGCAGGGGCAAGCCTTGCTGGCAAAGCGGCCCGTCGCTATTCCAGCACCTCGACCGCCATCCCCACCTCCAGCACGCCCTCGCCGTCGGCCACCAGGTTCTGGCCGAACAGCACATCCCCCTCCTTCTGCCGATAGGTCTTGAGCGTGGTCAAGGGTTCGCGATCGGGGCTGCGCTCGCCGGTCTGCGGGTCGAGGGTGGTGAGGATGCAGCGCGTGCACGGGGAAAGCACCCGAAAGGTCTGCTGACCAATGCGAATGCGCTTCCAGCCATCCTCGGCATATGCCGCACTGCCCTCGACCACCAGGTTGGGCCGAAAGCGCAGCATCTCCAAGGGGCGCCCAACCCGCTGTACCAGGTCGTCGAGCGACGCCTGGCCGATCAGCAGCAAGGGGAAACCATCGGCGAAGGCCACACGGTCGCTGTTCTCACCGTAGCCGGCCGGCAGATAGCGGGTACGCGGCTCGGGCACATGCACCAGGCGCACCGGCTTGCCGATGAAGCGGCTCAACCAGTCGGCCGCCGCATCGCCTGCATCCGGTACGCGCAGGGTGTCGCGCCAGATGGTCGCCCCACGCAGATTGGCGTCCGCCTGCGGCACCGCCACCTGCAAGGGGTCAAAACCCGGGGCACTGAGCACCAGCCCGCCATCGGCGTCGTACAGCGCCGATAACTGGCTCATCTGCGGGTAGGCGCGCTGGGTCAGGAAACGTCCGTTGTCCTGCTCCACCAGCATCCAGCGCCGGTCACCCAGCAAGCCCAGCAGGCCGCACGGCGACTGGCCCATGGCTTGCGCCTGGGCCGACTTGAGTGGGTAACGATACAACGCGCTCAGACGCATGGGCCGGCTCCGGATGATAAAGGCGCAAGCTTACACCGAAGGCCGGGCAACCGCTGCCCGGCCCTTGGTGCCGGCTCAGACGGTCGCTTCGTCCAGCATCAGGCGCTGGCGCACCACATCCACCAGCTTGTCGGGCTGGAACTTGGACAAAAAGTTGTCACAACCGACCTTCTTCACCATCGACTCGTTGAAGCTGCCCGACAAGGACGTGTGCAGTACCACGTACAGGCTGCGCAGGCGCGGGTCGTTGCGGATCTCGGTGGTCAGGCGGTAGCCGTCCATTTCCGGCATTTCGGCATCGGTGAAGACCATCAGCAACTTCGAGCACACGTCCTCACCGGCATCCGCCCAGCCTTTGAGCAGGTTGAGTGCCTTGAGGCCATCGCTGGCCACATGCATCTTCACCCCCAGCTGGCTCAGGGTTTCACGCAACTGCGCCAGGGCCACGGTGGAGTCGTCCACCAGCAGCACCTCCCGCCCTCGCGCCTGCGCCAGTACCGGGTCTTCCAGCTTGTCGCGGGACACCTTGGCGTTGTACGGCACGATTTCGGCCAGTACTTTCTCCACGTCGATGATTTCTACCAGTTGCTCGTCGACCTTGCTGATGGCCGTCAGGTAATGCTGACGCCCGGCACTGGTGGGCGGCGGCATGATCGCCTCCCAGTTCATGTTGACGATACGGTCCACGCCTCCCACCAGGAACGCCTGCACCGAGCGGTTGTACTCGGTGACGATGATGGTGCTGTTGGGCCCCGGCTCCAGTGGGCGCATGCCGATGGCCTGGGACAGGTCGATCACCGGCAGGGTCTGCCCACGCAGGTTGACCACGCCGCACACATACGCATGGCGTTGCGGCATCAGGGTCAACTTGGGCATCTGCAGCACTTCCTGCACCTTGAACACGTTGATCGCGAACAGTTGGCGCCCGGCCAGGCGAAACATGAGGATTTCCAGACGGTTCTCGCCTACCAGCTGCGTCCTTTGGTCTACCGTGTCGAGAATGCCAGCCATTAAACAACCCCCAGGCGTGTCGCAAAAATTGAATTATCAACCGTGTATCGGCCGCGTTCGTCTTGGCTTGACCCCCCAAAATAAAATGCTGCGGGGGGCATTGATGTCACTTTAGCATCATGGTTTACTGCGCTGACAGTTTTGCAGTCGCGGCAGGTCATCAGCGATCACACCAAGCCAATGCCATCAGGGAAACCCCTAGCCACAATCGGGCGAGACCTGATGTTCGCAATATCCTTTAGCCATTAATGTGACGCCATTCTCATTGCATGAATGGAGTCAGGCTTTTGCTCGCTACTGCCTTGTTGTCCACAACCAATGCTAGCGTCTTGCCAAAACACCGGCTCCAGGGCGTTTCAGCCCCCATCCGCAGTCTGCGCCTGGCAGGAAACGACTGATGTCCGACACCACTGCGGACATCAGCGCCCTACACGACTTTCAGGTCGATGCCCACGTACTGCTGACCCGCGCTCAGGAGTGCCTGTCGCACCTTGACCTGATCGGCCACGATACCGACGCGTGCGACTGCCTGCTGAACACCCTCGGCACACTGGCCGAGCGTGCCCACCTGCAGGCCCAGACGCAGATCGCCGACTTCTGTCGCCAACTCTGTCATGTGCTCGAACCGCAGCAATGCCGCGCGCGCCTTCACGCTGCACTGCCCAAGCTGAAAGCCTGCCTGAGCCTGCTGGCCTGGCAGCTTGAACTGATCGACCCGCACACCGGCCAATTGAACCTGGACCCCCAGGAGCAACTGGCCTTGCTGGAGGAACTGGAACAGACCTTCCGGCAGTTGCACGCAGAACCGGCCAAGGCGACCGCCACACCCGCCGCCCCTGCACCCGCCCTGGGCGCATGAAGTTGCACAACTAACCGGCGTGGGAAATTTCCCCGCCGCACATCATTTCAAAGCACTTTCCCACAACACTAAGCATTAACTTACGCGTGGGCGGCGAGTTTCTGTCAGCTGTATACAAAAACAATATCAGCGCATATAGGACAAGTTGTGTATCGCCACCAGTGATAGCAAAGTGCTAGACTTTGCGCCATCCGGAACGACCGTACCAGCCCGTAAAACTGACAGTTCGGACATCTTTCACGCCCCGCGACCATTTCCAAGCGAAGTGATACTATGCCCGACGCAAATTGCACACCGACAATGCACGGTGCTGAAGTTTGGCGTTTTCAGCACACTTGAAATCGTCTGATTCCAGTGTTGGCAAAACTGCACAAAGTTAAATCCAGGCGTTGCCCCAAACGCCTGTTGGGCGATATTCGACCGGCTTTCAACAGCGATACTTCAGTGGCTTCATTCCCTATGCTCTCAAGCCTCAAGACACTCAAGCGCGGCCCTCCGGGCGCTTCTCTGCTGCATTGGCTGAGCGCCCTGCTGTGCCTGGTGTCGGCGGCGGCCAACCTGTACCTGTACCTGCGTGCGGCACCGATGCCCGGCAGCCTGCTGGCACTGCAGCTGGCCGCCCTGCTCGGAATTGGCTGGCAATTGCGCCAGGCCGCGCGCTCGATCGCCATGCGCCCCCAGGAGCTGGCCCACCGCCTGCTCGAGGTGCAGGAGAGCGAACGCCAGCGTCTGAGCCGCGAACTGCATGACGATATCGGCCAACTGCTGACAGCCGCCAAGCTGCAGGCAGACTGGCTGCAACGGCGCATGCCGGCCGACCTGCAGGAACACTGCGCCACATTGCGCAGCACCCTGGACGACACCCTGGCCAACGTGCGTGATGTGTCGGCGATCCTCAACCCACGCCAACTGGCCAGCCTGGGGCTTGAAGCGAGCCTGCGCGCGCACCTGCTGCGCACCCTGGAAAACACCGACGTGCACTGGAGCCTGGAGTGCAGGCAGCGCCTGGGTGGCATTCCGGAAGACATGGCCATCGCTGCCTTTCGCATTACCCAGGAAGCCGTCACCAACATTCTGCGACACGCCCGGGCACGCAACCTGAGCGTGCGCATCGAGCGCACCCCCGAAGGCCTGGCGCTATCGATCAGCGACGACGGCCAGGGCTTCACGCCTGCTGCCGCCCCCGGCGAGGAGGGCCAGCGCGGCATGGCCGGCATGAGTGAACGGGTCAACCTGCTCAATGGCCGGCTGAGCGTGAACAGCCATCCCGGCCAGGGCACCCACATCGACGTACTGTTCCCCTGGCCACCGCGTGCCCGTGAACGCGCCAATACAAGTAAACCCCATGATCTGTAATCTGTTGCTGGTGGATGACCACTCCCTGATTCGCGCCGGCGTACGCGCCCTGGTCGCCGACATACCCGGCTACGCCGTGGTCGGCGAGGCCAACGACGGCAGCCAGTTGCTCGAACTGGTGCAGCGCCTGGACCCGGATATCGTGCTGCTGGACATCTCGATGCGCTCGACCGGGGGCCTGGAGGCCCTGGGCCGCCTGAAGGCTGCTGGCTGTCGCAGCAAGGTGCTGATCCTGTCGATGCACACCGACCCCGAGCTGATCATGCGCGCACTGGAAATCGGCGCCCATGGCTACCTGCTCAAGGACACCACCGCCACCGAACTGGAGCAGGCACTGGCCGCGCTGCGCAGCGACGAGCGCTACCTGAGCCCGGCCATCGCGCATACCGTGATCAACCAGGCGTTACTGCGCGCCCAGAGCAGCAAGCCCGAGGCCGTCGAGAACCACAACCTCACGGCGCGCCAGCTGGAAATCCTGCGCCTGATCGTGCGCGGCAAATCCACCCGTGAAATCGCCAACGGCCTGGGCCTGAGCATCAAGACCGTCGAGACCCACCGCTCGCAGATCATGAAACGCCTGCAGATCTACGACGTGGCGGGCCTGGTGCTGTTCGCCGTGCGCGAACAGATCATCAGCCTGGACGACTGAGCAGCGGCGACTCGGCGGGCAGGTGCACGCGCAGCGCCCCCGGCAGCGCACTGAAGCGCCAGCTGTCGCCTTGCAGCGGCTCGCCATCGAGGTTGATGTCCAGGCCTTCGGCGCTCTTGATCTCGACCCACGGCAGGCGCGCGCGAACAAACAGATTGTCCAGACCCAGGCCCTCGCTCAGCAGGTCACGCAAAGTGCCGACCACCTCCTGCGGCGCCGGCAGGATGCTGATATCGAGCAGCCCGTCGTCCACCTGCGCCTGCGGGCACAGCACATGCCCGCCGCCGGCCTGGCGGCCGTTGCCGATTCCCAGGGCCAGCAACTGACCTTGCCAGTGAAAATCCGGACCTTGCAGCTCCACCGAGGCCGCACGCAACTCGCTGAAACGCGACAGCCCGGTGAACAGATAGGCCGCGGCACCGATTACCTTCTTCAGGTCCTCGGAAGTGCTGGCCGTGACCTGGCTGCCGAAACCGCCGGTGGCCATGTTGAGAAACACCTGCCCGCCCACCTCGCCCAGGTCGATCGCCCGCGCCGGCAACTCCAGCAGGTTCAGAGCCTGGTCCGGCTCCAGCGGCACACCGGCAGCCCGTGCGAAATCGTTGGCGGTACCCAGCGGCAATAGTGCCAGGCTGGCATCACCGCGGGCCTGGGCCAGCGCCTCTGCCACATCGCGCAGGGTACCGTCGCCACCACCGGCCACCAGATGCGGGTACCCCGCCGCCAGCGCCTCGTGCACCAGGCGCTGGGCATCGCCCCCCTCCCAGGTGAGTCGAACATCGAGCTGCCAGCCGCGCTCGCGCAAGCCCATTACCGCCGCGCGCACCTCGTCGTTCATGGCCTGCTTGCCATGCAGAATCAACAATGCCCTGCGCTCACCCATAACTGCTCCCCCGCATTGATCACCGCCGACGGCGGTGCCGCGTCAGATGACGCCCGTGTATATCGACCGATTACAACACGGTTCCGTTGCATGCGGACCACGTCAAAAACAGCGCTTTCACACAATTGCCATTGAAAGATTCTCAATCGATGTGCATCATTCGACAAATATTTGGCCTTCACGGACGATGCCAGTGATAAAAGTCACTTTTTTGACTCATTGAGCAAAGCGCCTGCCAGGTTCACCTTTTCCCTGTTATCACACCGCCTAGCGGTGCCCAGAACACGAGGCTGAGTGAAATGAGCACACTGATCCCTTGCATCATTGCCGGTGGAGCCGGCACCCGATTGTGGCCGGTTTCACGCGAGGCCATGCCCAAGCCCTTCATGCGCATGCCCGATGGCCAGAGCCTGCTGCAGAAAACCTTCCTGCGTGCCTGCGCACTCAAGGATGTGGCCCGCGTACTCACCGTCACCAATCGCGAAGTGTTCTTCCGCACCCAGGATGAATACCGCCAGCTCAAACAGCCCGGCATCGCGCTGGACTTCATTCTCGAGCCCTGCGGGCGCAACACGGCCCCGGCGATTGCCGCCGCCGCCCTGCACTGTGCCCGTGAATACGGCGAAGACGCCCACCTGCTGGTGCTGCCCGCCGACCACCTGATCACCGACCAGGCAGCCTTCGAAGAGGCCGTGGAACGCGCCCGCGCCCTGGCCGAGCAAGGCTGGCTGACCACCTTCGGCCTGGTGCCCACCCAACCGGAAACCGGCTTCGGCTACATCGAGAAGGGCCAGGCCCTGGATGCCCATGGCTATCGCGTGGAGCGCTTCGTCGAAAAGCCGAACGCAGAGATCGCCCAGCGCTATGTCGAGGGCGGCCAGCACCTGTGGAACGCCGGCATGTTCTGCATGCGTGCAGATGCCATCCTGCGCGAGCTGCAGCAGCACGCACCGCAGGTTCTGGATGCGGTCGGCGAATGCCTGGGGCTGAGCCAGAGCAAACAGGGCAACAACAGCCTGCAACTGGAACTGGATGCCACCAGCTTCGCGCAGGTTGCCGACATCTCCATCGACTACGCCGTGATGGAGCGTTCCACCCAGGTGGCAGTGCTGCCCAGCCAGTTGGGCTGGAGTGACATCGGCTGCTGGCGGGCGGTGCGCAGCCTGGCCCAGGGCGATGCCCAGGGCAACCAGTGCAACGGCGAGACCGTGCTGCACGACGTGAGCAACTGCTACATCGATTCGCCTCGCCGCCTGGTGGGCGCCATCGGCCTGGACAACCTGATCATCATCGACACCCCCGACGCCCTGCTGATCGCCGACGCGAGCCGCAGCCAGGAGGTCAAGCTGATTGCCCAGCAGCTCAAGCGCCAGGACCACGACGCCTATCGCCTGCACCGCACCGTGACGCGCCCCTGGGGCACCTACACCGTGCTCGAGGAAGGCCCGCGCTTCAAGATCAAGCGCATCATGGTGCGCCCGCAGGCCTGCCTGTCCCTGCAGATGCACCATCACCGCAGCGAACACTGGATCGTGGTCAGCGGCATGGCCTGCGTGACCAACGGCGAAGAGGAATTTCTGCTCGACACCAACGAGTCGACCTTCATCAAGCCGGGGCGCGAGCATCGCCTGAGCAACCCCGGGGTGATCGATCTGGTAATGATCGAGGTGCAAAGCGGCGAATACCTGGGCGAGGACGACATCGTGCGCTTTACTGATATCTATGGACGCGCCCCGGCAGCAGCGATCGGCTGAGGCCCGCCAGGCGCGTTTTCGCATTCAGCCTGTCGACGCCCCTGCGGCAAGAGAGGAAGTGGGTCATGCGCGTACTCTGGACACTGCCTTACCTGCCCTGGCCCACCACCAGCGGCAGCAAGGCCCGGCAATACCACCTGTTGCGTGGCCTGGCTGAACGCGGGCACAGGATCACGCTGCTGGTGCACTCGAAAGTTCCGCTTGGCGAGGCAGCCCGACAGGCACTGGAGCCACTGCTCGAGCGCCTGATCGTGTTGCCGCGAAGGCCTTTGCGCAGCCCGCTCAACCTGCTGGCGGCGCTGTACGTCGGCTACCCGATGCGGGCCAGCACCAACGGCCTGGCGCCCCACCTGCGCCACTGCTTCGAAACGTTGCTGCGCGAGCAGTGGGATGTGATCCAGATCGAGCACAGCTACAGTTTCCAACCCTTCGAAAAGGCCCTGCAAGCCAGCGGCCTGCCTTTCATGGTCAGCGAGCATCATGTGGAGTCGGACACCGGCGCGGTGTGCCAGGACCGCCTGCCCCTGTGGCTGCGACCGTTCAACAGCTTCGACCGCTGGCGCTACCGGCGCTGGGAGTCGCGGGTGCTGCGCCAGGCCAGCGAAGTGGTGGCCGTCAACCCGCGCGATGCCGAACAGATCCGCCAGTTCACCGGCCGCCCTGCCGAGGTGGTGATCAACGGCGTGGACTACGAGTACTACCAGCACATCAGCGCCTGCCCGCACAGCCAGCGCCTGCTGCTGGTGGGCAACTTCGAATACGGCGCCAACCTGGAGGCGCTGGAGTGGGCGCTGGAGGAGATCCTGCCGCAGGTATGGCTGAGCAACCCGGCCGTGCGCCTGGCGGTGGTCGGACATGCCCTGCCCACCCAGTGGAAGCTGCGCTGGAACGACCCGCGCATCGAATGGATCGGCTACCTGCCCGACCTGCGTGAGCTGCAACGCCACTCGGCGCTGTTCTTTGCCCCGCTGCGTCATGCCGGTGGGTGCAAGATCAAGTTGCTCGAGGCCATGGCCGCAGGCCTGCCGGTGGTCACCACCACCCAGGGCGCAGCGGGGTTGGCAGTGCGCAACGGCGAGCACTACCTGGGTGGGGACGACACCGACACGCTGGCACTGATCATCACCCGTCTGCTGAGCCACCCGACGCGCATGCAGCAGTTGTCCGATGCCGCGCGCCAGTTCGTGCGCGAGCAGCATGACTGGAGCAGGGCCGCCGCGCAGCTGGAGAGCGTGTATGCGCGCCTCGCCGCGCAGGCCCCACTGGGCAACGACCGGGTTGCCCGGGGCCTGCTGCCGTCAGCCGAGTAGCTCGCTGAGGGGGATGAACTGCACGCTGTCGCCCTTGCCGGGCGCAGTGCCCTCGCGCACCTCCACCAGGCCCTCGGCCCACGCGGCGCTGCGCAGCACACCCGAGCTCTGGTTCTTGTAGATCAGCGCCTGGCCCTGCTCCATGCGCGCGCGCAGGTACTCGCGGCGATTGCCTGGCTTGGGCCAGTCGAAACCGGCAGGCACGCTGAACTGCAGCGGCGTCACGTCCTGCACACCCTGGCGGCGCAACAGGTACGGCCGGGTGAGCAGGCCGAAGGTGACCAGGGTCGACGCCGGGTTGCCTGGCAGACCGATCACCGGCACCCCGCGAAAATGCCCGAAGGTCAGCGGCTTGCCGGGCTTGATCGCAAGCTTCCACAGCGACAGCTCACCTTCTTCGCGCAGGGCGATACCCAGGTAATCGGCCTCGCCCACCGATACACCACCGGTGGACAGAATCAGGTCGACGTCCTTGAGCTGGCCCAGGCGCTCACGGGTCAACGCCAGATCATCGGGCAGGATGCCGGCGTCCTTCACCTCGCAGCCCAGGCGCTGCAGCCAGCTGACCAGCAGGCGCCGGTTGCTGTTGTAGATCTGCCCGGGGCCCAGGGGCAGCCCCGGCTCGACCAGTTCGTCGCCGGTGGAAAGCACCGCCACCCGCACCTTGCGCACTACCGACAGCACCGCGCAGCCGAGCGAGGCAGCCAGACCCAGCTCGACCGGCCCGAGGCGGGTCCCGGCGTCCAGCACGGTTTCACCTGCCCGGGTTTCCTGGCCCTGCGGGCGCACGTTGAGCCCGGCACTGAGCGGCTCGGTGAAACACACGCGTTGATCGGGCTGAACATCGGCGTTTTCCTGCATCTCAACGCAGTCGGCCCCTGCCGGCAGCGGCGCACCGGTAAAGATGCGCGCACAGGTACCCGGTTCCAGAGGCGCAGGCGCCTGCCCGGCCTGAATGCGCTGGCTCACCACCAGCGGCGTGCCCTGCCAGTCGGCGTGGTGCAGTGCGTAGCCGTCCATGGCGCTGTTTGGCCAGGGTGGCAGGTCAAGGCCGGCGACCAGCGCCGTGGCCAGCACACGGCCCTCGGCAGCAGCCAGTGGCACCTCTTCGCAGTCTTCGATGCGCGCCGCTTCGGCCAGCGCCAGCAAGCGCTCCAGTGCCTGCTCCACGGGCAGCAGCGGCTTTGCCGCAACAGGCTCAGCCACGGCTTTCACACGGCGCCGCCTGCTTGAGGTGCGCGACGAAATTGCACGGGCGATGGCGTACATCCAGTTGCTCGGCAAGAATCCCGTCCCAGCCGGTGCGTACCGCGTTGGTCGAGCCGGGCAGACAGCACACCAGCGTACCGTTGGCCAGCCCGGCCAGGGCGCGGGACTGCACGGTGGAGGTGCCGATATCGGCCAGGGAGATATGCCGGAACAGTTCACCGAAGCCGTCGACCTGCTTGTCGAGCAGGCAACCGACCGCCTCGGGGGTGCTGTCGCGGCCGGTGAAGCCGGTGCCGCCCGTGATCAGTACCACCTGCACCTGCTCGTCGGCGATCCAGGTGGCGACCTGCGCGCGAATCTTGTAGAGGTCGTCCTTGAGCAGTACACGGGCGGCCAGCGCGTGGCCGGCAGCAGTCAGGCGGTCGACGAACACCTGGCCGGAGGTATCGGTTTCCAGGGTGCGGGTATCGCTGACGGTCAGCACGGCAATGTTCAGCGGCACGAACGGTACATCAGCCTTGGCTTTCATGAGGAGGGTGAATCCATGACAGGGAAAGAATGCCGCCAGTTATATCACAGCCCTCCCCGCGCCCGCCCGCCAGCGGCCGATTGCATTGTTCCCGATCAATGACGCGGTTCAGCCGCTATGCTCAAGTTGCGAGGAACTTGCTGGGACGCGATGCGTCTCAATGACATGACCCGCAACTTCCCCCTCAATGGAGAAAGAATATGATTCAACGGACCCTCCCCGCTTTCCTGCTCGCCCTGGGCCTGGGCACCCTCGCCGGGTGTGCTTCGCCTACCGTGATCACGCTGAATGACGGACGTGAGATCCAGGCGGTCGACACCCCCAAGTACGATGAAGATTCGGGCTTCTATGAAATCGAACAGCTCGACGGCAAGAGCACCCGGATCAACAAGGACCAGGTCCGCACCGTGAAAGAGCTGTAAAAGGCAGTACAGACGGCAAGCTTCAGGCCCCTCGCCGGGGCTTGCCGGTCGCGTTTTTTTTTGAGTAGAATTTTGTCATCGGAGTGTAGCGCAGCCAGGTAGCGCGTCTCGTTCGGGACGAGAAGGCCGCAGGTTCGAATCCTGTCTCTCCGACCAGATCGGCAAAAACCACAAAGCCCGCTTTTGCGGGCTTTGTGGTTTCTGGCTGTACTGCATCCGCTGTGGCTCAAACCCGCCCCCACAAGGATGTCAATCATCCGGTGGGGGCGGGCTCGATCCGCGAAGCGTCAACCCGACGTTACTGCGCGGCCACCGCCGTCTCGTCCGGCAGCACCGGCACGAACAGCAGGTTCAGGCGCGAGCTGCTCCACTCACGGGTCTTGTTGGTCAGCTCGAGGTTGTTGTTGAGCTTCTGACCATAGGTCGGCACGATCTGCTTCAGCTTGGCCTGCCATTCAGGGGTCTTGATACGGTCCTTGAAGGTCTTTTCCAGCACGGTCAGCATGATCGGTGCGGCGGTGGAGGCACCTGGCGAGGCGCCCAGCAGCGC
Organism: Pseudomonas sp. 1176_21; assembly: GCF_052850635.1. Lineage (NCBI taxonomy): Bacteria > Pseudomonadati > Pseudomonadota > Gammaproteobacteria > Pseudomonadales > Pseudomonadaceae > Pseudomonas > Pseudomonas sp. 1176_21. The sequence continues at coordinate 272,751 of NZ_VXCV01000006.1, forward strand.
GGCGATGGTGCCGTCCTGCGAAGCCACCACCTCGGTACCGAACTGCAGGATGCCACCGTGCTCGGGATCCTTCTTGATCACCTGGACGCGCTGGCCGGCCTGCAGCAGTTTCCAGTCTTCGTTCCTGGCGTTGGGGAAGTACTCGCGCAGGGCATGCATGCGGTCTTCGAAGCTCAGCATCAACTGGCCCATCAGGTAGGTGCTCAGGTCGATGTTGTCGATACCGGCATGGGTCATCGGCATGATGTTGTGGGTGGTCAGTGCCGAGAACATGTCCAGCAGCGAACCGTTTTTCAGGAACTTGGTGGAGAAGGTCGCGAACGGGCCGAACAGCAGCACTTCCTTGCCATCGATGACACGGGTGTCCAGGTGCGGTACAGACATCGGCGGCGCACCGACCGAGGCCTTGCCGTACAGCTTGGCCTTGTGGCGTTTGACGATGTCCTGGTTGTCGGTCATCAGGAACTGGCCGCCCACCGGGAAGCCGGCATAGCCGTCAGCTTCCGGGATGCCGGACTTCTGCAGCAGCTTGAGCGCGCCACCACCGGCACCGATGAACACGAACTTGGCCTTGACGCTGGTTTCGACGCCCTTGTTGGCGAGGTCGGCGACCACCACGGTCCAGGTGTTGTCGGCGTTGCGCACGATGTCGCGCACTTCGTGCGAGGTGTGCAGCTTGACGTTGTCATGCTGGGTCAGCGAAGCGAACAGCTGGCGGGTGATCTCGCCGAAGTTCACGTCGGTACCGATCGGCATGCGCGTTGCGGCAATCTTCTGGTCGGCGGCACGGCCTTCCATCACGATCGGCACCCACTTCTGGATCTGCGCGTGGTCTTCGGAGTACTCCATGCCACGGAACAGCGAACTGTGCTGCAGGGCCGCATGACGTTTCTTGAGGAACTCGACGTTCTTGTCGCCCCACACAAAGCTCATGTGCGGCACGTTGTTGATGAACGAGGTCGGGTTGTTCAGCACCTTCTGCTCGACCTGGTAGGCCCAGAACTGCTTGGAGATCTCGAACTGCTCGTTGACGCCCACCGCCTTGCTGATGTCCATCGAACCGTCAGCCGCTTCGCTGGTGTAGTTCAGCTCGCAGAACGCAGAGTGGCCGGTACCGGCGTTGTTCCAGGCGTTGGAGCTTTCCTCGGCCACCTTGTCCATGCGCTCGTACACGTCGATGGACCAATCCGGCTCCAACTCGTTGAGGTAGGTCCCCAGGCTTGCACTCATGATGCCGCCGCCGATCAGCAGCACGTCGACGGTCTTTTCCGGTTCGCTGGGCTTGGAGCAACCCATGACGCTCAGGCACAGGAGCGTCAGCAGGATTTTTTTCATAGTTCAATCCAATTGAAGTGAAGTGATTGGCAATGACCATCACGCCCGCAGTGCACGCCCGTCTCTTGTGGTTCTGCGCGCGCAGGCCATGGCTCAAGGCATGGCGTCCCGGCCTTCGAGGCTGGCTGGCGGCTGGGGTATCGAGGGTGCGGGGAACGGTCTGACGCCATGGCTGCCGTAGCAGCCCTGAATGTTTCGCAAGGCTTAAGCCTGGGTCGCCTTAAGCATAAAGCGGGCCAACTTGCACAAGACCAACGGCTAATAGCTAGGACCTGTGGTCGCACCCCATCGTTGATGGTTTTGCTGGCGACAATCCGCCACATTGCCCGACATAAAGGCCGGCAGGTGGCGGATTTCCCCCGGTCAGGCCCGCAGGCGCGCCGTCACCTCGCCCAACCGACCCGACAGGTCGTGCAAGTGCTGCCCGGCCTGCTCGGTCCGCTGCACGGCGCCCTGATTGGCGGTGGCGATGCGGGTGATCTCCACCAGGTTGCAGGACATGTCTTCGGCCACGCTGGTCTGTTCCTCGGCGGCGGTGGCGATCTGGCGGTTCATGTCGCGGATGGCCTCCACCGCCTGGGTGATGCGCTGCAACATGGCACCGGCACGCTGTACCTGTTCGGCCCCCTCCTCGCTGCGGGCCTGGCCGTTCTCGATGGCCTTGACCGCCTCCAGCGCGCCCGACTGCACGGCGCTGATGATCTGGTTGATCTCGGCGGTGGACGCCGCCGTGCGCTGGGCCAGGTTGCGCACCTCGTCGGCCACCACCGCGAACCCGCGCCCGGCCTGGCCGGCACGGGCCGCCTCGATGGCAGCATTGAGCGCCAGCAGGTTGGTCTGCTCGGCGATAGCGCGGATCACCTCCAGCACCTTGCCGATACGGGCGCTGTCCTGTTCCAGATGGCGAATCACCGCCGCCGTGCCGGCGATGTCCCGGTTGACCGCGTCGATGGTGGCAATGGTCGACTGCATCACCTGCTCGCCGGACTGGGCACTGTGGTCGGCATCATCCGCGGCGCGCGCCGCGTCCGCTGCATGGCGGGCCACCTCCTGGGCAGTGGCGGACATTTCCTGCATGGCCGTGGCCACCTGGTCGGTCCGCTGGAACTGGTCTTCGGTGCCCCGCGCCATGCCGCCGGCCAGGCTGCGCAGCTCGCCGCTGGCGGACTCCAGCTCCCGGGCGTTGTCCTGCAGGCGCCCTACCGTGTCGGCCAGAAAATCGCGCAGGGTATTGGCAGCCACCGCCAGGCGCCCCAGCTCGTCATGGCGCCCGCAGGCCACACGGGCATCGAAGCGGCCCTGGCTCAGGTGTGCCACGTATTCGATCAGGCGTCGAATCGGCTCGATCAGGCTGCGATCAACCAGCCACAGGCTCAGCAGCGCAATCAGCAGCGCCGAGCCGAGCATCACCAGCAGCCCCAGCCACACCGTACGCTGCGCGCGGGCATCGATGGCCGCCGCCTGCACCTTGGCATCGGCACGCAACTGGCTGACCAGTTCGCTCATCTGTTCACTGGCCGCGCGGTCCACGCCCTTCACTGCCTGGTCCCCGACAGCGGGGTCGGCCCCTGCCGCGATGAACGCATCGCGACCGCGGGCGTAGGCAGCGCCCAGTTGCGCGTGGCTGTCCTTGAGTGCCTGCAGACGCGTTCTGAGCCCCGCATCGTCGGCGTTGGCCCGCACCAGCTGGGCCAGCAGCGCCTGCACCTGCTGTTCACGCGCCGAAAACTGCTGCCAGTACTTGTCCCGCTCGACCGGCTGCTTGCCGCGCAGCAATACGTTCTTCCATTCCTGCACCTGCACCTTGAACTGCAGGTTGGCTTCGTCGATCAATTGCGAAGCCAGTATCGGCCCCTCCACCAGCTGGCCATAGCCGCGCACGCTGGCCGACAGGAACTGAAAGCACACCAGGGCGATCAGCAACATCGCCAGCAGGCTGCCAGCCAGCAGGGCGAGAATTTGCAGCCGCAGGGATTTACGCACGAACATCGCAAGGGTCTCGGAACAAGAGGATAGGAAAGCTGGCGCGCCACCTGCCGCACCAGTCAAAGACGTCCTTGTCCTCGTTCACCGGGCAAAAAAAAGCTGCCATCGAGCGATGGCAGCAAACTGCATTGAGCATTACGCAACAGCTGATCCGATACTCTCAGGGGATTGCTACAGAAATGTTACAGACGTACAAAATCTGTAACATTTCCTTCATGCGCTGTTGAACTGCAAGGCGGCAAGCCGCGCATACAGCGGGTTCTCGGCAATCAGCTGGCGATGGGTGCCCACCGCGACCAGCCGGCCCTGGTCGATCACGGCGATACGGTCGGCGTGCTGCACCGTGGCCAGGCGATGGGCGATGACCAGCGTGGTGCGCCCGGCCATGAGGGCTGGCAAGGCCTGCTGGATCAGGTGCTCGCTTTGTGCGTCGAGAGCACTGGTGGCCTCGTCCAGCAGCAGGATCGGCGCGTCCACCAGCAGCGCCCGGGCAATGGCCAGGCGCTGGCGCTGACCACCGGAAAGCCCAAGCCCGGCATCGCCCAGGTGCGTCTGGTAGCCCTGGGGCAACTGCAGGATGAATTCATGGGCATGCGCGCTGCACGCCGCTGCCTCGACCTCGGCACTGGTAGCCTCGGCACGCCCGTAGCGGATGTTGTCTTCGACCGTGCCGAAGAACAGCGCCGGGTTCTGCGCAACCAGTGCGAAATGTCGACGCAGGTCCTGCGGGTCGAGCCGGGTCAGTGGCTGGCCGTCGAGCAGTATCTGCCCCTGCTGCGGGTCGTAGAAGCGCAGCAGCAGGTCGAACAGCGTCGACTTGCCCGCCCCCGAAGGCCCGACCAGGGCCAGGGTCTCGCCAGGCACCACCGTCAGGCTCAGGCCGTCGATAGCCGCTGGGGTGGGCCGCGAGGGGTAGGCAAAATGCACCTCCTGCAGTTCGAGGCGGCCACTGACCCTGGGAGGCAGGCGCTCCAGCCCTTCGTCGGGGGCGTGGATCTCGCTGCGTGCCGCCAGCAGCTCGGCGATCCGCTCGGCTGCGCCCGCGGCCCGTTGCAGCTCGCCGATCACTTCGCTGAGGGTGCCGAAGGCGCTGCCGACGATCAGGCTGTAGAACACGAACGCCGCCAGCTCGCCGCCGGAAATACGCCCGGCGATCACGTCCATGCCACCGACCCACAGCATCACACCGACCGCCCCGAGCACCAGCACGATCACCAGGGTGATCAGCCAGGCGCGCTGCACGATTCGCTGGCGAGCGGTGTTAAAGGCAGCCTCCACGGTCAGGCCGAAACGCTGCTGGTCACGGGCCTGGTGGTTGTAGGCCTGCACGGTCTTGATCTGGCCGAGGGTTTCGGCCACGTAGCTGCCCACGTCGGCGATGCGATCCTGACTCTGGCGCGACAGGCCGCGCACCCGCCGGCCGAAGATCAGGATCGGCGCCAGCACCAGCGGCAAGGCCAGCACCACGATACTGGTGAGCTTGGGGTTGGTGACAAACAGCAGCACGATGCCGCCCAGCACCATCAGGGCATTGCGCAGGAACAGCGAGAGCGACGAGCCGATCACCGATTGCAGCAGCGTGGTGTCGGTGGTCAGGCGCGACTGGATCTCCGAACTGCGGTTGCTTTCGAAAAAGCCCGGGTGCAGATAAACCAGGTGGTCGAACACCTGCTGGCGTACATCCGCCACGCACCGCTCGCCGATCCACGACACCAGGTAGAAACGACTGAAGGTACCCACCGCCAGTGCCAGCACCAGCAACATGAACAGGCCGATGGACTGGTTGAGCAGGTGTGGCGACTGGGTCATGAAACCCTGGTCCACCAGCAGGCGAATGCCCTGGCCCATGGACAGCGTGATACCCGCAGTGACCACCAGCGCCAGCAGTGCGGCCATGGCCTGTTTGCGGTAAGGGCGAATGAAACGCCAGGCCAGGCGCAGGGCCTGGCGCTGGCGAGCAGAAAGAAGGCTGGGCATGAAGGTCTTCGTTTATCCGGAGTATGCAGGTCAGCCTACACCCGACCACCGGTCAGGCGCCAAGGAACTCTGCAGCGCGTGGGGCATCACTGACAAGACCAGGCGACAAGTTCACTAGAGCGTTTCGTTCTAAAGTGCCGCTGGAGATTTGTCTGACTTTCTGTTGGACTGGAGGTGTGACAGGGCTGTCATGGTGCGGTCATGTCGCGGATCTAGTCTGAGCTTGCAACCTGATGAGGAGACAGGAAATGAGCTTGCAAAACAGCAATACCCAAGCGCAACGCCCAAGCCATCCGAACCCGGCGTGCGGGTCGATCATCGATGCCCAGGGTCGGGAAATCGAGATCACCGAAGACATGATCAGAAAAGCCTGCGAGGACCTGGAGAAAAGCCGGGTAGAGCTCGCCAAGAAAGCCTGACCCCTATTCAAATCAACCCGGCCCTGGTGCCGGGTTTTTTATGCCTGGTGTAAAGCCCGCTTCGCCGGCAAGGCCGGCGCCTGCAGGGAGACCCGTTGCCGGCCGGCGAAAGCAGTACCTCACACCAACAGGCCACCCAACGCCTTGACCATCTGCTGCAACTGCGGCGCATCACCCTCGATGCGCACCATCAGCCCCTCGATCTCGCGCCGCGGCGGGTACTGTTTGCGCAACACATCGAAGGCCGCGCGCTGGGCCTGCGGGTCACGGTCAAGGCTGCGACGAAACTCCGCATCGTCGCGGCGCGGGTCGTACACCGCACGGCACAGTGTGGCCAGAGCCCAGGCCGGATCGGTTTCGGCCTGCAGGCTGAGCTGCGCCAGCCATGGACGCGGCAGCAGGTCGGCCAGGCGCACCGTTTCGGCCTCGCCCCGCCAGGCGCAGAACGCCTGGTAGATCTGCGCCGTGCCGCGCTGCTTGCCATCCAGGCTGTAGCCGGCGATATGCGGGGTGGCAATCACGCACAGGTCGGCCAGCGCCTGATCGACCTGCGGCTCGCCCTCCCACACATCCAGCACCGCCTGCACATCGTCACGCGCCTGCAGCAGGCTGCGCAATGCCGCATTGTCGACCACCGGGCCGCGGCTGGCGTTGATAAGCCAGGCGCCGGGGCGCAGTTGCGCCAAGCGCTCGGCGTCCAGCAGGTGCCAGGTCGAATGCTCGCCGCCCTTGGTCAAGGGCGTGTGCAGGCTGATCACATCGCACTCGGCCAGCACCTGCTCCAGGCTCACGTAGTCCCCCCCCTCCTGCGCCTGGCGCAACGGATCGCATACCCGTACCGCCCAGCCCAGCCCGCGCAGCACCTCCACCAGGCGCCCGCCGACTTCACCGGCGCCAACCACCCCGTAGGTGCGCCGCGCCAGGTCTGCGCCATCCAGCTCGGCCAGGGTCAGCAGGCTGCCCAGCACATAATCCACCACGCCCCGCGCATTGCAGCCCGGCGCGCTGGACCACTGGATACCGGCCTGGGCAAAGTAGTCCAGGGCCAGGTGATCGGTGCCGATGGTGCAGGTGCCGACGAAGCGCACCTTGCTGCCTTCGAGCAGGGCCTGGTCGACGTTTGTCACCGAGCGCACCAGCAATACATCGGCGTCCTGCACGCAGGCGCGGTCGATGCTGCGGCCCGGGTAACGGCGGATCTCGCCGAAGCCTGCGAAGAAGGCATCGAGCAGCGGTATATTCTCGTCGGCAACAATCAGCATGGCGCTCTCCTGTAAGGGAGCGCAGTGTAGGCCCATACACCCGGCTCGATCCAGCCGAGATAAAGCCCGCCGGTGTATTTCCTGACCCGTGCGTCAAGGCGTAGACTAGGCGGTTTTCCGCGCCTTTATTGTGGACATCCGCCCCGTGACACAGTCGAACACCGCTATCACCCGCCTCTCCCGCCCAGCCAGGGTCGGCACTGAAGTACGCAGCCTGCTGCAGTTGGCCACGCCGATCATCATCGCCCAGCTGGCCACCACCGCCATGGGCTTCGTGGATGCCGTGATGGCTGGCCGGGTCGGCCCGCGCGACCTGGCAGCGGTTGCCCTGGGCAACTCGATCTGGGTACCGGTGTTTTTGCTGATGACCGGCATCCTGCTGGCCACCACGCCCAAGGTGGCGCAGCGCTTCGGTGCCGGTCAGCATGCCGAGATCGGCCCGCTGGTGCGCCAGGCCCTGTGGCTGGCCGGCGTGGTCGGCCTGGGCGGTTGCGGCCTGCTGCTCAGCGCCGAGCCGGTACTGCACCTGATGAAGGTCGACCCGGAACTGATCGCACCGTGCATGGGCTACCTGCAAGGCATCGCCTTCGGCCTGCCGGCGGTGGCGCTGTACTACGTGCTGCGCTGCAGCAGCGACGGCCTGGGCCGCACCCGGCCGAGCATGGTGATCGGGCTCAGCGGGCTGATGCTGAACATCCCGCTGAACTACGTGTTCATCTACGGCCACCTGGGCGTGCCAGCCATGGGCGGCGTGGGCTGCGGCTGGGCCAGCGGCATCGTGATGTGGTTCATGGCCCTGGCCATGGCGCTGTGGGTCGGCCGTGCAGCGGCCTATCGCCCGGCCCAGGTGTTCGCCCGTTTCGACTGGCCGCAATGGTCGGTGATCAAGCGCCTGCTCACGGTCGGCCTGCCGATCGGTATCGCGGTATTCGCCGAATCGAGCATCTTCGGCGTGATCGCCCTGTTGATCGGCAGCCTGGGCTCCACCGTGGTGGCCGGGCACCAGATCGCCCTGAACGTGAGTTCGCTGGTGTTCATGATCCCGTATTCGCTGGGCATGGCGGTAACCGTGCGGGTCGGCCAGGCCATCGGTGCCGGCGACCCGCGCCAGGCGCGCTTTGCCGCCGGGGTGGGCATGGGTACGGCACTGGCCTACGCCTGCTTTTCGGCCAGCCTGATGCTGTTGCTGCGCGAGCCTATCGCCAGCATCTACACCACGGACCTGGCGGTGATCCAGATCGCCTCGATGCTGATCGTGTATTCGGCGCTGTTCCAGTTCTCGGACGCGATCCAGGTGACTGCGGCCGGCGCCTTGCGCGGCTATCAGGACACCCGCGTGACCATGATCCTGACCCTGTTCGCCTATTGGGGCATCGGCCTGCCGGTGGGCTACCTGCTGGGGCTTACCGACCACTTCGGGCCGGCCAGCGGCCCCAGCGGGCTATGGGAAGGCCTTATCGTGGGGCTGACCTGTGCGGCGCTGATGCTGTCGGTGCGCCTGGCGCGCAGCGCACGCAAGCGCATCCGCCAGCAGCGCCGGGGTTAGGCGAGTTTCTTGCGGATCCAGTACAGGTAGGTGCCGGCATCTTCCTGCTGCTGCACCAGTTCATGGTCCAGAAACACACAGAACTTGGGGATGTCGCGGCGGGTCGAGGGGTCGGTGGCAATCACCTTGAGCAGGCCGCCGGGCGCCAGGTCGCGGATGTGCTGGTGCAGCATCATGACCGGCTCGGGGCAGTTGAGGCCGGTGGCATCCAGGGTGGCGTCGGGGGTGAGGTCGGTCATCAGGTACTCCGGGGTCAGCGGTTGTTCGGTGTTGATTGAAGGCCTTGCCGGCGAGGGTCTCAACGCGGTTTCAGATCCAGACGACGCAGGTGACACGTCACCTCTTCACGGTCGTGATACAGCTGCTTGCAGCCGATCGACACCTTGACCTTGCGCGCCTTGAATCCGTCCTCGATACGCTCGAGCAGCCGCCGCACCTCGGCATAGCGCTGCTTCATCGGCAGCTTGAGGTTGACCACTGCCTCGCGGCACAGCCCTTCCCCCAGCCAGGTTTCCAGCAGCGCTGCGCTGCGCGCCGGCTTCTCGACAATGTCGCACACCATCCAGTCCACGGTCTGCCTGGGCTTGTAGGTAAACCCGTCGGCCATCAGGTGCTGCACCAGCCCGGTATCCATCAGGCTCTCGGCCATCGGCCCGTTGTCGATCGCGGTCACCAGCATGCCGCGCTTGACCAACTGGTAGGTCCAGCCACCCGGCGCGGCGCCCAGGTCGACCCCGGTCATGTCGCCCGACAGGCGCTGCTCCCACTGCTCACGCGGGATGAAGTGGTGCCAGGCCTCCTCGAGCTTGAGGGTCGAACGGCTCGGCGCCTCGCGCGGAAACTTCAGGCGCGGGATGCCCATCGGCCACATCGCCGAGTTGTCCGCTGCGGCCAGGCCCACGAACACGCGCCGGCCACTGACGAAGGTCAGCAGCAGACGCGGCCTGGCCGGGTCGTCAACCAGCCGGCCAGCCTTGTTCAAGGCCTTGCACAACGGCGCCTCGAACTTGCGGCAGAAGGTAGACAGCTCTTTGCCGTCATTGGTGTCCATCACCTCCAGCCACACGCTGCCACACACCGGGTAGGCGGCCAGGTGCTCGAGCAGCACGCTGATACGGTCGGTTTCGGGCAACTCGACGAAGCTGCCGCGGGCCCACTGGCGCGGGAAGATCAGCTGCTTGAAACGCAGCTCGCGCATCAGGCGCTCGGCGCCCTCGGCGTCGTTGCACACGAACTCGGCACAGGCGCTCTGCGGCTTGCCCTTGGCATAACCGGCAACCCCCAGGCGTGCGGCATGCTCGGCGATCTCGGCGCACACTTCACCCTCGAAACCGGGCCGGCAATGCATAAACAGGGTATTCATCAACTACTCCAGAACGGCTGGCCTGCACGCCAACCCTGACCGGGCGCAACACCTGCACACGGCAAATCGGCGAATGATAAAGCAGTTTAGGAACTGGCGACACGCCCCGCCGGTCCAGTACATGGTCAGGTCCGCCAAACAGGGCTAACCTGACCGCTTAGCCAGGTCCGTGCCGTGCGGACCGTCACAGAGGCGGTGAACTGGCGACTGCAAGGATGATTGCCAGGCACCGACGCAGAAGGAGTTGGCAGATGCCCTCGCTCGACAGCCTGAAAACCCTCAAGACCCTGACGGTGGAGAACCGTGAATACCATTACTACAGCCTGACCGAGGCCGCCCGCAGCCTCGGCGACCTGCAGCGCCTGCCGATGTCGCTCAAGGTGCTGCTGGAAAACCTGCTGCGCTGGGAAGACGGCAAGACCGTCACCGGCCAGGACCTGCACGCCCTGGCCGAATGGCTGCAGCAGCGCCGCTCGGACCGCGAGATCCAGTACCGCCCGGCACGGGTGCTGATGCAAGACTTCACCGGCGTGCCCGCCGTGGTCGACCTGGCCGCCATGCGCGCCGCCATGGCCAAGGCCGGCGGCGATCCGCAGCGCATCAACCCGCTTTCCCCGGTCGACCTGGTGATCGACCACTCGGTGATGGTCGACCGCTACGCCACCGCGCAGGCCTTCGGCGAGAACGTCGACATCGAGATGCAGCGCAACGGCGAACGCTATGCGTTCCTGCGCTGGGGCCAGAACGCCTTCGACAACTTCAGCGTAGTGCCGCCGGGCACTGGCATCTGTCACCAGGTCAACCTGGAGTACCTGGGCCGCACCGTGTGGACCCGCGAGGAAGACGGACGCACCTATGCCTTCCCCGACACCCTGGTCGGCACCGACTCGCACACCACCATGATCAACGGCCTGGGCGTGCTGGGCTGGGGCGTGGGTGGTATCGAGGCAGAGGCGGCCATGCTCGGCCAGCCGGTGTCGATGCTGATCCCCGAGGTGATCGGGTTCAAGCTGACCGGCAAGCTGCGCGAAGGCATCACCGCCACCGACCTGGTGCTGACGGTGACGCAGATGCTGCGCAAGAAGGGCGTGGTGGGCAAGTTCGTCGAGTTCTACGGCGACGGCCTGGCCCAGTTGCCCCTGGCCGACCGCGCGACCATTGCCAACATGGCGCCGGAGTACGGCGCCACGTGCGGTTTCTTCCCGGTGGACGACGTGACCCTGGACTACCTGCGCCTGTCCGGTCGCCCCGCCGCCACCGTGCAGCTGGTGGAGGCCTACTGCAAGGCCCAGGGCCTGTGGCGCGAGGCGGGCCAGGAGCCGGTGTTCACCGACACCCTGGCACTGGACATGGACGAAGTCGAAGCCAGCCTGGCCGGGCCCAAGCGCCCGCAGGACCGTGTGGCGCTGTCCCAGGTGGCCCAGGCATTCAACAACTTCATCGGCTTGCAACTGAAGGTGTCGACCAAGGAGGTTGGGCGCCTGGAAAGTGAAGGGGGCGGCGGCGTCGCGGTGGGCAATGCCGACCAGGCCGGCGAAATCGAATACGAGCACGAGGGCGCCAATCACCTGCTCAAGGACGGTGCCGTGGTGATCGCCGCGATCACCTCCTGCACCAACACCTCCAACCCCAGCGTGATGATGGCTGCCGGGCTGGTGGCCAAGAAGGCCGTGGAAAAGGGCCTGCAGCGCAAGCCCTGGGTCAAGACCTCACTGGCCCCCGGCTCCAAGGTGGTGACCGACTACTACAAGGCGGCCGGGCTGACCCCTTATCTGGATGCCCTGGGCTTCGACCTGGTCGGCTACGGCTGCACCACCTGCATCGGCAACTCCGGCCCGCTGGCCGAGCCGATCGAAAAGGCCATCACCCAGGCCGACCTTACCGTCGCCTCGGTACTGTCGGGCAACCGCAACTTCGAAGGCCGGGTACACCCGCTGGTCAAGACCAACTGGCTGGCGTCGCCGCCGCTGGTGGTGGCCTACGCCCTGGCCGGCAGCGTGCGCGTCGACCTGTCCAGCGAGGCCCTGGGCCTGGGCAAGGACGGCAAGCCGGTGTACCTGCGCGATATCTGGCCCAGCCAGCAGGAAATCGCCGAAGCCGTGGCCAAGGTCGATACCGCGATGTTCCACAAGGAGTATGCCGAGGTATTTGCCGGCGACGCACAGTGGCAGGCCATCGAGGTGCCGCAGGCAGCGACCTATGTGTGGCAGGAGGACTCCACCTACATCCAGCATCCGCCCTTCTTCGACGACATCACCGGCCCGCTGCCGGTCATCGAAGACATCCACGGCGCCCGGATACTCGCGCTGCTGGGCGATTCGGTGACCACCGACCACATCTCGCCCGCCGGCAACATCAAGGCCGACAGCCCGGCCGGACGCTACCTGCGCGACAAGGGCGTGGAGCCGCGGGACTTCAACTCCTACGGCTCGCGTCGCGGCAACCATGAGGTCATGATGCGCGGCACCTTCGCCAACATCCGCATCCGCAACGAGATGCTCGGTGGCGAGGAAGGCGGCAACACGGTGCATGTGCCCAGCGCCGAGAAGCTGGCGATCTATGACGCGGCCATGCGCTACAAGGACGAAGGTACACCACTGGTGGTGATCGCCGGGCAGGAATACGGCACCGGTTCCAGCCGCGACTGGGCCGCCAAGGGCACCAACCTGCTGGGGGTCAAGGCGGTACTGGCCGAAAGCTTCGAGCGTATCCACCGCTCCAACCTGGTGGGCATGGGCGTGCTGCCCCTGCAGTTCGCCGAGGGCCAGACGCGCAAGACCCTGGGGCTGACCGGCCATGAGCGCATCGACATCCTCGGCCTCAGCCAGACCCAGGTGCAGCCACGCATGACGCTGACCCTGCGCATCACCCGCGAAGACGCATCGACGCAGCAGATCCAGGTACTGTGCCGCATCGATACGCTCAACGAAGTGGAGTACTTCAAGGCTGGCGGCATTCTGCACTACGTGCTGCGCCAGTTGATCGCGAGCTAGCCTGAAGCAGGCCCGGCGCCGTTGCGCCGGGCCTGCATTGGCCCGCCGTGTGGCCACTGAGTTCGACCTGAACCGGAGGCACTGTGCGGCGTTGCCCGCCCGCTACCTGCCCCCGCTTGAACACCAGGTCACTAGCTGACTAACATGACAAATATATGAAAGAATGCAAACAAGTTGCTTGACTTTGCAGCCTTTCAACTACAACACGAACAGCTAAGGCACCTTGAGCCGGATCAATATTCTTTAAATATCCATTCAATAAAAACGCCTGTCTGCCGATACACCACGAAAGCCTTCCGGATAGAACAGCTTATGCGTAACAATCAGCCGATTACCCAGCGCGAACGGACTTTCCCTGCCCAACAACGTCTGATATCGACCACCGATGCCAAGGGTGTGATCACCTACTGCAACGATGCGTTCGTCGAGATCAGCGGCTTTTCGCGGGAGGAGCTCATTCGTGCGCCACACAACCTGGTCCGGCACCCGGATGTGCCGCCGGCTGTGTTTGCGCATATGTGGAGTACGCTCAAGCAGGGCCTGCCGTGGATGGGCATCGTCAAGAACCGCTGCAAGTCGGGTGATCATTACTGGGTCAACGCCTACGTCACCCCCATCTTCGAGAACAACCAGGTAGTCGGCTACGAGTCGGTGCGGGTCAAGCCCAGCGCCGAACAGATCCGTCGCGCCGAGGCGCTGTATCACCGCATCAATCAGGGCAAGCCACCCATTCCGCGCCGCGACCGCTGGCTGCCGGTACTGCAGGACTGGCTGCCGTTCATCCTGGTCAGCCAGGTCGGCTTCCTGATCGGCAGCTGGCTGGGCCACTCCTGGGGCTTCGCCGTGGCGGCCGCCCTGTCGGTACCGCTGGGGCTGCTGGGCCTGAGCTGGCAGCAGCGTGGCCTCAAGCGCCTGCTGCGCCTGGCCGAACAGACCACCTCCGACCCGCTGATCGCGCAGATGTACACCGACAGCCGCGGCGTGCAGGCTCGCCTGGAAATGGCCATGCTCAGCCAGGACGCGCGCCTCAAGACCTGCCTGACCCGCCTGCAGGACACCGCCGAGCACCTCAACGAGCAGGCGCGCCAGTCCGACACCCTGGCCCACAACAGCTCCTCGGGCCTGGAGCGCCAGCGCGTGGAGACCGAGCAGGTGGCCGCTGCCGTCAACCAGATGGCCGCCACCACCCAGGAAGTGGCCAACCACGTGCAGCGCACCGCCGATGCCACCCAGGAAGCCAACCGCCTGACCGGGCGCGGCCGCGACATCGCCGGCGAAACCCGCGATGCGATCCAGCGTCTGTCGGCTGCCGTGGGCGAAACCGGCCTGACCGTGACCCAGCTGGCCCGCGACAGCGACGAGATTGGTGGCGTGGTCGATGTGATCAAGGGCATTGCCGACCAGACCAACCTGCTGGCGCTCAACGCCGCCATCGAAGCGGCACGCGCCGGTGAAATGGGCCGCGGCTTCGCCGTGGTGGCCGACGAAGTGCGTCAGCTGGCGCAGCGCACCAGTGAATCGACCGGGCAGATCCACGGCCTGATCGCCAAGCTCCAGCAAACCGCCAGCAATGCCGTACAGACCATGGAAACCGGCCATCGCCAGGCCGAGGAAGGTGTGGCACGGGTGATGGAAGCCGACCAGGCGCTGGTGGGCATCAGCGAGGCGGTGGCCAACATCACCGACATGACCACGCAGATTGCCGCCGCTACCGAAGAGCAGACCGCAGTGGCCGATGAAATCAGCCGCAACATCAGCACCATCGCCCAGCTTGCCGACCAGACCTCCGAGCAGGCCCAGCATTCGGCGCTGCTCAGCGAGGAACTGACCCTCACCGCCACCACCCAGTATTCCCTGGTGGAGCGCTTCAACCGTTGACCCGGTGGCGCACAACCTCTGGTTGTGCGCCCACAGCGGTCTACCAGTCCAGTGTCAGCCGGCTTTCGAAATAGCGCTCCTGCCCATCGAGCGGGTCGTTGAAGCGCAGGTTGTGGGCCAGCAGCTTGAGTGGCCTTGCGTAGTCATCGGGGCCCTGCACGATCTGCGGGTAGAACGGATCATTGCAGATACTCGCCCCCAGCGCCGTCATGTGCACCCGCAACTGGTGGGTCTTGCCGGTGACCGGTGACAGGCCGTAGCGCCACCACTCGCCGTTTTTTTCCAGAACCCGGGCAATGGTTTCGCTGTTGCTGACGCCGGGCACCTCCTGCATGCGAAAGAACGGCTCGCCATTGACCAGTCGGCTCTTGTGCACCCGCGGGAACTCCAGCTGCGGCAAGGCGCGGGCAATGGCCTGGTAGTGCTTGTCGATCTGTCGGGTGGGAAACAGCTGCTGATAGGCCGAACGGCTTTGCGGGTTGGCCGAGAACAGCACCAGGCCCGCCGTGTGCCGGTCGATGCGGTGCAATGGCACCAGGTGCGGGTTGTCGAGCCGGCGAATCAAACGGCGCAGCAACGTGTGTTCGACATATTCGCCAGTGGGCGTCACCGGCAGAAAGTGCGGTTTGTCGGCCACCACCAGGTGCTCGTCGACGTGCAGGATATGCTCCTGCACCGGGATCGGCTTTTCGTTGGGTACTTCGCGAAAATAGTGGATACGCAGGCCTGGCTTGTAGGCAAGGCCCACGTCAATCGGCGCGCCCTGGGCATCCAGCACCCGCCCACGGGCGATGCGATCGAGCCATTGTTCACGGCTGATCGCCTTGAAGTGGTCGCACAGGCAGTCGAGCACGGTGGCCCAACTGCCCGGTGGCAGGCAGACAGTGCTGGCCTGGTGCTGGGCCGGATCGAAAGGGACACTCATGGACATGCTCGCCAGTTGGGGGCCGTCCATTATCCGGCATGCCTGCCGGCTCAGCCAGCCCGGGTTGCCGCAGCCTCGGTAAACTCCTTGAGCCAGCGCAGCACATCCACCGCCTCCCAGCGGCCCGGATCGTACAACGCATACATCAGGCCCTGATAACCGACCACATCCAGCGCCCGGTGGTAACCGGCGCGCTGGAACAATGCCTCTATCTCGGCAAAGCAGGTGTTGAAGTGGATCTTGCTGAAAGGGGTCTTGCCCTCGGTGACCAGGCCATCGAGGCGCAATTCGAGCACGGCCTCGCGCACCTGTTCGACAGCCATGCGGTTGACGCTGTATTTCAATTGTTCGACGTTGACCATCGTCCGGCCCCTCTGGCGCAAGCGCTCACCCGATTACTGTATTTGCATACAGTGTATGAATGAACAGTACTCACTGCAACCCCGGCAGGTAGCCGGTACCCTCGCGCACCGTCAGCACCTGCTTGCGCCCTGCCCCTTCGGCGATGGCCAGGTGAACCCAGCGGTCGAACTCCAGAATGAGCTGGTCGAACGCCAGACCGCTGTCCAGGATACGTTGCGCCACCACCAGGGGTGAAAGCGCCGCGACGCTGATATCGGCTGCCAGCCCGAGGGTATGCGCACTGCCGCTCACCCCGCCGACACGACGGTTGAGCTCGTTGCTGCGGTAGGCACTGTTGACGCGGATGGGATGCCCGAGCAGGCTGCGTACCTGCTCCAGGGTCTGGCTCAGACGGCGCAGGTTGGCCAGGGCATCGGGGCCGGGCTGGTTGGTCAGGCCTTCACGTCGGGCAGTTTCGGAAGCAGTCAGTTCTTCCAGTGTGAAATGCGGACTCAGGTGCATGGTTCGCCACTCCTTGGCGGATGAGACTTCGTCACGGGTGTATGCTGCGCTGGCGATTCTCCAACAGCACCTGCGCCGTTGCATCACAGATTGTGCATCGGCATGTGAACACCCCGCTGGCGACGCTCAGCTCAGAAACGCGACCACCTGCTCGGTATCGAACGGCCAGAGCAGCTCGGCACCGGAGTCACAGCGACGCAGCACCGGAATCAGCAGGCCGTAGCGCTCGACATCGGCCGGATCATCGGCAATATCGACCAGCTCGACCAGCAGCCCGTGCTCGACAAGCGGCATCAGAATGGCCTCGGCCACCTCGCACAGGTGACAGCCCAGGGTGCCGAGCAGTTGAGTTTCAGGAAGCATGGGAAGTACCGTGAAACGTGAAAAGCGGACCCGTATTCTAGGCCCGTACACCTGGCGGGTCGAGACACCAACGACTGACCTGGGTCAGCCTGCGTGGCCTCGAGCGCTGTAGACTGACAAATTTTTTCGCGCCCGTCGGCATTGCAATGGAGTGTATTGAGTGTTTGCCAACCTGCTGATCATCCTGGCCTCGTCACTGGTGGTCATCGCCATTTTCCGGCGCCTGCAACTGCCCCCCGTGCTGGGCTACCTGTGCGTCGGCCTGTTCGTCGGCCCCACCGCCCTGGACTGGGTCAATGAAAGCGAAGAACTGCCCGACCTCGCCGAAATGGGCGTGGTGTTCCTGCTGTTTTCCCTGGGCCTTGAATTCTCCCTGAGCAAGATGCTCGCCCTGCGCCGCGTGGTCTTCGGCCTGGGCAGCCTGCAGGTGATCTGCTCGGCGCTGCTGCTGGCCGGCCTGCTGGGGCTGCTTGGCATGCCGGCCGGGGCTGCCCTGCTGCTGGGCGGCGGCCTGGCGCTGTCGTCCACCGCCATCGTCAGCAAGGAGCTCACCAGCCTCGGCGAAATCTTCAGCAGCCACGGCCAGAACGCCATTGGCGTGCTGCTGTTCCAGGACGTGATTGCGGTACTGCTGCTGACCCTGGTGCCGGTGTTCGCCGGCCAGGGCGGCCAGGCCTGGTACTGGGCGCTGCCGCTGACCCTGGGCAAGACCGTGATCCTGTTCATCGGCCTGCTGCTGGCCAACCGCTGGCTGCTGCCGCGCCTGTTCCACGAGGTGGCCCGCTCGCACTCGGCCGAGCTGTTCGTGCTGCTGGCACTGGTGATCGTGCTGCTGACCGCCTGGCTTACCCACCTGCTGGGCCTGTCTCCGGCACTGGGGGCGTTCCTCGCCGGGATGCTGCTGGGTGAAAGCAACTATCGCCACCAGATCGAGGCCGATATCCGCCCCTTCCGCGACATCCTGCTGGGGCTGTTCTTTGTCAGTATCGGCATGCTCATCGACCTGCAACTGTTTGCCAGCCACGGCCTGGAAATCCTCGGCCTGACCCTGGCCCTGCTGGCCATCAAGGGCGTGGTGGTGGCGGTGCTGGTCAAGCTGCGCGGCAGCGACAGCGAAACCGCCTGGCGCAGTGGCGTGGCCCTGGCCCAGGGCGGCGAGTTCTGCTTCGCACTGATGGCGCAGATGCAACAGACCCGCCTGCTGCCCGAAGACCTCGGGCACCTGCTGCTGGCCGCCACCTTCTGTTCGATGCTGGTCACCCCGCTGATGCTGCGCGGCGCTCCGGCGCTGGCCGCCCGCCTGCATCGCAAACCCAACCAGGAGGTGCAGCTCGAAGAGATCCAGGCACAAAGCGCCTCGCTCAGCGGGCACGTGCTGATCTGTGGTTATGGCCGGGTAGGCCAGTCCATCGGGCGCTTCCTGCGGCGCGAACAGCTGGCCTTCATTGCCCTGGACGACGACCCGGTCAGGGTGCAGGAGGCCGCCGCCGGCGAGCAGCGCGTGCACTACGGCGACTCGCGGCGCGGCGAACTGCTGGCGGCCATCGGCCTGGAGCGTGCCCGGCTGCTGGTGATCGCGGTAGACAAGACCGATGTCGCCATGAGCGTGCTCAAGGCCGCCCGTCACTTCAACACCCAGGTGCCGATCCTGGTGCGCACCCGCGACGACAGCCTGCGCGACGAACTGCGCGCCGCAGGTGCCACGGCGGTGGTACCGGAGTTGCTGGAGTCCAGCCTGATGCTCGCCTCCCATGCCCTGGTGATGCTCGGCGTACCCCAGGAGCGTGTACAGCAGCGTATCGACGAGGTGCGCCAGAGCCGCTATCGCCTGCTGCACGGGTTCTACCAGGGGGCGCAGACCAGCCCGGTCGACAGCGAAGGCCTGCCAAAGGTCATGCTGCATGCGGTCAACCTGGGCGCCGATGCCTATGCCTGCGGTCGCCCGCTGACCGAGCTGGGCCTGGACCTGCTCGGGGTGGAAGTACAGGCCGTGCAGCGCGATGGCGAGGAAGTGGCCCTGGCCACCGATACCTGCCTGCATGCCGGTGACGCGGTGCTGCTGAGCGGCCCCTCCAACGCCATCGATGCCTGCCAGGCCCGACTGCTGACCGGGCGCTAGCGGCTGCCGTGCGCACTACCCTGGCCCGCCATGGGGGGGGGCCGGGGGCGCGAATGCAGCGATGACGTGGAGTTTTTTCCGGGGTTTGTCGTGGATTGGGTTATGGTTTATCGACCGGCCGTCGTTTCGCGCCCTGATCTGGCGCGGCCGCCCGGCCTGCTGCACCAAGGCAAGGCAAATGCTGTACCACTGCCGATTGCACTGAACCTTACGCAGCGCTCGGCACTCGAAATGCCAGACGCCCACTTGACACGGAGAGACCCATGGCCCGCAAAACTGCAAAAGACATCCTTCAGGCAGACTTCGAAATCCTGGTACAGGATGCCGAAAAACTGCTGGAGCACTCCGCGACCCTGGCCGGCGATCAGGCCGACGAGTTGCGCAGGCAGATCGAGGAAAGCGTGTCGCGTGCCCGCGAGACCCTCAAGCAGACCCAGGACTCGGTACGTGAACGCAGCCAGGCTGCACTCAGCGCCACCGAGGACTACGTGCAGTCCAACCCCTGGCAATCCGTCGGCATTGCCGCTGGCGTGGGCTTTCTGATCGGCCTGCTGGCCAGTCGTCGCTGAGGTACGGGGTATGGAAACCGAAACCACCGGCTCGTCTTCACGGCGCCTTGGCGCCGCCATCCTTGGTCTGCTGCACGGCCACGTCGAACTGTTCGGCATCGAACTGCAGGAACAGAAGGCGCGCACCCTGAGCCTGCTGCTGTTCGCCGGGCTGGCCCTGGTGTTCGCCCTGCTGTTGCTGACGGCCTTGTCGGCGCTGCTGCTGATTCTGCTGTGGGACAGTTATCGCCTGGCCGGCATCATCGGCCTGTGCGTGTTCTACAGCCTGGCGGCGGTATTCTGCGGGCTGCGCCTCAAGGCAGCGGTGTTCGACGAGTCCTCGCCGTTCCATGCCACCCTCGAAGAACTTGCCAAGGACCGGGAGCGCCTGTTGCCATGAGCCTGCCTGAATTGCCGCAAACCACCGACCGCCGCGAACTGCGCAAGGCCCTGGTACGCCTGCGCCTGGAAATGCGTCGCCAGGAAATCCGCCACGAATCCGGGCAACTGCTCAAGCCGCTGACACGCCTGCGCGGGGTGGGCGACTCCCTGCAAGGCGGGCTGCAGGGCAGCCTGGGCATCAAGCACGCACCCCTCTGGGGTATCGGCGCCGTGGTGCTGCTGGGCTTTCTGACCGGCAAGGGCGCACGCAACGGCAGCCTGACACGGCTGGCCGGCGTGGGCAGCAGCCTGACCCCGCTGATACGCCTGTTCATGCAGTCAAGGCGCTGAACGCAAACTGGCTGCATTCTTGCAATACGAGGCGGCGGGCCGCAGGCTTGCCGTGCTGAGCATCCGGCCAGCCGTCTCGTAAAAACAAGGAGCCGCCGTGTACGACGGGCACCCGCTCGCCTGCTATCAACCCTTCATCGATACGGCCACTGGCCGCATCGCCGGTATCGAAGCCCTTGGCCGACTGGTTCAGGCCGACGGCCAGCTGCGCTCGGTCGGCCCGCTGTTCATTGACCCGCAAATGCCCACCGCAGCCCTGCGCACCCTCGATCGCACGCTGCGTGGCCAGGCCCTGGCAACCTTCAGCCAGGCACCGGGCGACTGGTTTCTGAGCCTGAACATCTCGCCCCGCTGGATCAGCGAGCTGGCTGCCGACGAGCCCTTGCCCAGCCTGATGCAGGTACGACAGCACGGCATCGATCCACGCCGGGTGGTCTTCGAGATCACCGAACAGGGCGGCGACCTGCAGCGCCTGGCCGATGTGGTCACGCGCTATCGCCAGGCCGGCGCGCGCATCGCCATCGATGATTTCGGCGCCGGCTACTCGCAGCTGGACCGGGTGCTGGCGCTGCAGCCAGACATTCTCAAGCTTGACATGCGCCTGTTCCAGGCCGCCGCCCGCGGCGGGCCCAGCAGCGAAGTGGTCAAGGCCCTGGCCCAGATGGCCGAGAAGACCGGGTGCTGGATCATTGCCGAAGGCGTCGAGAACGAGGCCGAGCTTGACTTCGCCCTGGAATGTGGCGCGCGTTACCTGCAGGGCCACCTGTTCGCCCAGGCCCAGGCCGGTTTTTTCGCCAGCGATGCATTCGTCACCCGCTTCGGCCACCTGCGCGAGCGCTACGTGCAGGGCAAGCTGGACGAGCGCGCACGGCTGATGCAGCGCCGCCAGCAACTGGCCGAACTGATGCCCCGGCTGCAGGCCTGGGCGCAGGCCCAGGCCTCGGTCGAACAGTTGCCGAACCTGCACGCCTACCCTTGGGTGCTGCGGTTTTTTCTGTGTGACCGGCACGGCACCCAGCTCACCCCCAATCTGGAATGGCACGGCCAGCACTGGCACGTGAACAACGGCTACCAGGGCCACAACTGGTCATGGCGGCCCTACTTTTATCACCTGCTGGCCGAGGGCTGGGATGAGCGCCGGTTGATTCTGTCCAGCACCTACCGCGACGCCACCACCAACCAGTACTGCATGACCGCCGGCCAGTTCTTCGACGACGGGCGCCGCCTGCTGCTGATCGACCTGGATGCCGATGGCCTCTGAGGGTTGCGGCCACGTCCGGGACACGGGAAGCTAGGGGCCTGCCCCGCACTGGAGAACCGGCCTTGGACTGGCACACACTGCTTACCCGCGAACGCCTCGGCAAAACCCTGCACAGCCCCGAAGAACTCGGGCGCAGCCCCTTCCACAAGGACCACGACCGGATCATCTTCTCGGGTGCCTTTCGCCGCCTGGGGCGCAAGACCCAGGTACACCCGGTCACCAGCAACGATCACATCCACACGCGTCTGACCCACTCGCTGGAGGTCAGTTGCGTGGGCCGCTCGCTGGGCATGCGGGTGGGCGAGACACTGCGCGACAGCCTGCCGGACTGGTGCGCGCCCAGCGACCTGGGCATGGTGGTGCAGTCTGCCTGCCTGGCCCACGATATCGGCAACCCGCCGTTCGGCCACTCCGGCGAGGACGCAATCCGGCACTGGTTCCAGCAGGCCGCCGGACGCGGCTGGCTGGATGCGATGAGCGATGCCGAACGGGGCGACTTCCTCAATTTCGAAGGCAATGCCCAGGGCTTTCGCGTGTTGACCCAACTGGAGTATCACCAGTTCGATGGCGGCACGCGCCTCACCTACGCCACCCTGGGCACCTACCTCAAGTACCCCTGGAGCGCCCGCCACGCCGATGCCCTGGGCTACAAGAAGCACAAGTTCGGCTGCTACCAGAGCGAGCTGCCGCTGCTGGAGCAGATCGCACGCAAGCTGGGCATGCCGCAACTCGAGCCGCAACGCTGGGCCCGGCACCCGCTGGTGTACCTGATGGAGGCCGCCGACGATATCTGCTATGCGCTGATCGACCTGGAAGACGGCCTGGAAATGGAGCTGCTCGACTACGCCGAGGTAGAAGCGCTGCTGCTGGGGCTGGTGGGTGACGACCTGCCGCAAACCTACCGCCAGCTGGGCCCCGGGGATTCGCGCCGGCGCAAGCTGGCGATCCTGCGCGGCAAGGCGATCGAGCACCTGACCAACGCCGCCGCACGGGCATTCGTCGAGCAGCAGCAAGCCTTGCTGGCCGGCACCCTGCACGGCGACCTGGTCGAGCACATGCACGGCCCGGCCAAGCGCTGTGTGCTGCAGGCCAAGGACATGGCGCGCAAGAAGATCTTCCAGGACAAGCGCAAGACACTGCATGAAATCGGTGCCTACACCACGCTGGAGATTCTGCTCAATGCATTTTGCGGCGCAGCACTGGAACAGCACGGCGGACGCACGCCCTCGTTCAAGCACCGGCGCATCCTTGACCTGCTGGGCAACAATGCGCCCGACCCCAACAGCACATTGCACAGCGCCTTCCTGCGCATGATCGACTTCATTGCCGGCATGACCGACAGCTATGCCAGCGAAATGGCCCGCGAAATGACCGGGCGTTCAAGCCCGATCTGATGCAGTTGACCCGATCAATACGCTGCAACTTCCACGTATGTAACGTAGGCGATTGCAGCCGTATTGATTAGTGCGCAAAACGATATGGCGCGCTTGAAAATCAACTATTTGTAGCCTTGCGCCCAACTTATTGTAGGAATTTTCCCATATTAAGTTTGAGCGCAACTCTATTTACGTGCACGCCTTCCAACTGGGCTATGGTGCGGCTTCTTTATGGCCCCTACCTGGAAGGTGATTATGCACTCCGTATTTATTGTCGACGATCATCCCGTCATTCGCCTGGCTGTACGCATGTTGCTGGAGAACGAGGGTTATCGGGTCACCGGCGAATCCGACAATGGCGTTGACGCCATGCAGATGACCCGCGAAACCGTGCCCGACCTGATCATCCTCGACATCGGCATCCCCAAGCTGGATGGCCTGGAAGTGCTGTCACGCTTCAACAGCATGGCCGTGCCGATGAAGGTTCTGGTGCTGACTGCGCAATCACCCGTACTGTTTGCAACACGCTGCATGTTGTCGGGGGCTTGCGGTTATGTATGCAAGCAGGAGGACCTCAGCGAGTTGCTCAGTGCCATCAAGGCGGTACTTTCCGGTTACAACTATTTCCCCAGCCAGGCAATAAACCCACTTCGCCATCAGGACAGCGGCGACAGCGAGATGGAACTGTTCAAGACCGTCAATGATCGCGAACTGATGGTTTTGCAACTGTTTGCCCAGGGCAAGAGCAACAAGGAAATTGCGTCCGGCATGTTTCTCAGCAATAAAACCGTGAGCACCTATAAAAAACGCCTGATGCAGAAACTCAAGGCCAACTCGCTGGTGGAACTGATCGAGATGGCCAAACGCAACGCGCTGGTATGAGTGCGAGCATGGCCAAACGTCTTCTGTTGTTCTGCCTGCTGTTCGCCGGGGCCTGCCTCGCCTCTTCGCTCTGCGCCAACGAACCCGGCGAGCGCAACTACGAGCTGCTCAGCCGCAGCGGCCTGGCGGCCATGGCTGTAACCCCCACACCGGCCCAGGCCGACTGGCTCGACAAGCATGAGGTGCTGGTACTGGGCACTTCGGCACCGGACTACGCGCCGTTCGACATCACCGCCAGTGGCCGCGACTACGAGGGCCTGACCGCCGACTACGCCGGCCTGATCGGCAATACCTTGAACCGGCCCATTCGGGTAAAGCGCTTCGCCAACCGCGACAAGGCCCTGCAAGCCCTGATAGACGGGCACATCGACCTGCTGGGAAGTGCCAATGGCTACGATGCCGCCCTCCCCGAGGTGGCCCTGTCGCGCCCCTATGCCGAAGACCTGCCGGTGCTGGTCACCCGCGAAAATGAAACCCGGGCACTGGACAACGGCCTCAAGGGGCTACGCCTGAGCGTGGTTGCCCATTACCTGCCATTGAGCGAGGTTCGCGCCACCTACCCCAACGCCACGGTGCAGACCTACAGCTCCTACCACAATGCCCTCAACGCGGTGGCCTTCGAACAGGCCGACGTGTTCCTGGGGGACGCCTTGTCGACCTATTACCAGATCAACCAGGGCTACCTGAAAAACCTCAAGATGGTGAACTTCGGCAAACACGAGCCTGTGGGCTTCAGCTTCGCCCTGCGAGCCGACAACCCGCTGCTGCTCGAGCTGGTCAATACCACCCTGGATGCGGTCACCAGCGCCATGCGCACCAGTATCTTCCAGCGCTGGAGCATCGGCGACGGCATGCTGCTGACTGATCGCAAGCTGCAACTTTCCCCACGCGAACAACGCTGGCTGGCGGCACACCCGGTGGTGCGTGTGGTGGTGGACGAAAACGCCGCGCCGCTGTCGTTCTACGACAGTGCCAACAACCTGCGAGGTATCGTTGCCGACCTGCTCGAGCTGATCCGTCTGCGCACCGGCCTGCGTTTCGAGATCCATCGCAGCGCCGGCATCAGCGACATGATCGACCAGTTGCACCAGGGTCGCGCCGACGTCATCGCCACCATCACGCCCAGCACACAGCGCGAAGCCACCCTGAACATCAGCCGGCCCTACCTGGAGAACGCCTACGTGCTGGTCACGCGCAAGGGCGAGGACGAACCTGCCTCGCTGCGCCAGCTGTATGGCAAGCGCCTGGCCGTGACCCGCGGCAGTACGCTCAACGACGGGCTGCGCATTCGCCATGGCGGCATCGAGCTGGTTGAAACGGAAAGCCCCGCAGCCTCCGCCGAACTGCTGTCGCGTCACCAGGTCGACGGCATGGTCACCGCGCTGATCAATGCCAATTTCAGGCTCACCACCCAAAAGCAGCTGATCATCCGCGCCAACATCGGCGACGAGCCGGCGACCTACTCCATGGCCACCGCCCAGGGCGCCGACGAACTGACCTCTATCCTCGACAAGGCCCTGCTTAGCATCCCGCCCCAGGAGCTGGGCGCAATCAATGGCCGCTGGCGCGATTTCAGCGGCGGACCCAGCTCTTACTGGCAAAGCCACCAGCGCTTCATCATTCAACTGGTGCTGGGCACTGGCCTGCTGCTGATCCTGTCGCTGGCCTGGAACGGCTGGATGCGTCGCCAGATCAAGAAGCGCGAGCAGATCGAGCGCGCCCTGGGCGACCAGCTCGAGTTCATGCGGGCGCTGGTCAACGGCACGCCACACCCGATCTATGTGCGTGACCGCCAAGGCCTGCTCAAGAGCTGCAACGACAGCTACCTGCAGGCCGTTGAGGCGCGCGCCGAAGAGGTACTGGGCAAGTCCATCCACGATGCGCCGCTCACCGATGCCGACAATGCCAGTCAGTTTCAGGCGGACTACCAGCAGGTGATGAACGAAGGCCTGCCATTGATCGTCGACCGCCCCATGATGCTGAAGAACCGCGAGCTGACCATCTACCACTGGGTACTGCCGTACCGCGACTCGCTGGGCGAGGTACAGGGCATCATCGGCGGCTGGCTGGACATCAGCGACCGCCGCCAGCTGATCCAGGAACTGCGCCAGGCCAAGGAGCAGGCCGATAACGCCAACCGCGCAAAAAGCAAGTTCCTGGCCACCATGAGCCACGAGATCCGTACCCCCATGAACGCGGTGATCGGCATGCTCGAGCTGGCACTCAAGCGCGCCGATGCCGGGCACCTCGACCGTCCCGCCATCGAGGTGGCCTACAGCTCGGCCAGGGACCTGCTGTCGCTGATCGGTGATATCCTCGACATCGCGCGTATCGAGTCCGGCCACATGAGCCTGAGCCCCCAGCGCGTCAACCTGGGTGAGCTGGTGGAGTCGGTGGGTCGGGTGTTCGAGGCCCTGGCCCGGCAGAAGGACCTCAGCCTGAGCCTGGTCATCGACGAGAGCGCCTGCCGCGACGTGCTGCTCGACCCGCTGCGCTTCAAGCAGATCCTCTCGAACCTGGTCAGCAACGCGATCAAGTTCACCGACCAGGGCCAGGTACGCGTGGACCTGGCCCTGCAACCGGGGGCCGGGCCCGATACCCTGCAACTGCTGCTCTCGGTCAGCGACAGCGGTATCGGCATCAGCGCGACCGACCAGCAGTACCTGTTCCAGCCCTTCGCCCAGGTCGCCCCCGACAGCCCGCTGGCACGCAGCGGCACCGGCCTGGGCCTGGTCATCAGCCGCAGCCTGTGCGCCATGATGGGCGGCCAGCTGACGCTGCACAGCGAACCGGGCACCGGGACCGAGGTGAAGATCAGCATGCCGCTGACGGGGCTGGCAGCCTGCGAGAAGCTCGCCGACCCCGTGCCCCAGCCGACCTTGCCGGCGCCGGCGGTGAAGGTGCTGGTGGTCGACGACCACCCGGCCAACCTGCTGCTGATGGGCCAGCAGCTGGACTTTCTCGGCGTGCAGCACACCAATGCCGAAAGCGGCCTGAGTGCGCTGCAGGCATGGCGCCTGGAGCCTTTCGACGTGTTGATCGTGGACTGCAACATGCCGCAGATGGACGGCTACCAGTTGGCCCAGGCCGTACGCGAGGAAGAGCGCATACTCGGGCGCGCGCCCTGCACCATCCTGGCCTACACCGCCAATACCCAACCTGAAGTGCGTGATCGCTGCCACGCCGCGGGCATGAACGACTGCCTGCTCAAACCCATCACCCTGCATGAACTCAGTCAGCGCCTGAACGACGCTCCCCTGTCGGCAGGCCGCACCCGTGGTGACATGCCCCTGATCGACCTGATGGGGCTGGGGCCGATCATCGGCAACGACCCAGGCGAACTGCGCCGCCTGCTCGAACAGTTGCTCAGTTGCGCCCCGATCGACCGTCAGCAGCTGCTCGACGCCGATACTCGCGGCTCGCCGGCAATACTCAGGGACGCTGCACACAAGGTGCTGGGGGTGGCGCGCATGGTGCAGTCCGAGGCGCTGATGCTGGCCTGCGAACGGCTGGAAGCGGCGTGCGAGGACGCTGCGCCAGAACCTGTGCTCAGGCGACGCAAACGGCAGGTGCTAAGGGCGATGAACGAGGTGGATCAGGCGTTGCGCGATACGCTGGAGGCGCTGTCGCAGGCCACGGGAACGGGGCCGATGCAGGGGTAGAACGCAAGCGGCAGCCACCAGGGCTGCCGCTTTGACGAGGTATCAGCTAGCCGGGTTGACCGGCTTTTCCGGATACCAGGCATCCAGCAACGGGCTGACTTCGATCTTGGTCAGCTCGCTGCGGCCTTTGAGCCATGCCTGCACTGCAGCACGCTGCTCTTCGGTGACCGAGCCACGATCTGCCTTGCAGACCAGACCGAAGTCGTCGCCGCCGACGTAGTCCAGGCCGTTGGCATCCATGGCTTCATCCAGGAAGGCGTCGAGGAAAGCGTCAATGGCTTCGTCGGACAGGTCTTCCTTGAACTCCAGGTTCAGTTCGAAACCCAGCTCCTGGAACTCGTCTACACACAGTTTTTTACGCAGACGGCGGGAACGGTTGGTCGCCATGAAACAATCCTCTTAAGTAATAACGCGCGGCACTTTACCAGTTCCACCGCGAAACTGCCTGAATAAAACCCGAAAAATCGCCGCACTGACAGGCATTGTTAGGCACATGGGCAGCATGCGTGGTGCATAATGCGCGCTATATTTTTCCATACCGGGGCCGTCACCCTATTGCGCTCTGGTTTTTTTCACCCCTCGCCTGCAGGGTTTCAGTGCAAATGACCACATCTCTACGTTCACTGCTGTTCGCCGGCCTGCTGCTGCCACTGGCCATGCCGGCCCACGCCGCCCCCGTCAACACCACCCTTTCGCCCAAGGTGCAACAGGCCCTCAAGACCAACAAGCTCGACGGCTCCGCGCTGTCGCTGGTGATGCTGCCGCTCAATGGTCCGGGCACACCCACGGTGTTCAACGCCGATGTGTCGGTCAACCCGGCCTCGACCATGAAACTGGTCACCACTTATGCCGCGCTGGAAATGCTCGGCCCGACCCACCAGTGGAAAACCGAGTTCTACACCGACGGCACCCTGAGCAACGGCACCCTCAACGGCAACCTGTACCTCAAGGGCGGCGGCGACCCCAAGCTGAACATGGAAAAACTCTGGCTGCTGATGCGCGACCTGCGCGCCAACGGCGTACAGACCATCAATGGCGACCTGGTGCTGGACCGCAGCCACTTCGTGCAGCCCCAGCTTCCCCAGTTCAACGACGACGGCGGCGATGAAAACAAGCCGTTCCTGGTCAAGCCCGACTCCCTGCTGGTCAACCTCAAGGCCTTGCGCTTCGTGGCACGCAACGATGGCGGCAAGGTCCTGGTATCGGTAGAGCCGCCCATCGCCAGCATCCGCATCGACAACCAGGTCAAGGCGGTACCGGGTAACCAGTGCAAGGGCGAAGTGCGCTACAACCCGGTGACCCAGGCCGACGGCGTCAGCGTGGTGGTCAGCGGCCAGTTGGCTGACGGCTGCAACTCCCAGACCTACCTGGCACTGCTCGACCACCAGACCTACGCCGCCGGCGCGGTACGTGCCATCTGGAACGAACTGGGCGGGCGCATCATGGGGGCTGACCGGGTTGCCGAAGTTCCCAAGAGTGCACGCCTGCTGGCCCGCGCATTCTCCCCGGACCTGGTGGAGGTGATCCGCGACATCAACAAATACAGCAACAACACCATGGCCCAGCAACTGTTCCTGAGCCTGGGCGCGCAGTACCGCACCGATGCCGACGGCGACGATGCCCGTGCCGCACAGCGTGTGGTGCGCCAGTGGCTGGCGAAGAAAGGCATCACCGCGCCGCATCTGGTCATGGAGAACGGTTCAGGGCTGTCGCGTGCCGAGCGTGTCAGCGCCAGGGAAATGGCCACCCTGCTGCAGGCAGCCTGGAAGAGCCCCTACGCTGCCGAATTCATCAGTTCGATGCCGCTGACCGGCATGGACGGCACCATGCGCAAGCGCCTCAAGCGCACCGCCATGACCGGTGAAGCACACATCAAGACCGGCACCCTGAATACGGTGCGTGCCATCGCCGGCTTCAGCCGCGACAGCAACGGCAACACCTGGGCGGTGGTGGCAATTCTCAACGACCCCAAACCCTGGGGCGCCTCGGCAGTGCTCGACCAGGTGCTGCTGGACCTGTACCGCCAGCCAAAGCTCAACAGCAGAACCGCAGCGCTGCAACCCTGAGCCGGGCTCAGGGCTCCACCCGGGCATGTAGGCGGTGGCTGCAAGGTAGCCACCCCCCACACGCCTGATCACATCCTGCGCGCCATCAGCGCGCCTGGATGCGCCATGCGCGGTGGATCTTGCTGTTGCGCGCGAAGTCCGGGTCCAGGGTCTGGGCGGTGATCTCCTCGACCGCGTAACGCTCCTGCAGGTGTTCGTCGAGCTGGAACTTGCGGAAGTTGTTGGAGAAATACAGCACGCCACCCGGTGCCAGGCGCGCAACGGCCAGGTCAAGTAGCTCCACATGGTCACGCTGCACGTCGAACACCCCTTCCATGCGCTTGGAGTTGGAGAAGGTCGGCGGGTCGATGAAGATCAGCTCGTACTCCTCGCGGCAGGCCTGCAGCCACGCCATCACGTCGCCCTGCTCCAGGCGGTTCTTGTCCGAGAAGCCGTTGAGCGAGAAGTTGCGCCGCGCCCAATCCAGGTAGGTTTTCGACAGGTCGACACTGGTGGTGCTGCGTGCGCCACCCTTGGCCGCATGCACGCTGGCCGTGGCGGTATAGCAGAACAGGTTGAGGAAGCGTTTGCCGGCCGCCTCGCGCTGGATGCGCATGCGCATCGGGCGATGGTCGAGGAACAGCCCGGTATCGAGGTAGTCGGTCAGGTTGACCAGCAGCTTGACGCCGCCTTCGCTCACCTCGGTGAACTGACCCTGGCTGCTCTGGCGCTCGTACTGCTTGGTGCCGGATTGCCGCTCGCGCCGCTTGATCACCACGCGGCTCTGGTCGATGTTCAGCGCCTGGGGGATCGCCGCCAGGGCATCGAACAGACGCGCCTGGGCTTTTTCCGGGTCGATCGAGCGCGGCGCGGCGTACTCCTGAACATGCACCCAGTCATGGTAGAGGTCGATGGCCAGCGCGTATTCCGGCATGTCGGCATCGTAGACGCGATAGCAGGTTATGTTCTCGCGCTTGGCCCACTTGCCCAGTTGCTTGAGGTTCTTCTGCAGGCGGTTGGCGAACATCTGCCCGCCTTCGCTCAGACGCGCCGGCTCGCTGGCGACTGAAACCACGGGCTCGCTCGGCTCGCTGCCCCGCTCGCGCTCTGGCTGACGACGCTCGCCAGTGACGAACTGATCGGGCTGCACCCTGATCAGCAGCAGCTTGCACGGCAGCGCGCCGTTCCAGAAGGCGTACTGCTTGTGGCTGCGAATACCCATGCGCTTGCCCAGATCGGGCGCGCCGGTGAATACCGCCGCCTCCCAGTTCAGGCAGGCCTGGCGCAGGCGTTCACCCAGGTTCTGGTAGAGATACAGCAGGCTGGCTTCATCACCCAGACGCTCACCGTAGGGCGGGTTGCAGATTACCAGGCCCTTCTGGTTCTGGTCGGGACGCGGCTCGAAGCTGCCCACTTCGCCCTGGTAGATCTTGATCCAGTCGCTCAGGCCCGCACGCTCGACATTGTTGCGCCCTGGCTGGATCAGCCGCGGATCGGCCTCGTAGCCGCGGATCCACAGCGGCGGACGTGCCAGCCCGGCTTCGGCGCGCGCCTTGGCCTCGTCGTGCAGCTTGCGCCACAGCGCCGGCACGTGACCCAGCCAGGCGCTGAAGCCCCAGCGCTCGCGGCGCAGGTTCGGCGCGATATCGGCGGCAATCATCGCCGCCTCCACCAGGAAGGTACCCACACCGCACATCGGGTCGGCCAGCGCGCCGCCCTGGGCAGCAATACGCGGCCAGCCGGCACGGATCAGCACGGCAGCGGCAAGGTTTTCCTTCAGTGGCGCAGCCCCCTGCTGCAGACGGTAGCCTCGCTGGTGCAGGCTGTGGCCGGACAGGTCCAGGGACAGAATCGCCTCGCCGCGTTCCAGGCGCAGGTGCACACGCAGATCGGGGTTGAGCTTGTCTACCGAAGGCCGCTCGCCCGCCGCGTTGCGCAGCTTGTCGACGATGGCATCCTTGACCTTGAGCGCGCCGAAGTGGGTGTTGTCGATGCCCGAGCCGTGCCCGCTGAACTCCACAGCCAGGCTGCCAGTGGCTTCCAGGTGATCCTGCCAGTCGACGGCGTTGACCCCGTCATACAGGTCATCGGCGTTCTTCATGTTGAAGCGCTTGAGCACCAGCAGTACGCGGTTGCCCAGACGCGACCAGAGGCACAGGCGATAGGCGGTTTCCATGTCGGCTTCGCCGCGAATGGCCGAGGTGTGCTCTCGCACATCCTCCAGGCCCAGCCCACGGGCTTCTTCGGCAAGCAGGCCTTCCAGGCCCTTGGGGCAGGTGAGATAGAGTTCGAAACGGTCCGACATGAGTAATCCAAGCCTTGAGCAATAGGTGAAAAGGCAAGCGCATCGCCCCTTCGCTGTTTGATCGAACGCCTTCCAGCAGGCGTTCGAATGGCGCTGACATGGCGCCGGGCCGCCGGACAACGGCCATTTACCCCAGGGTAAAAAGGCTTTGATCGTCCGGCAGAATGAAAAATTCTAGTAAAACTGCGACTTTTTATGACCCTTCGTCGTTTTGAGCCCCTGCGTTGGAAGTGATTCTCAACGATGGCGTTCTGACCTGAGCCATGAGCAAAGCCTGATCATAGCTGGCTTTGCCTTCATTTCGCCGCTGAAGCAATTTTTTACTTATCCCCTGACCCTTGGAAAGGTTACGTCCTTATGACAAAACGATCATTCACACTGTGACCTGCATTGGTTAGAACTCGTATCAGGTTGTCCTGCAACGGGGCAACACTTCCAGCTCGCCACGCCGGCAGCGAGCGCATAACCGGCAGAACGACTCTGCCCGGCCTCAGCCGAGGCCGACGGGACATTACAGTCAACAAGTGAGGGCAACACCCTATGAGAAGACTTAAGCGTGATCCGTTGGAAAGAGCATTTTTACGTGGCTACCAATATGGGGTCACCGGCAAATCCCGCGAGCTTTGCCCTTTTACTCTACCGTCAGTACGCCAAGCCTGGGTCAACGGCTGGCGCGAGGGACGTGGCGACAACTGGGACGGTATGACCGGCACTGCGGGTATCCATAGACTCAACGAACTTCACGCCGTTGGCTGAACGAGGATCTGAATTCTAGTCACCATGCACGCTCTATCCGAGCGGCGGGCTGCGGCCCAGGGGCCCCTTTTGAGGGGCCCTTTTTTATGCCCGCTCAGCGTGGCCCCATGGCGGCGATGGCGTCCACCGACTCGCGAATCAGCGCAGGCCCCTTGTAGATGAAACCGGAGTAGATCTGCACAAGGCTTGCGCCGGCCGCGATCTTCTCGGCGGCGTGCTTGCCTTCGGTGATACCGCCTGCTGCGATGATCGGCAGCTTGCCACCCAGTTCGGCGGCCAGCATGCGCACCGTGTGGGTACTCTTGTCGCGTACCGGGGCGCCCGACAGCCCACCGGCCTCGTCAGCATGCGCCAGGCCTTCCACGCCTTCGCGGCTGAGGGTGGTGTTGGTCGCGATCACTGCGTCCATGCCAGTGGCCAGCAAAGCCGACGCCACCTGTGCGGTTTCCTCATCGCTCATGTCCGGGGCAATCTTGATGGCCAGTGGTACGCGCTTGGCATGGGTCAGGGCCAACGCCTCACGGCGCTCGGCCAGGGCCTGGAGCAGTTGCTTGAGCGAATCGCCAAACTGCAGGCTGCGCAGGCCCGGGGTGTTGGGCGAACTGACGTTGACGGTGACGTAGCTGGCGTGACCGTAGACCTTCTCCAGGCAGATCAGGTAATCGTCCACTGCCCGCTCCACCGGGGTATCGAAGTTCTTGCCGATATTGATGCCCAGCACGCCATGGTAATTGGCCGCACGCACACGCTCGAGCAGATGGTCGACGCCCAGGTTGTTGAAGCCCATGCGGTTGATGATCGCCTCGGCTTCAGGCAGGCGGAACAGCCGCGGCTTGGGATTGCCTGGCTGCGGGCGCGGGGTGACGGTGCCGATCTCGACGAAACCGAAGCCCAGTTGAGCGAAGCCGTCGATGGCGGCACCGTTCTTGTCCAGCCCCGCTGCCAGCCCGACCGGGTTGGCGAACTGCAAGCCCATGACGGTTACCGGCAACTGCGCCGGCGCCTTGGTCAACAGCCCGTTGAGGCCCAGGCGCCCACCTGCACCGATCAGGTCCAGCGACAGGTCGTGGGAGGTTTCCGGGGACAGTTTGAACAGCAGCTGGCGGGCCAGGGTATACATGGGCAGGCTTAGCTCGAGGTGTGGGAAGGCAGCGATTATAGCGGTGCAGCCGCCACGAAGACAGGCCCGCGTACGCCTTGCACCCACCGCCCGATCAAATCGCAGGCAAAGAAAAGCCCGGCCGGAGCCGGGCTTTTCTCAAGCGTCAGACCAATTACTTGGCTTGGGCTTCTACTTGAGCTTCAACGCGACGGTTGACAGCGCGACCAGCTTCGGTGGCGTTGTCAGCTACCGGACGGGTCTCACCGTAGCCAACCGATTCAACGCGGTTCGACTCAACACCGTACTGGTTGGTCAGAACCTGCTTCACGGCGTTTGCACGACGCTCGGACAGCTTCTGGTTGTAAGCGTCAGGACCGACGGAGTCAGTGTGACCTTCAACAGTGGTGGTGGTGGATGGGTACTGCTTCATGAAGTCAGCCAGGTTCTTGATGTCGCCGTAGCTGTTTGGCTTGACGACCGACTTGTCGAAGTCGAACTTGACGTCCAGCTCTACACGAACGACTTCAGCAACAGCCGGGCAGCCATCAGCGTCAACGGTAACGTTGGCTGGGGTGTCAGGGCACTTGTCGACGTTGTCGCACACGCCATCGTTGTCGCTGTCGGAGCAGACTTCAGCTACTGGAGCTGGCGCAGGAGTCGGTGCAACCTTGCCACCGCTACCACCGAAGTTCAGACCCAGACCCAGGGATGGGCCCCACTCGGTGTTGCCGTTGTCGATGTTGTACATCGCTTCAACGCCAGCACGGGCGAACAGGTTGTCGGTGATGTACCACTTGGCGCCAGCGCCCAGGTTGGCGAAGGTGGAGTGATCGCGACCGTTACGGGTAGCTTGGCCCAGGCTCTCGTGAGCGAAACCAGCCGATACGTAAGGACGGATTGCGTCACCAACGGTACCCAGGTGGTAGGTGGCGTCCAGCTTGGCCTTGGAACCTTTGATGTCCTTGTTGAACACGTCGCCACGAGCGTTGTGAGTCTCGTTGTAGCCCAGGTCCAAGGACACGTCGTCGGTCAGGAAGTAACCGAGGCGAACACCAGGATTGGTGCCGTCGTTCTTGAAGTTACGCTCGCTGTCGTAGTACTGCTTGGTGACGTTGCCTTCAATTTCGACTGCGCCTTGGCCTTGTGCCAGAGCGCCGAAGGAAGTTGCGGCAACAAAAGAACCAATGGCCAAGCCCAAGGTGTTTTTCAATTTCATCCGTTAAATCCCCATCTGGTGATTGTTAAGTAGTCCCACCAAACCCGGGGGACAACTCGTCGACAAGTTTAGCAGACCTTGTCGATACGTTAGAGATATTTGCGACTCACTAAGTTTCGGTGAGGCCCGCAAATTTCTCGCGTAGCTTGTCGAGCGCACGCTTGTAGCGCATTTTCGTGGCGCTCAGGCCCATGTGCATGATGTCGGCGATCTCCTGGAACTCCAGCTCTGCGACAAATCGTAGCACCAGGATTTCGCGGTCGATCGGGTTCACATGAACCAGCCATTTATCCAGCCCGCCTTTCTCTTCCGGTTTGGGGGCCTTCTCTTCAGAGGCCTCCTCGAGCGGATCGAGACTTAGCGCATCCATCAAACGACGTTTGCGCCGCTCCTTGCGGTACTGGGTGATGCATTCGTTGTAGGTGATGCTGTAGAGCCAGGTCTTGAATTTCGACTTGCCTTCGAAATTCTTCAGGCCGTACAGCACCTTCAACATCACCTCCTGACAGACATCGTCAGCATCCCGATCGTTCCCCAGATAACGTGCACACACGTTAAAAAGGGTCCGCTGGTAGCGCCGCATGAGCTCTTCATAGGCGCGAGTAACATGAAAAAGCTCCTCATGCGAACGCGCCACCAACTCCTCATCAGTGAGCTCGCGGGGGTCGTAACGCATGGGCAGCGAGTGAACTTTATTCAAAA
The DNA here is from genome assembly GCF_052850635.1 of Pseudomonas sp. 1176_21. NCBI lineage: Bacteria > Pseudomonadati > Pseudomonadota > Gammaproteobacteria > Pseudomonadales > Pseudomonadaceae > Pseudomonas > Pseudomonas sp. 1176_21. The sequence goes on from NZ_VXCV01000006.1 coordinate 308,368, forward strand.
CAAATCTGGCCGACAGTCAGGTCATTGTCGCCGCTCGCCCTGCCTGGGCGATTTTGCGGCGGCATACATTAGCAGGATTTGCCCGGTTAGCGGCTACTGACCCGCTGCTCCAGGAGGATCCGGTTCGACAGCGATACCAGTTCACCCTCGTCGGTGAGCACGGTCGTCTTGACCGTGCCGATCTCTTCGATCTGCCCCTCGACCTCGCCAATCTGGACCTGCTGGCCGACCTGATAGAGCTCACGTACGTAAATTCCAGCCAGGATCTGCCCGGCGATTTCACGGCTGCCCAGGCCCATGGCCAGCGCAACTGCCAGACCAACGGTAATCAACCCGATGACAATCACGTGGTTGAGCAGGTCGGTCTTGACCTCCAACTGGCTGATGGCCACCGAAATGCTGATGATGATGACCAGGCCCTGGGCGATACGCCCGACCCCTGCGGCGTATTCCAGGCCGATACCCTCGGCGGCACCGCGCACCAGGCCGTTGACGATCTGGGCCAGCAGCACACCGGCCAGCAGCACCAGCGCACCGCCAAACACCTTGGGCAGGTACAGCGCCAGCATGTCCAGGGTCGCCGAAACACGTTCAAGCCCCAGGGATTCGGCGGCCGAAACCAGGAAGATCAGCAGCACGAACCAGTAGACGATCTTGCCGATCAGCGTCGAGATCGGCACCTGGATGCCCACCCGGCTGAGCATCTTGGTCAGGCCGGTGCCGCCCATCAGGCGATCCAGGCCAAGCTTGGCCAGCAGCTTGGACAACAGGGTATCGAGCAGCTTGGCAACCACAAAGCCCAGCAGCACCACCACCAGCGCCCCAAACAGGTTGGGGATGAAGTTGGCGACTTTGGTCCACAAGGCGGTCATCGCCGCCACCAGGCTCTGGGTCCAGAGATCAAGTTCCATAATCAATCAGCCTTATCAGCTTTACGGGCAGAAGCGTTACGACGCACCGGCGCGACATGCGCCGAGCCATTGTTCACGGCGATCATCAGCGCCTGGCTCCAACGGCCGAGCAGGCTGAACAGATCGCCCGCGCCTACCTGACGGTTGGCGGTCTTGAGGACCCGGCCCAGGCAGGCGTCGTCGTCGCGGTCTTTGCCGGACGGCGAGGCCTTGAGCAGGTCCCGCAGGGATTCTTCAAACGGATCGTGCATGGGCACCTCGCGCAATGTCTGTCAAAGACGAGACGCTCATAGGGCGGGTCACATGAACAATCTGCGCAAATGTTGTAGGAAATTTCAAGAAAGTCCCCCTATACCCAGCGAAGACGGCGAAACAGCCACCATTGGCCCAGGGCCAGCACGAGCACCAGCAAGCTGGCATAAAGGAAGCCGTAGGGGTTTTCCGAACCCGGAATGCCCCCCACGTTGATGCCCAGCAAGCCGGTCAGAAAGCTCATGGGCAGGAAGATACAGGTGATGATTCCGAAGCGGTACATGGTCTTGTTCATGCGTTCGCTCAGGCGCCGGTCCTCGCTTTCAAGCACCAGCGCCACGCGCTCGCGGGTCAGTTCCAGCTCTTCGAGGTAGCGGATCAGGCTGTTGTTGAGCTCGTTCCAGTAGTCGGCATCGTCCGGCGCGAACCATGGCCATTTGTTGCGCGCCAGCTGCGCATAGATTTCCCGCTGCGGCGCCAGGAACCGACGCAGGCCGGCGGCGCGCCGCCGCATCTGCTGCAGGCTGCCGTGCTCAGGCGTATACCGTTCGTCGGATTCGAGTTTTTCTTCCTCTTCATCCACCACTTCGGACAGGTCCGACACCAGCGCCTGGACCTTTTCGGTCAGCAACTGGGCCAGGCTCAGCAACAGCTCGGAGGCCGTGGTCGGGCCACGCCCCTCGTCCAGTTGCTGAAGCAGCTCGTCGGTGGCGCGCAGCGGCCGCAGGCGCAGCGAAATCACCCGCTGCGCCTGGGCGAAGATGCGCACCGACACCATGTCTTCGGGTTCGGCGCCCGGGTTGAGGTTGACCCCGCGCAGAAACAGCAACATCTGCGCATCCGATAAAGGCACCAGGCGCGGCCGGGTGTTTTCCTCCAGCAGCAGGTCACAGGCGAAGGGGCTCAGGCCGCTGTCATGGCGCAGCCAGGTCTGGGTTTGCGGGTGGCTGCGATCCCAGTGCAGCCACAGGCTCTGCTCCGGCTGCAACTGCAGATCGTCCAGTTCGGTTCGAGCGATCGAACGCGCACCGCCCTTGCCATCGAGTACCAGGGCATGCACCAGCCCCCACTGCGCGTTTTCTTCCTCGAACATCCCTACCCCACGCACCGTCAGCGAAAATTACTCGGGCATCTTCAACGGGCTGGGCGACACGATGACACCGTTGTTGTCAGCGTACACGTACTCCCCCGGCCGGAAGGTCACACCAGCGAACGTGACCACCACATTCAGGTCACCAATGCCGCGCTTGTCGGTCTTCATCGGGTGGCTGGCCAGCGCCTGCACACCCAGATTGGTTTGCGCCAGCGCATCCACGTCACGCACGCAACCGTAGATCACCAGCCCTTCCCAGCCATTCTTGGCGGCCTTCTCGGCAATCATGTCACCCAGCAGCGCCCGGCGCAGCGAACCGCCGCCGTCGACCACCAGCACCTTGCCCTTGCCATCCAGGTCGGCTTGCGCCTTTACCAGCGAGTTGTCCTCGAAGCACTTGACGGTGACGATCTGACCGCCGAACGAATCGCGGCCGCCGAAGTTGCTGAACATCGGCTCCAGCACCTGCACCAGGTCCGGGTAGGCGTCACACAAGTCGGGGGTAAGGTAATGCATGGGAAACTCCTGTCGATGGCCAATTGAATGGAAAGCGGATTTCACACGTTCACTGAAAAGACGAAGCCGGCGCACCGGCGTTTAACCAAGGCTACACGCCGACGGGCTGCGGGTCACCTGTCTCGGCCGGGGCCAGCATGGCCTGCGGGTCGCTCAGCCAGCGCTCCACCAGCGGCCACACCTGGGCCTGGGCCGGTTTGCTGACCAGCATATCGACATGACCGAAATTGTCGAAGCCTTCCTCGCGCCCCAGCCGCACGAAACGCTTGTGCTCGCTGCCTATTTGCTCGAACAACTTGCGACAGGCCCACACCGGGTCCTGGTGATCTCCGGCCCCAGCCACCGCCAGCACTGGCACGCGCACCTCGGCAAGCCCGGCCCACCAGTCGCTCTGCTTGTCGCCAAAGCGTCCGAACAGGCCGAACCAGCGCATGCTTTCCAGCGCCAGGCCGATGGGCTCATCTTCGGGCCCGCGCTTGAGCCGCGAACCTGACAGGTGTGCAAAGCGCTTGAGCAGCAGGCGCCCGCCCCACTCCACCGGTGGGATTTTCAATGGCCAGTAGGTACGGCTGACCTGAGTGCCGAAAAAGGCCGCACTGGCGACCTGCTCCTGGGCCAGGTAAGCCCCGCCCAGCGCTGCCGCCAGCGTGGTACCGCCCAGCGAGTGGCCAAGCCAGTGCGGGGTGCGCCCGCTCACCTCGCACACGAACGCGGCAATTGCCGGCAGATCGTAACGGGCATAGTCCGCCACACGGTTGTGGCGGTAGTCGCGGTTGCGGGGTGACAGCCCATGGCCGCGCATTTCCGGTATCCACACGTCGAAACCGGCGCGTGCCAGGGTCGCGCCCAGGCCGATACCGCGCGGCGAGAACCAGAAGCGCCGGTTGGAAAAGCTGCCATGCAACAGGATGACCGGGGCACCGCGCACCTCGCTCTGGTCGGCCATACCAAGGCGTGTCAGCGCCAGCTCGACCGTACGGTCGGGGCTGTTGCCGGCCTTGAGCCGATACACATCTTCGCTGAGGTCGCCGCGCCGCTCGGCACTGAGCAGGGCAACGGGAAAAAGAGTACTGCTGCTTTGCATAGGTTACTTGCACAAAAAAGGGCGAGCCCATCACTGGATCACGCCCTGAAAATCCGTTGAAGCGGCCGCCCGACGCCTCCTGGCTGGCGGCCGCTCCTCTTCAGCGCATCAGGCCTGGGCCTGGCCCTCGGCCAGGAAGAACCAGGTTTCGAGCACCGAGTCAGGGTTCAGCGAGACGCTTTCGATGCCCTGCTCCATCAGCCACTTGGCCAGGTCAGGGTGATCGGACGGGCCCTGGCCGCAGATACCGATGTACTTGCCGGCCTTGTTGCAGGCCTGGATGGCGTTGGCCAGCAGCTTCTTGACCGCAGGGTTACGCTCGTCGAACAGGTGCGCAATGATGCCGGAGTCGCGGTCCAGGCCCAGGGTCAGCTGGGTCAGGTCGTTGGACCCGATGGAGAACCCGTCGAAGTACTCGAGGAACTCATCGGCCAGGATCGCGTTGGAGGGCAGCTCGCACATCATGATCACACGCAGGCCGTTGACGCCACGGCCCAGGCCGTTCTCGGCCAGCAGGTCGACCACCTGGCTGGCTTCGCCCAGGGTCCGTACGAACGGCACCATGATCTCGACGTTGGTCAGGCCCATTTCGTCGCGCACGCGCTTGAGTGCACGGCACTCGAGCTCGAAGCAGTCACGGAACGATTCGCTGATGTAGCGCGAGGCGCCACGGAAGCCCAGCATCGGGTTTTCTTCTTCCGGCTCGTACAGCTTGCCGCCGATCAGGTTGGCGTACTCGTTGGACTTGAAGTCCGACAGGCGCACGATGACCTTCTTCGGCCAGAACGCTGCGGCCAGGGTGCTGATGCCCTCGACCAGCTTCTCGACGTAGAAACCGACCGGATCGCCGTAGCCGGCAATGCGCTTGTCGACGCTTTCCTTGAGCTCGGCCGGCAGGCCGGCATAGTTGAGCAGTGCCTTGGGGTGCACGCCGATCATGCGGTTGATGATGAATTCCAGGCGTGCCAGGCCGACACCGGCGTTGGGCAGCTGGGCAAAATCGAATGCGCGATCCGGGTTGCCGACGTTCATCATGATCTTGAACGGCAGGTCGGGCATGGCATCCACCGAGTTCTGGCGAATGTCGAAGCCCAGCTCGCCTTCGAAGATGAAGCCGGTATCGCCTTCGGCGCACGACACGGTCACGCCCTGGCCATCCTTGAGCAGCTGGGTGGCGTTGCCGCACCCGACCACCGCCGGAATGCCCAGTTCACGGGCAATGATCGCGGCGTGGCAGGTACGCCCGCCACGGTTGGTGACGATGGCGCTGGCGCGCTTCATCACCGGTTCCCAGTCCGGGTCGGTCATGTCGGACACCAGCACGTCGCCTGGCTGGACCTTGTCCATCTCCGACACGTCCTTGATGATCCGCACCTTGCCGGCACCGATGCGCTGGCCGATGGCACGGCCTTCCACCAGCACGGTGCCGGTTTCCTTGAGCAGGTAGCGCTCCATGACGTTGGCCTGGGCGCGGCTCTTCACGGTTTCAGGGCGCGCCTGCACGATGTACAGCTTGCCGTCGTCACCGTCCTTGGCCCACTCGATGTCCATCGGGCACTTGTAGTGCTGCTCGATGATCATGGCCTGCTTGGCCAGCTCGCTGACCTCTTCGTCGCTCAGGCAGAAACGGGTGCGGTCGACCTTGTCGACATCGACGGTCTTGACCGAACGACCGGCCTTGGCCTCGTCGCCGTAGATCATCTTGATGGCCTTGCTGCCCAGGTTGCGGCGCAGGATGGCCGGGCGCCCGGCTTGCAGGGTGCCCTTGTGCACGTAGAATTCGTCGGGGTTGACTGCGCCCTGCACGACGGTTTCGCCCAGGCCGTAGGCGCCGGTGATGAACACCACGTCACGGAAACCCGACTCGGTGTCCAGGGTGAACATCACGCCGGCGGTGCCGGTTTCGGAACGCACCATGCGCTGCACGCCGGCCGACAGGGCCACCAGCTTGTGGTCGAAGCCCTGGTGCACGCGGTAGGAAATGGCGCGGTCGTTGAACAGCGAGGCGAACACTTCCTTGGCCGCGCGGATCACGTTGTCCACGCCGCGGATGTTCAGGAAGGTTTCCTGCTGCCCGGCAAACGAGGCGTCCGGCAGGTCTTCGGCAGTGGCCGAGGAACGCACGGCGACAGCCATGTTCGGGTTGCCCTGGGACATTTCGGCGAAGGCGGTACGGATTTCGGTGTTCAGCCGCTCGGGGAATTCGGCTTCCATGATCCACTGGCGGATCTGTGCGCCGGTGCGGGCCAGGGCATTGACGTCATCCACATCCAGCGCGTCGAGGGCGGCATGGATCTGGGCGTTCAGGCCGCTCTGCTCGAGAAAGTCACGATACGCCTGAGCCGTAGTGGCAAAGCCGCCGGGGACCGATACACCGGCGCCCGCGAGATTACTGATCATCTCTCCGAGGGATGCGTTCTTGCCCCCCACATGCTCTACATCATGGACGCCGAGCTTATCGAGGGAAACTACGTACTCTACCAAGGTGATCTCTCCACTAACTGTGTTGGAAAAGCTCATGACGCCGGTCAGTTCGCTGTGACCGTACCGGGCGTTTGTGGCCTGGACCTGGAAAATAAGTGAGAATGCCGACCAGGGATGTTCGGCAAACCGAACGTATCATATCCAAGAATCGTCACCAGCTTAAGGCCCAAGGCGCAAATGAAACGATCTGCTTTCTTTATTTCCGACGGCACCGGCATCACTGCCGAAACGCTGGGACAAAGCTTGTTGGCACAATTCGAGAGCATCGGGTTCAACAAGTTCACGCGACCGTACATCGACACCGTGGACAAAGCGCGCACCATGGTACAGCAAATCAATACCGCCGCAGAACGCGACGGCGTGCGCCCGATCATCTTCGACACCATCGTCAACCAGGATATCCGCGAGATCCTGGCTACCTCCAACGGCTTCATGATCGACATCTTCTCGACCTTCCTGGCGCCGCTGGAACAGGAGCTGACCGCCCATTCGTCGTATTCGGTGGGCAAATCGCACTCGATCGGCGGCAACTCCAACTACATGGAGCGCATCGAGGCGGTGAACTTCGCCCTGGACAACGACGACGGTGCGCGCACCCACTACTACGACAAGGCCGACCTGATCCTGGTGGGCGTATCGCGCTGCGGCAAGACCCCCACCTGCCTGTACATGGCCATGCAGTTCGGCATTCGCGCAGCCAACTACCCGCTGACCGAAGACGACATGGAGCGCCTGCAGTTGCCACCGGCCTTGAAGAACCACCAGCACAAGCTGTTCGGCCTGACCATCGACCCCGACCGCCTCACTGCCATTCGCCACGAGCGCAAGCCCAACAGCCGCTACGCCAGCTTTGCCCAGTGCGAGTTCGAGGTGCGCGAAGTGGAGAACCTGTTCCGGCGCGAGAACATTCCCAACATCAACTCCACGCATTTTTCGGTGGAAGAGATATCCGCCAAGATCCTGGTGGAGAAAGGCGTGGAGCGGCGCTTCAAGTAAGCCGCCCGGCCGGCCTTGCCGGCGCAACGGCCCACCCCGCCAAAAGAAAGCCCCGGCACAGGCCGGGGCTTCTTTTTACCTGCTACACACTCACGACGGCACCGCCGCCGACTGCCCGCTCAGCGCCAGGTCAACCAGCTCGCGGTTGGCCACCGCGTACATGGCGTAATCGGTGCCGGTGGCCGCACGCAGCTCATCGAGCATCGCGCGCCAGCGCTCCACCATCACCGCATGCTGCGCCAGCCACAAGGCAACCCGCGCATCCATGTCGGCAGGCGCATCGACCATCTGCAACACGGAGATGGTGATGGCGCGCTGCTGCAGGTCGATGTCATCGCGAAACGCTTCACGTGCCAGTGCCTGCCAGTTGTTCTCCACCGGCAGGTTGCTGATTTCCTGCAGGTACCAGGTCAGGTCCAGCGCGCTGCCCACGGCGAAGAACGCCTTGGCCACCTCGGCCGGGTCCTGGCCGGTCACATCGGAGGCCTCGATGATCGGCAACAGGGTGTACAGGTGCGTAGTGCCAGCCACCATGCGCGCCAGCAGCTCCGGCACGCCGGCTTCGACGAAGCCCTGGTAGCGGGTCATCCAGCGCTCGCGGGTCGGCCCCTCCAGCAGTTCGTCCAGCTTGAGCCCCAGCGCCGCGATCTTGGGCCCGAAGTGGGCCACGTCACGCCCGGCATCCTGCTCGTTGCGACGGCTGCGCAGGAACCAGCGGGTGGCCCGGCGGCCCAGGCGCATCAGCTCGTCCATCAGCGTCAGCTGCACTTCGGCGGGCACCAGGTAGTCCAGCGCCTCGATCTGGCGGAACCAGTGCGGCAGGTGGAAGATGTCGCGCACGATCACGTAGGCACCGGCCACGTTCGCCGGGCTCATGCCCGTGGACTCCTTGAGCCGCTGCACGAAGGTGATGCCCATGTTGTTGACCAGGTCGTTGGCGATCTGGGTGCTGACGATCTCGCGCTTGAGGCGATGGCGACGCATGGCCTCGGCGAACTTGTTCACCAGCGACGGCGGGAAGGCTGTCTCCATGTCGCGGGTCAGGTAGTCGTCATCCGGCACCAGCGACTGCAGCAGGGCTTCCTTGAGGTCGATCTTGCTGTACGAGATCAGCACCGACAGCTCGGCCCGGGTCAGGCCCTGGTTGGCCGCAATGCGCTCGGCCAGTTGCTCTTCGGTAGGCAGGAACTCGATGGCCCGGTCCAGCTTGCCGCGACTTTCCAGGTCGGCCATCAGGCGCTTGTACTCGGAAATCCGCTCACGCGCCCGGCGCGCCGCCAGCGACAGTGCCTGGGTCTGCTTGTAGTTGTTGCCCAGCACCAGCGCAGACACTTCGTCGGTCATGCTGCCCAGCAACTGGTTGCGCTGCTTCTCGGTCATGTCACCGGCCTGCACCACCTCGTTGAGCAGGATCTTGATGTTGACCTCGTGGTCGGAGCAGTCCACGCCACCGGCGTTGTCGATGAAGTCGGTGTTGGTCGCGCCGCCGTTGAGGCCGAACTCGACCCGACCCAGCTGGGTCATGCCCAGGTTGCCGCCCTCGCCCACCACCTTGCAGCGCAGCTCGTTGCCGTCCACGCGCAACGCGTCGTTGGCCTTGTCGCCCACATCGGCGTGGCTCTCTTCGCTGGACTTGACGTAGGTGCCGATGCCGCCGTTCCACAGCAGGTCGACCGGCGCCTTGAGCAGCGCATTGAGCAGCTCGGTCGGGGTCAGCTTGTCGGCCTCGATGGCAAAGCGTTCCTTCATCTGCGGGCTGATGGCGATGCTCTTGGCACTGCGCGAGAAGATCCCGCCACCTTCGGACATGATGCTGGTGTCGTAGTCGCTCCAGGCCGACCGCGGCAGGTCGAACAGGCGCTTGCGCTCGGCAAAGCTACTGGCAGGCTCCGGGTTCGGGTCGATGAAGATATGCAGGTGGTTGAAGGCGGCCACCAGTTGCAGCTTGTCTGACATCAGCAGGCCGTTGCCGAACACGTCGCCGGCCATGTCGCCCACACCGACCACGGTGATCGGGTCCTGCTGCACGTTGATGCCACGCTCGCGGAAATGGCGCTGCACGCCAACCCACGCACCACGGGCGGTAATCCCCATCTTCTTGTGGTCGTAGCCGGCCGAACCGCCCGAGGCAAAGGCGTCTCCCAGCCAGAAGCCGTAGTCGATGGCGATGCCGTTGGCGATGTCCGAGAAGGTCGCGGTGCCCTTGTCGGCCGCCACCACCAGGTACGGGTCGTCATCGTCGTGACGCACCACGTTGACCGGCGGCACCAGCACGCCATCCTTGAGGTTGTCGGTAATGTCCAGCAGGCCGGAAATGAAGATGCGGTAGCAGGCGATGCCTTCGGCCTGGATATCGTCGCGGCTGCCGCCCAGCGGCAGCCGGCGCGGCAGGAAGCCACCCTTGGCACCTACCGGCACGATCACCGAGTTCTTCACCTGCTGCGCCTTCACCAGGCCCAGCACTTCGGTGCGGAAGTCCTCTTCGCGGTCCGACCAGCGCAGCCCGCCGCGTGCCACGTTGCCAAAGCGCAGGTGCACGCCCTCGACCCGCGGCGAATACACGAAGATCTCGAACTTGGGCACCGGCTTGGGCAGCTCGGGAATCAGCCTTGGGTTGAACTTGAAGCTGAAGTACGACTTGGCCTGGCCATTGGCGTCGGTCTGGTAGAAGTTGGTGCGCAGGGTGGCCTTGATCAGGTCCAGGTAGCGACGCAGGATGCGGTCTTCGTTGAGCACCTGCACGTCGTCCAGCGCGGTCAGGATCGCCTGTTCCAGGCGTTGCTGCTTGTCGTCCAGGTCATCCCCGGCCAGCTTGCGCGCCAGGTAGAAGCGGGTCTTGAACAGCCGGGTCAGCTCGCGGGCGATGTCGGTATGGTTGTTCAGGGTGCTGGCGATGTAGCCCAGGTCGAAGCCCAGGCGAATCTGCTTGAGGTAGCGGGCATAGGCGCGCAGCAGCGCCACGTCGCGCCACGGCAGGCCGGCGGTCAGTACCAGACGGTTGAACGCATCGTTTTCGGCGTCGCCGTTGACGATGTGCACGAAGGCGTCCTGCAGGGTGTCGTTGAGCTGCTGGATATCCAGGTTCAGGCCTTCGCTGTAGGTGAAGGCAAAGTCATGAATCCAGAACTCGCGGCCATTGCTGTGGCGAAGACGGTACGGGAACTCGCCCAGTACGCGCAGGCCCAGGTTTTCCAGGATCGGCAGCACGTCCGACAGCGCCAGCGGGGTGTCGGCGTGGTACAGCTTGCAGTGCAGTTGCTGTTTGCCGGCCTGGGTCAGCGGCTGGTAGAAGCTCATCACCAACGGCTTGCTGTCGGACAGGGTCAGCAGGTGCTGCATGTCCACCACCGCCGAATGCGCGGCAAAGCGCTCGCGGTAGCCGGCCGGGAAGCCTTTGGGGAAGTCGGCCAGCACATTGGTGCCCTGGGCCTCGCCGAAGCTCTCGACGGTCAGGCTGGCATAGTCGTCCTGCCACGAACGGCAGGCCTGCACCACTTCGTTTTCCAGCTGCTGGGGGTCGATGTCGATGCGGTTTTTCGGGTCGACTCGCAGAATCAGTTGCACGCGGGCCAGCACCGACTCGGAGAAGAAGGTCCAGAACTCGCAGTCGCTGGCCTTCAGGCGCTCCATCAGCACCTGCTGGATCTTCTGGCGCACCTCGGTGGAATAGATGTCGCGCGGCACATAGGCCAGGCAGTAGCAGAAGCGCCCGTAGGGGTCCTTGCGCAGGAACACGCGAATCTTGTTGCGCTCCTGGATCTGCACGATCGACATCACGGTGCTGAACAGCTCGTCCACCGGGGTCTGGAACAGGTCGTCGCGCGGCAGCACCTCGAGTACCTGGGCCAGCTCCTTGCCCAGGTGGGCCTTGGCGTCGAAGCCCGAACGGCGCTCCACTTCGGCGACCTTGCCGCGAATGTACGGGATCACCCGCACACTTTCGCCATACACCGACGAGGTGTACAGGCCCATGAAGCGGCATTCCTTGATCACCTTGCCGTCGGCGTCCAGCTGGCGGATCGACACGTAGTCCGGGTAGGCCGGGCGGTGCACGCGGCTGGGGTGCGCGGCCTTGGCGAACGACAGCAGCAGCGGCTCGTTGAGGTAATTGACGGCGTAGTCTTCGATGCGCAGGTCGTCGGCGCTGAGGCCGCTGCGCAGGCGGCGGGTCAGGCCGAGGAAGGACTGCTCGTCATACTCCAGCTGGCCGCCCTGGGCGTCGGCCTTGACCACGAACTCTTCGTAGCCCAGGAAGGTGAAATGGTTGCTCACCAGCCATTGCAGGAAGCTCTTGACCTCGTCCTTCTCGGCAGCGGCCGGGGCGTAGGCCGTGTGGTCGATCAGCTCGAGCAGCTCGCGCACCTTGGCCTTCATCGGCTCGAAATCGGCCACCACCACGCGCACTTCGGCCAGCACCTGCTCCAACTCGCGGGCCAGCAGGTTGAGCTCGGCGGCATTGGCGCAGCGGTCGATCTCCAGGTACATCAGCGATTCCTGCAGGATGCCCTCACCCTGGGTGCCCTTGGGCAGAATCTCCAGCAGCTCGCCCTTGGCCCCGCGACGCACGCTGAGCACGGTGGTCTGCAGGGTATGGATGCTGTAGCCGCGGCGGTTGAGCTCGGTACGCACCGAGTCGACCAGAAACGGCAGGTCATGGTGCAGCACTTCCACGGCCGTGTGGGTGGACTGCCAGCCGTGGCGTTCGTAATCGGGGTTGTAGACCCGAACCTGGGGTTCGGTGTGGTCGAAGCGTTCGATGATGCGCCAGGCCGAGAGGGTGCAGCCGGCCAGGTCGGAGAGGCGACGCTGGGTCAATTCGTCAAGAGAGATGATGCCAAAGAACTGCTCGGCAAACAGCGCCACTTGTGGCAGTGCCTGTTCCCCGATGTGCTGCGCCAGGGCCGCCTGCAGTTGATGCTGGAAGTCGGCTTTGCTGGCTGCGGTGAAAAACGCCATCTGTGGTACTCCGCTTGGGCTTGTTATTGAGTGAAGCGTCGCGCACATGCCGTCATGCTCGGATCAACCATAGCCAACCACACGCTGGGTGTCGTCGGGTTGTCCATCGACAGGGCAGCTTAACGACTGGCCGGTCACCCCTGCTTGCGATGCTGCGACATATTCGGTCAATCAGCGGCAGGCGGCGATTTATCCATTGACCGAAGACTGGCACACTCGCGTTTCACTTCTTGACCACCGAGCCGTCCATGCAACTGACCACCCCCCTGCTCTTCGCCACCCCCTGCGATGATGAAGAAGACAACATGGCCACCCTGTGCTGCCACAGCGACAAGGGCCAGATGTTCCTCATGACCCGCTACCCGGACGAAGACACGGTGGACATCACCCTGGATGACGAACCGAGCACACTGGACGGCATCAAGGTCACCCTCAGTGCCAGGCGCCTGCTGATCGAAGTGGCGCCGGGAGACGCCGACGTGTTCAACGGCGCCGATCATCTGGAAATCACCCTCAGCAGCGACGGCACCGACCTCGCCGAAGTCGAGCAGACCCTGCAGAACATCCTCAAGGGCACCGGCACCTACGTCAGCGAGCTGTAACCCCGTCAAGGAGCCCCCATGCCCCAGCCGATCTTCGACGCCCACTGCCACATCATCGACCCGCGCTTCGCGCTGGTGCCCAACAACGGCTACCTGCCCGAGGCCTTCACCACCGAGGACTACCTGGCGGCCGTCACGCCGCTGGGCATCTGCGGCGGCGCGGTGGTGTCGGGCTCGTTCCAGGCCTTCGACCAGGGCTACCTGCTGGCCGCCTTGAAACAGCTGGGCCCAGGCTACGTGGGGGTGACCCAGGTGCCGGTCGGCATCAGCGATGCCGAGCTGCTCGCGCTGGATGCCGCCGGCGTGCGAGCGCTGCGCTTCAACCTCAAGCGCGGCGGCTCGGCGCAGGCCGATCAGCTCGAAGCCATGGCCCTGCGCGTGTTCGAACTGGCCGGCTGGCACGTCGAGCTGTACGTCGATTCGCGCGAGCTGGGCGAGCTGACCCCGCTGCTGCGCCGCTTGCCGGCGGTAAGCATCGATCACCTGGGCCTGCGCCGCGACGGCCTGCCGGCGCTGCTGCAACTGGCCGAGGCAGGTGTGCGCATCAAGGCCTGCGGCTTTGGCCGGGTCGATTTCGACGTGGTCAAAGCCCTGCGCGACATCGATGCCGCCAACCCCCACGCCCTGCTGTTCGGCAGCGACCTGCCCTCCACCCGCGCACCGCGCCCGTTCGACCCGGCCGATATCCAGCTGATCCGCCACACGCTGGGCAGCACCAGTGTCGAGCGCGTGCTGTGGGGTAACGCACGGGCGTTCTATCGCCTGCAACCCCAGGCACATTCTTGACAACATGCAACTGCACGGGCATTGTCTGACAACCTGACCTACTGGCTTTATCCTTCATGCTCGAGCTTCAACGCCCCGACACCCTGGTGGAACGCGTCGTCAGCGCCATCCGCACCGAGATCGACTCGGGGCGCCTGGCTGCCGAAGCACGCCTGCCCACCGAGCAGCAACTGGCCGAACAGCTGAATGTCAGCCGCTCGGTGGTGCGCGAGGCGATCTCCCAGCTCAAGGCCGATGGTGTACTGATCGCCCGGCGCGGGCTGGGCTCGTACATTTCGCAGAATCCGACCGGCACGGTGTTCCGCTTCCCCAGCAACAACGGGCGCAGTGCCGACCTGGTGCAGATGTTCGAAGTGCGCCTGTGGATTGAAACACAGGCCGCTTCGATTGCCGCCCAGCGCCGCGACCAGGCAGACCTGTCGCGCATGGCCAAGGCCCTGCAGGAGATGATCGACAAGCGCAGCCAGTTCGACGTGGCCGCGGCTGCCGACGTGGAGTTTCACCGCGCAATTGCCGAAGCCAGCAAGAACGACTACTTCGTCGCCTTCCATGACTTTCTGCGCGGCCAGCTGGCTGCCGCGCGCAAGACCGCGTGGGAGAACTCGGCGGCGCATTCGGTGGGCGGCTCGGCCGACGCCAATCGCGAACACCAGGCGCTGTACCAGGCGATTGCCGACGGTGACCGCCAGCGCGCCGCGGCCTGCGCCGAAGCGCACCTGCGGGCCTCGGCCAAGCGCCTGAAGCTGGACCTGCCAGCCATGGAATGAACATCACGTGACGGGCGCTGCGGGTCAGCGCCTTTTTCTTCGCACTACTTAGTCTGACAACCTGATAACCAGATAAGAATACCAAGGTGACCCCTGCATGATTTACGACTACTGCATCATCGGCGGCGGCATCGTCGGCCTCGCCACCGCCATGGCGCTGCTCAAGCGCCAGCCTGGCGCCTCGCTGGTCATCCTGGAGAAGGAAACCACACTGGCCCGGCACCAGACCGGCCACAACAGCGGGGTCATCCACGCCGGCATCTACTACGCACCCGGCAGCCTCAAGGCCGACCTGTGCAAGCGCGGCGCCCAGGCCACCAAGGACTTCTGCGACACCCACGCCATCAAGTACGAGGTGTGCGGCAAGCTGCTGGTGGCGTCCAACCCGCTCGAGGTGCAACGCATGCAGGCGCTGTACGAGCGCTCGCAACAGAACGGGCTGAAGGTCGAGCGCCTGGATGCCGCCGAACTGCGCCGTCGTGAGCCGAACATCGTCGGCCTGGGCGGGCTGTTCCTCGATGCCACCGGCATCGTCGACTACAAGCAGGTGTGCCAGGCCATGGCCAAGGTCATCCAGGCCGCCGGCGGCGAGATCTGCCTGGACACCCGCGTGGCGGCGATCGCCGAAAGCGGCGACAGCGTCACCATCAGCAGCGAAGACCGCGTATGGCGCGCCAGGCAGCTGGTCGCCTGCGCCGGCCTGCAGTCGGACCGCCTGGCGGCGCTGGCCGGGGTCAGGATCGACCACCAGATCATCCCGTTTCGCGGCGAATACTTCCGCCTGCCAGCCACCAAGAACCAGATCGTCAATCACCTGATCTACCCGATCCCCGACCCGGAGCTGCCGTTTCTGGGCGTGCACCTCACCCGCATGATCGACGGCAGCGTCACTGTCGGGCCGAATGCGGTGCTGGGCCTGGGCCGCGAGAACTACGGCAAGTTCTCGATCAACTGGCGCGACGTGGCGCAGTACGCCAGCTTCCCCGGCTTCTGGAAAACCCTGTGGAACAACCTCGGTTCGGGCACCACCGAGATGAAGAACTCCCTGTTCAAGCGCGGCTACCTGGAACAGTGCCGCAAATACTGCCCTTCGCTCGAGGTCGACGACCTGCTGCCCTACGAGGCGGGCATCCGCGCCCAGGCAGTGATGCGTGACGGCACCCTGGTGCACGACTTCCTGTTCGCCGAGACCCCGCGCATGGTCCACGTGTGCAACGCACCGTCGCCGGCAGCCACCTCGGCCATCCCGATCGGCGAAATGATCGCCGACCGCCTGCTCACACCACGCTGATCCGCATTGCTGCACGGGCGCCCGCCGCCCGCTTGAAAATAACTACAAAGACCAACAAGGAATCTCTCGATGTCGGTACATGAAGCGGTCACCACCGCAACCGAAACCCCGGAACAGAACAGGAAGCGCCTGCGCAAGGTCGCGGCGGCCACCATCTTCGGCTCGATGCTGGAGTGGTACGACTTCTACCTGTACGCCACCATGGCGGCCATCGTGTTCTCGAAGATCTTCTTCGACGCCAGCAACCCTCAGGTTGCCTCGCTGCTGGCCTTCTCCACCTTTGCCATCGGCTTTATCGCCCGCCCGTTCGGCGGCGTGCTGTTCGGCTACCTGGGCGACCGTTTCGGGCGCAAGCAGGTACTGGTGGTGACCTTCTGCATGATGGGCCTGTGCACCACCCTGATCGGCCTGATCCCCAGCTACGCCAGCATTGGCATCTGGGCGCCGATCATCCTGGTGCTGGTGCGCATCATCCAGGGCCTGGGCGCGGGCGCCGAGCTGTCCGCCGCGGCCGTGACCAGCTACGAGCATGCCAGCGAAGGCAAGCGCGGCAGTCAGGGTGCCTGGCCTGCGCTGGGGCTCAACCTGGGTCTGCTGCTGTCGTCGCTGACCGTGTACCTGCTGACCATGAACGGCAACGACTTCCTGCTCTCGGGCGGCTGGCGCATCCCGTTCATCTGCAGCATCGTGCTGGTGGGCGTGGGCTTCTGGGTACGCCGCAGCATTCCGGAAACCCCGCAGTTCGCCGAACTCGAGCAGGCGCCGAAAAAAGCCAAGGTGTCGCCGCTCAAGGCGCTGTTCAAGAACGACCTCAAGGGCCTGGCCGTGGTGTTCTTCGTGGCCATCGGCTACAACGCCCTGAGCTATATCTTCAAGACCTTCTCGCTGGCCTACCTGACCCAGTTCAAGGGTGTGGAGGCCCACGTGACCTCGCTGTCGGTGACCATTGCCAGCCTGGTGGCGATCGTGGCGGTGCCATGCTTCGGCTGGTTGTGCGACAAATGGAGCAGCAAGGCCGTGCTGATCATGGGCGGTCTGTTCTCGGTACTGTTCGCGTACCCGTTCATGGCCCTGCTCAACACCGCCGAGCCGCTGATGATCTACATCGCCATCGCCATTGGTACCGGCCTGCTGGCGCCGATGATGTTCGCCCCGCAGGGTTCGTTCCTCAGCCGCCAGTTCCCCACGGCCACGCGCTCATCGGGCTTTGGCACCGGGCGCGAGATCGGCACCGCGGTGGCCGGTGGCCTGGCGCCACTGGGCGGCCTGGCACTGGTGGCCAGCTCGCCGACCCATTCGACCGACGGCGTGGTGGCGATCCTGGCGATCGCCGCAGTGTTCGTGGTGGTGTTCGCCCTGTGTGACCAGGGGCGCAAGCACTCCAGCTTCAAGAACTGACTCGCCTGGCTAATCATCGCGGGTCAAGCCCGCTCCCACAAGAACAGCGCCGACCTTGTGGGAGCGGGCTTGACCCGCGATGGCGGCACCGATGATTTGTGATCTGCGCTCAAATTTACCCACCCACCATTAGTCGCCGCACCCCCGGATGGATTAAAGTATCAGCCCCTGCCCGGGCGTTGTTGCCCTCCCCCCGGGCGCACGCCCAGGAACCGTCCCGATGGAACATCGTGAAGCGCTCATCGCGCTGCGCACCTTTCTCTCCACCCAGATTCTTGGCCAGGAAAAACTGGTCGAGCGCCTGCTCATCGTGCTGCTCGCCGATGGTCATATGCTGGTGGAGGGTGCGCCGGGCCTGGCCAAGACCAAGGCCATCAAGGAACTCGCCGAAGGCGTCGAGGCGCAGTTCCACCGCATCCAGTTCACCCCCGACCTGCTGCCCGCCGACATCACCGGCACCGAAATCTATCGCCCTGAAACCGGCAGCTTCGTGTTCCAGCAGGGTCCGATCTTCCACAACCTGGTGCTGGCCGACGAAATCAACCGCGCCCCGGCCAAGGTCCAGTCGGCCCTGCTCGAGGCCATGGCCGAGCGCCAGGTCAGCGTGGGGCGCAGCACCTACGAGCTGTCGCCCCTGTTCCTGGTGATGGCCACGCAGAACCCCATCGAGCAGGAAGGCACCTACCCGCTGCCCGAAGCCCAGCTCGACCGTTTCCTGATGCACGTGAAAATCGGCTTTCCCGATGCCGCCGTGGAGCGGCGCATCCTGCAGCAGGCCCGCGGCGAGGCGCTCAACGGCGAAACCAAGCCCGAACGCCGGGTCAGCCAGCAGGCGATCTTCGCCGCACGCAAGGAGATCCTCGGCCTGTACATGGCCGACGCAGTGGAGGAGTACCTGGTGCAACTGGTGATGGCCACCCGCACCGGTGCCAAGTACGACGCCGAACTCGGCGACTGGATCGCCTACGGCGCCAGCCCGCGCGGCTCCATTGCCCTGGACCGCTGCGCACGCGCCCACGCCTGGCTGGCCGGACGCGACTTCGTGAGCCCCGAAGACATCCAGGCGGTGCTGTTCGACGTGCTGCGCCACCGCATCATTCTTTCGTTCGAGGCCGAAGCGGCCGGTATCGACCAGGACCGGGTGATCCAGCGCATCCTCGACGTCGTCGCCGTGGCCTGAAGCCATGCCTCTTTCAGCGCAGGCCGAGCCCGGCATCCGCATCGGCCTTTCCGAGCTGATCGAGATGCGTCATCGCGTGCGCGAGGTGCAGCTGTTCTCCGCCCCTGGGCAACGCAGCCCGCTGGTGGGCCTGCATCACTCGCGTCTGCGCGGGCGCGGCGTGGACTTCGACCAGGTGCGCGTTTACCAGGCCGGCGACGATGTGCGCAATATCGACTGGCGAGTCACCGCCCGCACCCAGGAACCCCACACCAAGCTGTTCCACGAAGAGCGCGAGCGGCCCATCTTCATTTTGGTCGAACAGAGCCGACGCCTGTTCTTCGGCTCCGGGCTGATGTTCAAGTCGGTACTTGCCGCCCAGGCCGCCGCCCTGATCGGCTGGGCCGCGCTGGGCCACAACGACCGCATCGGCGGCCTGGTGTTCGGCGACAACGAGCACTATGAAATCAAGCCACGGCGCAGCAAGCAGAGCCTGCTGCAACTGCTCAACCGCCTGGCGCGGGTCAACCAGTCGCTGCACACCGAGGCCCAGCCCCAGGGCGACAACCTCAACATCGCCCTGCGCCGCGCCCGCGAAGTGCTGCGCCCGGGCAGCCTGGCCATCGTGATCTGCGACGAACGCGCGCTCACCCCCGGGGTGGAGCAACAGATGAGCCTGCTGGCGCGCCACTGCGACCTGCTGCTGCTGCCGGTGTCCGACCCACTCGACCACGCCCTGCCCGCCGCCGGCTTGTTGCGCTTTGCCCAGCGCGGCGCACAGCTGGAGCTCGATACCCTGGATGCCAACCTGCGCAAGAGCTATCGCCAGCAGAGCGAGGCACGCATCGAACGCTGGGAACTGCTGGCCCAGAAACTGCGCGTGGTGCTGATGCCCTTGAGCACCCAGAGCGAAATGATCGAGCAACTGCGCGAATACCTCGACCCGCAACGCTCGGGTAAAAGCCGATGAACCCACTGGACGCACTGCAACCGCTGATCGCCCCCGCCCCCATCGGCGCGTGGCCGCCCGCGCCGGGCTGGTGGGTGCTGCTGGCATTGCTGCCCGTGCTCGCCTGGGGCCTGTGGCGGCTGCGTCACTGGCGCCCGCGCAAGGCTCCGCTGCCACGCGCCGAACAACCGCTGGAACCGATCCGCATCGCCGCCCTGGCAGAGCTGGCGGCGCTGCCCAAGCCCTACGACGGCGCACCGGCCGGTGCCTGGCTGCAGCAGATCAACGCCCTGCTCAAACGCCTGTGCCGCAACCACTACCCCGACAGCCACAGTCACACCCTCAACGGGCGCAAGTGGTTGGCGTTTCTCGACAACCGCTGCCCGGCCGCCGGCCTGACCCGCTGGATGGTACTGGTGGAAGGCGCCTACAAGCCCGTGTGCCGGCTTGACGACAAGGCCATCGCCGGGCTCAACCAGGCGGTCGACACCTGGATTCGCAAACATGTTTGAACTGGCCTGGCCGTGGGTCTTCGCGCTGTTGCCGCTGCCGTGGCTGGCCCGTCTGCTGCTGCCGGCCGCCGACAGCGGCGAACCGGTGCTCAAGGTGAGCTTTCTGGACGAGCTCGAAGGCCTGGCCGGGCGCCGCGCGCGGCTCAACCTGCCGACCTGGCGCCAGCAGGCGCCGTTCGTGCTGGTGTGGCTGCTGTTGCTGTGCGCCGCCGCACGCCCGCAATGGCTGGGCGAGCCGCTGCCGGTGGCCGCCAGTGGGCGCGACCTGCTGGTGGCGGTGGATGTATCCGGCTCGATGGACTTCCCCGACATGCGCTGGGACGACGAGGACGTCAGCCGCCTGACCCTGGTCAAGCAACTGATGGGCGACTTTCTGCAAGCGCGTGAAGGCGACCGCGTGGGGCTCATCCTGTTCGGCAGCCAGGCCTACCTGCAGGCCCCGCTGACGTTCGACCGACGCACCGTGCGCAGCTTTCTCGACGAGGCGCAGATCGGTATCGCCGGCAAGAACA
The DNA here is from genome assembly GCF_052850635.1 of Pseudomonas sp. 1176_21. Classification (NCBI taxonomy): domain Bacteria; kingdom Pseudomonadati; phylum Pseudomonadota; class Gammaproteobacteria; order Pseudomonadales; family Pseudomonadaceae; genus Pseudomonas; species Pseudomonas sp. 1176_21. The sequence continues at coordinate 328,636 of NZ_VXCV01000006.1, forward strand.
CCGCCATTGGCGATGCCATCGGCCTGGCGGTCAAGCGCCTGCGCATGCGCCCTGCGCAAAGCCGCGTGCTGATTCTGCTGACCGATGGCGCCAACAACGGCGGGCAGATCCATCCGCTGACCGCCGCGCGCCTGGCCGCCCAGGAAAGCATCAGGATCTACACCATCGGCATCGGCGCCGACCCGGACGAAACCGGCACCGCCGGCATGCTCGGGCTCAACCCGAGCCTGGACCTGGACGAAGCCTCGCTCAGGGAGATCGCCGAGGTCACCCACGGCGCCTACTTCCGCGCCCGCGACGGCAACGAACTCAACGCCATCGGCCAGACCCTCGACCGCCTCGAGCCGGTAGCCCAGCAACCGACCCAGGCGCGTACCGCGCATGCCCTGTACAGCTGGCCGCTGGCCCTGGCGCTGGGCCTGAGCGTACTGCTGGTGGTGCGCGATCGCTGGCCCGACAACCTGCTGCAACGCCTGCTGCGCCGGCCGCACTTTCTGCAGCCGCATCCCGAATGGCGCGAGCGCCTCAAGCGCCTGCGCCTGCGGAGGCGTCGATGATCGAGCTCTGGCCCCAATGGTTGCGCCCGGCCTGGCTGTTGCTGCTGCCGCTGCTCGGCTGGCTGCTGTGGAAGCTGTGGCACCGGCAAAAGCGCGCCGGACGCTGGCAGATGATCCTGCCCGCGGCGTTCCATGCCGTGCTGCTGGGCGGCGGCAATGGCCGCGACAGCAAGCTGCCGTGGATCGCCCTGGGCCTGGCCTGGCTGCTGGCCGTGCTGGCCCTGGTCGGCCCCAGCTGGGAGCGCCTGGAAGAGACCCGCCAGCGCGCCGCCGACCCGCTGGTGGTCATGCTCGAACTGACCCCGCAGATGCTCGCCGACGACACCCCGCCCAACCGCCTGCAGCAGGCCAGACGCAAGCTGCTCGACCTGCTCGAACACCGCCGCGACAGCCAGACCGCGATCATCGTGTATGCCGGCAGCGCACACACCCTGGTGCCACTGTCCGACGACCTGGCCACCAGCCGCAACCTGCTCGACGCCCTGGACCCCGCCATCATGCCGCAACCTGGTCAGCGCGCCGACCTGGCGGTACGCAAGGCGCTGGCACTGCTGGCCCAGGGCGCGCTGGGCCAGGGGCGCCTGCTGCTGATCGGCTCCTCGCTCAGCCCGCAGGAACGTCAGGGCATCACCCAGGCACTGGGGCGTCATGGTCCCAAGCTGCTGATGCTGGGCGTGGGCACCCCCGAAGGCGCGCCGGTCAGGCAGACCAACGGCGAATACCTCAAGGACGTGGACGGGGCAATCCTGGTTCCGCGCCTGGACAGCGCCGAGCTCAAGGCCTTCATCAACAGTACCGGCGGGCGTTACCGCAAGGCGCGCATCGACGACCTCGACCTGCGCGGCCTGGGCCTGTTCGACAATCCCCAGGCGCTGCGCGCCGACGGCCAGACCCTGCAACTGGACAGCTGGGCCGACCAGGGCTACTGGCTGCTGATCCCGCTACTGCTGCTGGCCGCGTGCGCTGGCCGGCGTGGCTGGCTGTTCTGCCTGCCGCTGCTGCTCGGCCTGCTGCCGCAACCGAGCTACGCCTTCACCTTCAACGACCTGTGGCTGCGTCCCGACCAGCAGGGCCAGCGCCTGCTCGAACAGCAGCGTCCGGCCGAGGCCGCCCGCCACTTCGAAGACCCGCAATGGAAAGGCATGGCGCTGTACCAGGCTGGCGACTATGCTGGCGCCGCCCGTGAATTCGCACGGGCCAGCAGCGCCAGCGCCCATTACAATCGCGGCAATGCCCTGGCCCGCAGCGGCGAACTGGAGGCGGCCGTGGATGCCTGGGAGCAGGCCCTGGAGCTGGAGCCCGAGCTGGAAGCGGCCCAGGCCAACAAGGATCTGGTCGAGCAACTGCTGCGCCGCCAGCCCGAACAGCCCCAGCAACCGCCGGCCACCGAAGACCCGCCTCAGGGCCGGCCCGACCTGCCGACCGATTCGGCCAGCAACGGCCAGCAATCGAACAGCAGCGACAGCAGCCAGGGCGATGCCAAGGCCGGCGCCGGCGAAGACACCGCCACCGCGCCAGAGCACGCGCACAACGCCAGCGAGCCGCCGGACGAAGACACCACCCGGCCACCGCAGCGCCCCGTCGACAGCAGCCTGGATGCCGAGCAGCGCCAGGCCCTGGAACAATGGCTGCGCCAGATCCCGGACAACCCGTCCGAGCTGTTGCGCCGCAAGTTCTGGTACGAACAGCAACTGCATCAGGAAAGCCCCAAATGATCCGCGTCTGCGCCCTGGTTTTCAGCTTCTTGTTCGCCCTGCAGGTGCAGGCGGCGACGCTGCTCGCCAGCGTCGACCGCAGCCGCCTGATCGCGGGCGAAACCCTGGAGCTGACCCTGGAAATCGAAGACGTGACCCAGTTCGGCAAGCCCGACCTGACCCCGCTGCAGGCCGACTTCGAAGTGCGCGACACGCGCCAGGTCAACAGCCTCAAGAGCCTCGACGGCCAGACCCAGGCCAATACCCGCTGGATCATCACCCTGCGCCCGCGCCAGAGCGGCACGGTCCAGGTGCCGGTGCTGCACCTGGGCGAGGCGCAGAGCCAGCCGGTGACGTTGCAGGTACTGCCGGCCGAGGCGGCCAGCGACATCAGCCAGGCGCCGGTGAGCATCGATGCCAGCCTGGACGCAGACAGCGTGTACGTGCAGGCCCAGGCCGTACTGACCCTGCGCATCTACCACTCGGTGTCGCTTTACGATGACAGCAGCCTCAGCCCGCTGGTGATCGCCAATGCCCGGGTCGAACCGCTGGGCGAGTCGCGCACCTATGAAAAACTGATCAACGGCGTGCGCTTTGGCGTGATCGAGATGCGCTACGCGATCTTCCCCCAGCAAAGCGGCGCACTGAGCATACCCGCCCTGACCTTCAGCGCCACCAGCGCCGACGAGCCGGCCCAGGGCGACAGCGGCGCGGCACGTGGCAAGCAGGTACGGGTCAGTTCCACGCCGCTGCCCTTGCAGGTGCTGCCGATACCGGCCGAGTACCCCGCCGACCAGCCGTGGCTGCCGGCACGCAGCCTGAGCCTTGAGGAACGCTGGAGCCCGGACCCGGCGCAGACCCCGACCCAGATCGGCGACTCGCTGACGCGCAGCGTGATCCTCAGCGCCGACGGGCTGTCCAGTGCGCAACTGCCACCGCTGCCCGCCACCGAAGTCAACGGCCTGCGCCGTTACCCGGATCAGCCGCAACTGCGTGAAGAGGTCAGCGAACGCGGGCTGGTAGGCCTGCGCGAGGAACGCGAGGCGCTGGTGCCGACCCACAGTGGCGCACTGGAACTGCCGAGCCTCGAGGTGGTGTGGTGGAACACCCGCGAACAGCACGTGGAGCGCACCAGCCTGCCGGCGCGCGGGTTGAAGATCGAAGACAACCCCGCCCTCACGGCAGACACCCCGGCCAGCGTCGTCAACCTCGAGAACCGGCCGCTATGGCCGTGGCAACTGAGCACGCTGCTGCTGGCCCTGACCACCCTGCTCGGCTTCGCCCTGTGGTGGCGCGCACGCTCGCAGCCGGCGGTAATGCGTGCGGCGCAGAGCGGGCCGAGCCCGCGCACCCTGCTCGACGACCTCAAGCGTGCCTGTCAGGCCAACGACCCGCAGGCCACCCGCCAGGCGCTGGATGCCTGGGCCCGCCAGCAGCCCGAGACCCTGGCCGAGATGGCGGCGCGCTTCGTGCCGCTGTCGGATGCGCTGGACGGGCTCAACGGCGCGCTGTACAGCGAGAGCGGGCAATACTGGCAGGGCGATGAACTGTGGCGGGCGATCGGCACCATTCCCGCAGCCGAGCAGGCGCAGCCGAGCGCCGCCGAGAACGGCAGCCTGCCGCCGCTCTATCCCAAATAACGCGGCGCCTGCGCAGGGGCTATCGCAGCCCCCAAAACCTGCCACCCGCGTTACCATAGCCGGCTACCGGCTCGACCTTCACGGGACTTCCAATGCGTCTGTTTCACACCTCCGACTGGCACCTGGGGCAAACCCTGCATGGCCAGGAGCGCGACTTCGAACATGCCTGCTTTCTCGACTGGCTGCTCGGCCAGCTCAAGCTGCGCCAGCCTGACGCGCTGCTGATTGCCGGCGACATCTTCGACACCGTCAACCCGCCGGTCAAAGCCCAGGAGCGCCTCTACGACTTCATCGTCCAGGCCCACGAACAGCAGCCCAGGCTGAACATCGTGATGATCGCCGGCAACCACGACTCCGGCTCGCGCATCGAATTGCCCGCACCGCTGATGCGCCGTCTCAGGACCTACGCCCTGGGTCGCGTGCACTGGCTCGACGACGGCCAGCTCGACAGCGAGCGCCTGCTGGTGCCGCTGACCAACGCCAAGGGCAAGGTGACCGCCTGGTGCCTGGCCCTGCCCTTCCTGCGCCCGGCCGAAGTCACCGGTGCGCACCTGGGTGACGACTACCTGCGCGGCATCGGCCAGGTGCACGAATGGCTGATCGAGGCCGCCCTCAAGCAACGCAAGCCTGGCCAGGCGCTGATCGCCGTGAGCCACGCACACATGGCCGGCGGCTCGGTATCAGAAGACTCCGAGCGCAGCCTGATCATCGGCAATGCCGAGGCCCTGCCCGCCAGCCTGTTCGGCAGCCAGATCAGCTACGTTGCCCTGGGCCACCTGCACAAGCCGCAGAAGGTCAACCGCGAAGACCGCATCCGCTACAGCGGCTCGCCGATTCCGCTGTCGTTCTCCGAAATCGGCTATCAGCACCAGATCCTCGAAGTCGAACTCGACGGCGCCACCCTGACCAGTGTCGAACCGCGCCTGATACCGCGTGCCGTGCCCCTGCAACGCCTGGGCCCGGCGCCGCTGGTGGAGATTCTCGAACAACTCGGGCAACTGCCCCAGGTCGACCTGCTCGACGACCCGCAGCGCCAGCCCTGGCTGGAGGTGCGGGTGCGCCTGGACGAACCGCAGCCCGACCTGCGCCAGCAGCTCGAAGCCTGCCTGCAAGGCAAGGCCGTGCGCCTGGTACGCATCGCCGCCGAATACGCCGGCACCGGCGCCAGCGACGGCGAGGACGACACCCGCCTGATCGAGCTGGGCCAGCTCAGCCCCCACGACCTGTTCAGCCGTGCCTGGGAACAGGCCTACGGCACCGGCGTCGACGAACAGACCCTGGCCGACTTCGCCCTGCTGTTGCAGGACGTGCAGCAGGAGGAGGAACAGCCATGAAGATTCTTGCCATTCGCCTGAAGAACCTCGCCTCCCTGGCCGGCCCGTTCAAGATCGACTTCACCTGCGAGCCGCTGGCCAGCGCCGGCCTGTTCGCCATCACCGGGCCGACCGGGGCCGGCAAGAGCACCCTGCTCGACGCCTTGTGCCTGGCGCTGTTCGGCGCGGTGCCGCGGCTGAACAACATCGGCCGCGAGACCAAGCTGCCCGAGGTCGACAGCGAAATACTCACCAGCGACCCGCGCACCCTGCTGCGCCGCGGCACCGGCAGCGGCTTTGCCGAAGTCGACTTCGTCGGCATCGACGGGCGCCATTACCGCGCGCGCTGGGAAGCCAACCGCGCCCGTGACAAACCCACCGGCAAGTTGCAGGGCAGCCGCCAGAGCCTGCACGACCTGGACAGCAACCAGTTGCTGAGCAACCAGAGCAAGCGCGAATACGAGCAGATGATCGAGGCCCGCCTGGGCCTGAACTTCGAACAGTTCACCCGCGCCGTGATGCTGGCGCAGAGCGAATTCAGCGCGTTCCTCAAGGCCGACGACAAGGAACGCAGCGAACTGCTCGAAAAGCTCACCAACACCGCCATCTACAGCCAGCTGGGCCGGCGCGCCTACAGCAAGAGCAAGGAGGCCGAAGAGGCGCACAAGGCGCTCACCGACCAGGCCCAGGGCGTGATGCCGATGGCCGAGGAGGCACGCGCCGAGCTCGACCAGCGCCTCGCCGAGGCGCAGCGCCAGCTCAAGGCCGAACAGGCCCGCCTGCGCCTGCTCGAACAGCAGCGCAGCTGGTTCGCCGAACTCAAGCAGTTGCAGGACCAGCAGGCCGCCGCCAGCGAGCAGTTGCACAGCGCGCAGCAACAGTGGACGCAGTTGCAGGGCGAACGCCTGAACCTGAGCCGCCTCGAACAACTCGCCCCGCAGCGCCATCAGTTCGCCCGCCAGCGGGAGCTGGCCAGCCAGCTCAGCCCACTGGCAGCGAGCATCCAGCAGCAACGCCAGCAGCAGGCCGCGTTGCAGCAACGCCTGCAGCAGCTTGAACAGGCGCAGCAAGCCGCCGGTGAGCACCTGGCCACGGCCCTGGCCCGGCAGACCGAGTGCGCGCCGCTGCTGCGCCAGGCCTTCGCCGAGCAGCAGACGCTGGCGCGCCTGGAGCAGGAACTTGACCAGCGCAACGTTCAATGTCAGCACGCCGAACAAGCCAGTCGCCAAGGCCAGCAGCAGATCCAGGCGCTGATCGAGCGCCAGCAGCTCACCCACCAGCGCCTGGCCCAGGTCGACGAGCAGTTGAGCCAGAGCGCTCACCTGGCCAGCATCGGTGATGCCTGGAACGCCTACCGCGCCCAGTTGCAGCAACTGATGCTGGTCGGCAACCGCCTCAGCCAGGGCCGCGAGGAGCTGCCCGGCCTGCAGCAGCGCGCCGATGAGTGCGCACGCCAGTTGCAGGCACACCGTGAAAGCCTGGCCCTGCTCTACCACGAGGCCGGCGCCGAGCCCGAGGCGCTGGCCGAACAGATCGACCTGCTCGGCACCCTGCTGCAGGACAACCGCAAGCAGCAGCGCGCCGTCGAAGAGCTGTCCCGCCTGTGGGCCAGCCAGCAGGAGCTGACGCAACGCGCCCAGGCCCTGCGCGAGCGCCAGCAGGCAGCCCAGCAACAGCGTGAAGGCCTGATCGCCGAAGGCCTGCAGGGCAAGACCGAGCTGACCGCCGCCGAACAGGCCCTGCAGGTCACCCGCCAGGTGCTCGAACGTCAGCGCCTGGCCCGCAGCGCCAGCGTCGAGGAACTGCGCGCGCAGTTGCAGGACGACCAGCCCTGCCCGGTGTGTGGCAGCCAGGAGCACCCCTATCACCAGCCCGAAGCCCTGCTGCAAAGCCTCGGCCGGCACGACCAGACTGAAGAGGCCGGCGCCCTGCAGGCGGTGGAGGCGCTCAAGCTCAAGCTCGACGAACTGCGCAGCACCCTGGGCGGCGTGAATGGCCAGATCAAGGAGTACCTGCACCAGCAGGAACAACTGGCCGTCCAGCAGCAGGCACTGGCTCCTGGCCTGGAGGCGCACGCGCTGTATGCGCAACTCTCGGCACAGGATGTGGGCGAGCGCTCGGCCTGGCTGGAGCATCAGCTACGCCGCCTGAACGACGACATCGCCCGCGACGAGCAACGCCTCGCTACCCTGCTGACCCTGCAGAAAGACGCCGCCCGTGTGCAGCAGCAGGTGCAGGCGAGCGTCGAGGCGAACCAGCAGGCCGCGCAGCACCTCAGCCAGCAACAGCATGCGCTGCAGGCCGACGACGAACACCTGGAGCAGGCGCTGGCCGGCTTCGCCACGCTGCTGCCAGGCGACATTCTCGACGCCTTGCGCCAGGAGCCCGCCGCGACCTTCCTGCAACTGGACCAGCAACTGGCCCAGCGCCTGGAGCTGCTGGACCGGCAAAAGGACGAGCAGCAGGAGCACGCCGAGCGTCAGCAGCAGCTTGAAAAGACCCAGGTGCAGCAACAGGCGCTCGAACTCAGCCATCAGGCCGTGCAGCAGCAGGTCGATGCACTGCGCACCCAGCAGCAACAGGCCCGCGACGCCCTGACCGCGCTGATTGGCGAGCATGCCGGTGCCGAGCACTGGCAGCAGCACCTGGAACAGCAGGTGGAGGCAGCGCGCAGCGCGCAGGCAACGACCGGCCAGCAGTTGCAGCAGGCCCAGGCCCAGGCCATCGAGCGGGCTGCCGAACTCAAGGCAGACGAACAGCGTCTGGGCGCCCTGGAGCAGGAAAGCCAGCAACTCGACCACGCCATCGGGCAATGGCGCCAGGGTCACCCGGAACTCGACGATGCCGGGCTGGACCAGCTGCTGGCGGTGGATGACGAGCAGGTCAGTCAACTGCGCCAGCGCCTGCAACAGGCAGAAAAGGCCATCGAGCAGGCCGGCGTGCTCGTCGCAGAGCGCGAACAGCGCCTGCAGCAGCATCAGGCCCAGGCCAGCGGCGAGGTACCCGCCGAGCAGCTGGAGCAGGCGCTGAGCGAGCTGCAGCAACACCTGGTGATCAGCGAACAGCAGTGCGCCGAACTGCGCGCCGAGCAGGCCGACGACCAGCGCCGGCAACTGGCCAACCAGGCCCTGGCCGAGCGCATCGCCCAGGCCTATGCCCAATGGCAGCGCTGGGCACGCCTGAACGCGCTGATCGGCTCGGCCACCGGCGACGTGTTCCGCAAGATCGCCCAGGGCTACAACCTCGATCTGTTGGTGCACCACGCCAACGCCCAGTTGCGCCAGCTGGCGCGGCGCTACCGGCTCAAGCGTGGCGGCAGCGCGCTGGGGCTGCTGGTACTGGATACCGAGATGGGCGACGAACTGCGTTCGGTGCACTCGCTGTCCGGCGGCGAGACCTTCCTGGTGTCGCTGGCACTGGCGCTGGGCCTGGCCTCGATGGCCTCGAGCACCTTGCGCATCGAGTCGCTGTTCATCGACGAAGGCTTCGGCAGCCTCGACCCGGAGTCGCTGCAACTGGCCATGGACGCGCTGGACGGCCTGCAGGCCCAGGGCCGCAAGGTGGCGGTGATCTCCCACGTGCAGGAAATGCATGAGCGGATCCCGGTGCAGATCCAGGTGCGGCGCCAGGGCAATGGGTTGAGCACGGTGGAGGTCAGCGGATGATCCTGTATTCGTTCCGCCGCTGCCCCTACGCGATGCGTGCGCGCATGGCCTTGCGCTACGCCGGTTGCCCGGTGCAGATCTGCGAAGTGAGCCTGAAAGCCAAGCCGGCCGACATGCTGGCGCTGTCGCCCAAGGGCACGGTGCCGGTGTTGAGCGTGGACGGTGAGGTACTGGAGGAAAGCCTGCAGATCATGCACTGGGCGCTGGCCCGGCATGATCCGCAAAACTGGGCGCTGCGGGACGACCCGAACGCAGCGCAGCAGGCCACGCAACTAATCGAGCGCAATGACACGCTGTTCAAGCAGCAGCTCAATCACTACAAGTATGCCGAGCGTTACCCGGAGCAGTCGCGCGAGACGTATCGTGCGCTGGCCGAGGCGGTACTGCTGGACCTGGAACAGCGCCTCGAGCGGCAGGCCTACCTGGTGGCGGCGCACCCGAGCATTGCGGACGTGGCGCTGATGCCATTCGTTCGCCAGTTTGCCGGGGTCGAGCCTGACTGGTTTGCCACAGCGCCCTACCCGCGCTTGCGCGTGTGGCTGCAGGGGTGGCTGGAGTCGGCGCTGTTCAAGGCGATCATGGCACGCTGACCAGCGAAGGGGCCGGTACTGACGCTACAAGGTCAGCACCGGAAACGATCAGTGCTGGACCTTGTGATCCAGCGCCGCATAGAAATTCGCGCTTTGCTGCAGGTACTTCTGGGTGTAGCTCGGGGTGGAGGATTTTTTCTCGCGGATCTCGACCTGGGCGCCGGCAGGCAGCACCACGGAGGCAGAAATGGCCGAAGCCGCGATAACCGAAAAAAGATTGAAGTTCATGGCAATGCCCTCGAAAGCGTCAGGTTGAAGTGGCCGGTTGGGCCGTGGTTCAAACCTACGCCGCTGCCGGCGCACTGAAAAATTCATTGCGCCAGTAGCGAATATCAAGGCGATTGATAGTTCAGTCGACGAACTTGAGGTCCGAAGGCGATTGCAGTGCCAGCGTCTGCACCACCTCGCCCAGCAGGCCGGTCTGCGCATCGCGCCGGATCACCACGATCTGGTTGCTCTGCTGGTTGCCGACCAGCACGTAGCCCCCGGTCGGGTCCAGGGTGAACTCGCGCGGGTGATCACCCTCCACCGAACGGCGCTGCACCTGGCGCAGGCTGCCATCCTGACGGTCGATGGCGAACACGATCAGTTCGTTGCGGGTGCCGCGGTTGCTCACGTACACGAAGCGCCCGTCGGCGGACACATGCACCGCGCTGGCCGCCTTGGCCGCGGCATCGGCCTGTTCGGTCAACGGCAGGATCTGGCGCTGGCTCAGCGTGCCGTCGTGGTAGTCGAACACCACCAGCTGTGCACTCATCTCCAGGGTCAGGTAGGCGTGCTTGCCGTTTGGACCGAACGCCAGGTGACGCGGCCCGCTGCCCGGCGGCAGAACGACCGGGGTTGCCGCGCCCAGTGGCCGGGTCGGGGTCTGGGGCTGGTAGCGGTAGCCGATCACCTGGTCGGCGCCAAGGTCGCTGGCAAACAGGTATCGCCCGTCCGGGGACGGCACCACCGAATGCACATGCGGCCCGGCCTGGCGCTCGGGGTTCACCCCGCTGGCCACATGGCGCACCTGCTGCACCGACGCCGACAAACGGCCATCGGCAGCGACCGGCAACACGCTGAGGCTGCCGCCCGGCTCAGGCTTGACGCCGTAGTTGGCCACGAACAGATAACGCCCATCCAGGCTCAGGCTCGAGTGGGTCGGTTCGTCACCGTCGCTGGACACCTGGCTCGACAGGCTCAGTTCACCGCTGTCATGCGCCCGGGCAAAGCTGCTGACCTGGCCCTGGCCGTCACCGTTCTCGTTGACCGCGAACACGTTGCGCCGGTCCGGCGACAGCGTCAGCCAGGACGGGTTGCTGCTTCTGAGCACTTGCAGGGGCGTGGGGTCGAGCTGGCCGCGCTGGCTGTCGAAGCGGTAGCGGTAGACCCCGTCATGGGTGCCCACCAGCAGTTCATGGCCGTGGGCGTTGAGCGTCAGCGCCATGGCACTAGCGGTCAGCAGGGACATCAGCTGGCGTTTCATCGTCGTCCTCTTCAGAAGCGCGCAAGGCACTCATGCAGACTAGTTGATGCTCGCCCGTGTCGTCGCTGAGCTGCCAGTGCTCGCCGGCAAGCGTCGCGTTGCCGATCTGCTCGGGGCTGAACTGCCATTTCTTCAACGCACGGCCGTCCATCAATTCGATGCGCAGGCCCGTATCGTCGAAGATGAAGTCGAATGCGTGCAGGCCATCGATCAACAGCATGTCGCAGGATTCAAGGGCTTGGGCAAGGGTGGTCATGGGGGGGTATCCCTGATTAAACACGCATGATACCCCAACCTTAAAAGCATCGCGGGTCAAGCCCGCTCCCACAAGGACCGCGGTAGTCATTGTGGGAGCGGGCTTGACCCGCGATGAAAACGACGCAGTGTGTCAGTGCGCGAAAATCGACTTGCTCTGGGTGCCCGCCATCTTCTCCGGCTTGATCAGGAAGCGTGCCAGCGCCGGCAACAGCCACAGCGCGCCGAACATGTTCCACAGCAGCATGAAGGTCAGCATCAGGCCCATGTCGGCCTGGAACTTGATAGCCGAGAAAATCCAGGTGCACACCCCGATCGCCAGGCACAACCCGGTGAACAGCACCGCCTTGCCGGTGGAGCGCAGCGTCTGGTAGTAGGCCTCCTGCAACGGCAGGCCGGCGCGCAGGAAGCTCTCCAGGCGGCTGTAGATGTAGATCCCGTAGTCCACGCCGATGCCCACGCCCAGCGCCACCACCGGCAACGTCGCGACCTTGACGCCGATGCCCATGAACGCCATCAGCGCGTTGCCCAGCACCGAGGTCAGCACCAGCGGCAGCACGATGCACAGGGTGGCAGCAAACGAGCGGAAGGTGATCATGCACATCACCGCCACGCACAGGTACACCAGGATCAGGATGGTCAGCTCGGCCGACCGGATCACCTCGTTGGTGGCCGCCTCGATCCCCGCGTTGCCCGCCGCCAGCAGGAACTCTAGGCCCTCCTGGTCATGCTCGGCAGCGAACGCCTTGACCGCATCCACCACGCGGTCGAGGGTCTCGGCCTTGTGGTCGTTGAGGAACACCAGCACCGGCGCCAGCGAACAGTCGGCGTTGTACAGGCCCTCGGCACGCGACACCGAGGTGTTGAGGATGTCCGGGTTGCGCGACAGGCTCTCCCATTTCAGGTTGCCCTCGTTCATGCCCTTGATCATCTGCTTGGACACGGTCACCAGCGAGATCGCCGACTGCACCCCGGGGGTGTTCTCCATCTTCCACATCAGCTCGTCGACCGGCGCCATGGTCTTGTACACCGAGCAGCCTTCGGTCGGGGTCTTGACCATCACCACCAGCACGTCGGAGCTGGTGGAGTAGTTGTCGATGATGAAGGCGTTGTCCTTGTTGTAGCGCGAATCCGGACGCAGCTCCGGCGCACCCTGGTCGAGGTCGCCGATCTTCAGGTTCTGGCTGTACCACAGGCCGCCACCGAACATCGCCAGCGCCAGCAGCACCGACACCGGCGCCACCTTGGGGCTGGCGAAGCTGGACAGCAGGCGCCAGAACGGATGCTCGCGGGTCGCATCCTTCTTGCTGCGTTCGATGGCCTTCTTGCTGATGCCCACATAGGAGATCGCCACCGGCAGCAGGATCAGGTTGGTGAACACGATCACCGCCACGCCGATCGAGGCACCGATGGCCAGTTCACGGATGACCCCGATGTCGATGATCAGCAAGGTGATGAAGCCCACCGCATCGGCCAGGATGGCGATCATGCCCGGCAGGAACAGCTGGCGGAAGGTACGCCGCGCCGCAGTCAGCGCGTTCTCGGCCTCGCTGGACTGCAAGGCGATGCCGTTGATCTTCTGCACCCCGTGGGAGATGCCGATGGCGAAGATCAGGAACGGCACCAGCATCGAATACGGGTCGAGCCCGAAGCCCACCGCGTGCATCAGCCCCAGTTGCCACACCACCGCCACCAGGGTGGTGATGAGCACGGCAATGGTGCTGCGGATGCACCAGGTGAACCAGTACAGCAGCACCCAGGTGATCACCAGGGCGATGCCGAAGAACATCACCACCATCATCAGGCCGTCGATCAGGTCGCCGACCTTCTTGGCAAAGCCCACGATGTGGATCTTGACGTTGGGGTTCTGCGCCTCGAACTTGTTGCGGATCAGGTCTTCGAGCTGGTGCGAGAACGCCTGGTAGTCGAGCTTGATCTGGCGCCCCGGGTCGTTGGGGTCGGGGTAGGATTCGAGCAGCGGCACATCGACGATGCTCGACTTGAAGTTGTTGGCCACCAGCCGGCCGACCTGACCGGACTTGAGCACGTTGTTGCGCAGTTGCTCCAGGCTGTCGGGCGAACCGTCGTAGGTCTGCGGGATCACCTCGCCACCGGCGAAGCCCTCCTCGGTCACCTCGGTCCAGCGCACGCTGGGGCTCCACAGCGACTTGAGCGCCGAACGATCGACGCCAGGAATGTAGAACACCTCGTCGTGGATCTGGCGCAGGGTCTCCATGTACGCCTTGCTGAAGATGTCACCGTCCTTGGCCTCCACCGAGATCCGCACGGTATTGCCCAGGTTGGCCAGGTCGTTGCGGTGCTCGATCATGTTCTGGATGAACGGATGCTCCAGCGGAATCATCTTCTCGAAGCTGGTGGACGGGCGAATCAGCATGGCCTGCCAGAACAGGAACAGGCTCACCAGCACACAGATGCCGATCACCGCCGGGCGGTTGTTGAATATCAGGCGCTCGAGCAGGCTCGCCTTGTCCTGGTTGTGCTGCATGTTGAACGACTCCTGACTGCTCATGGTTGCGCCCTCGCGGCGCCGGTGGCGGTAGCCAGGCGTGCCCCGCCCTGGCCGACCAGGATCAGCTGCCCATCGGCCTGGCCGCTCACGCCCGAAAGGGCGATACGGTCGGGCCGGTTGAACACGCTGAAGCTCTGGCCGTCATCGGTGCTGCGCAACACGCTGCCGCCGTTGCCCACCAGCACCAGGCTGCCGTCTTCGAGTAGCGTAGCGCTTGCCAGGCCGAATTCGAGCGCGCCGCGCTCGCCCTGGAGCGCGATGGCCTGCCAGGTGCTGCCGAAATCGCTGGAGCGGTACAGGTTGCCGCGCAGGCCGTAGACCAGCAGGGTATCGGCGCGGGCGGTACCGATGGCTCCGAACAGCGAGCCCTCGTAGGGGCCGTCGAGGTGTTCCCAGGTCTGCCCGGCATCGCGGGAGCGGAACATGCTGCCCTGCTCGCCCACGATGAACAGGCCCGCGTCCTTCACGGCAGCGATGCCATTGAGGTGGTACTGATCGGGGTTGTCGAGGCGCTCTGCGACGTCCTGCCAGTGCGCGCCGCCGTCGGTGGTTTCGAACAGGCTGCCATAGGCCCCCACGGCCAGCCCGTGCCGGGTGTCCTGGAACCAGACATCCAGCAGCGGGGATTCGCGGGACGGGTCTTCGAACTGTTTGCTCCAGGTGGCGCCGCCGTCGCTGCTGGCGAGGATCTGCGCATCATGGCCCACCGCCCAGCCGTGCTTGGCATCGGCGAAGTACACGGCAGTGAGCAGTTGGCGGCTGGGGACGCGGGCCTGGGTCCAGCTCTGCCCCTGGTCGTCGGAGAAGAGGATATGCCCGCGTTCGCCCACCGCCACCAGGCGCGGCCCGGCCTTGGCGATGTCGATCAGCAGGCTGTGGGAGGCCTTGTTCGAGGTCTGTGAATACACCGTCTGCGGTGTCGGGCCGTCATCGGCAGCCCCGGCGGTTGCGGCGAACAGCCCCAGGCCCAGGCTCAGCAAGACGCTGGCCGTGAATACATTCATAGTCCTCTCCCACATTATTGTTATTCGGTGCTACTGGCGGGGCTGGAAGCGGCAATCTAGAGCCCCGCGAATGCTGGCCTCAAGCTAGCAGGCTTTGGAAATGGATGACAACGTACAACGCGTTATGTTTTGTTAAGCGCGGCCTCTGGATCGTGGATGTCGCGTTTTCCGCCCGCACCTTCATCATAAAAAAAGGGGCTGCCCCGAAAAGGCCAGCCCCCTGTTCAACCTGCCCTCAACCTCAGGCCAGGCTCTTGCTCACCACCTCGAACACATCGCTGGACAGCCCGCCCGAGCCGCGGATGCGCTCCAGCTCGGCCTTCATCAGCGCCTGGCGCGCGGCATCGTACTTGCGCCAGCGGGTCAGCGGCGCCAGCTGGCGCGAGGCGATCTGCGGGTTGAAGCCGTTCAGTTCGATCACCAGGTCCGCCAGGAAGCGATAACCCGAGCCATCGGCCGCATGGAAGTTGACCAGGTTCTGCCCGGCGAACGCACCGATCAACGCGCGCACCTTGTTCGGGTTCTTCAGGGTGAACGCCGGGTGCTCCATCAACGCCCGCACTCGCGCCAGGCCGCCCGGCAACGGGCTACCCGCCTGCACGCTGAACCACTGGTCCATCACCAGCGGGTTGTCCTTGAAGTGCTCGGCAAAGCTTTGCAGGGCCCTGGCGCGCTCGTCCTGGAACGGCGAATTGACCAGCACGGCCAGTGCGGTCAGGCGTTCGGTCATGTTGTCGCACGCCTCGAACTGCTCGAGCGTCGCCTCCAGCACCTGCGCCCGGCCCGTGAGCATCAGGTACGACAGCGCGATGTTCTGCAGGCTGCGCCGGGCAAAGTGCTCGGCCTCGGCCACATAGGCGGTTTCGCGCGAGACCGCACGGTTGGCCTGGTAGCGCGCCCACAGCCCGTCGAACAGTTGCTCGGCCAGTTGCTGGCGGGCAAAGTCGCGGGCCGCGTGAATCGCGTCCACATCGGCCACTTCGCTGATTTCGGTGAGGTAGGCCTCACTCGGCAGCGAGAGCATTTCGGCGACCATGGCCTGGTCGAGTGCCTCGTTGGCCAGCACGCTGCCCAGGGCAGTGACCAGGCGCTGATCGAGCACCAGGGCTTCACCGCGCTGATGCTGCGCGATCAGTTCCTGCAAGACCTGAACCGACAGTTGCTGGCCGGCTTCCCAGCGATTGAAGCCATCGCTGTCGTGCTGCATCAGGAACATGAGTTGGTCGCGGTCGTACGGGAAGCTCAGCTTGACCGGCGCACTGAAGCCGCGCAGCAGCGACGGCAACGGCCTGGCGGCCACGTCGACGAAGGTGAATGTCTGCTCGGCCTCGGTCACCGACAGCACCCGCGTGGTCGCGCCCGCCTGCGTTTCGCCTTGCAGGCGCAGGGCAATGTCGTTGCCCTGGGCATCGAGCAGGCCCAGTTCGACCGGGATCACGAATGGCTGCTTCTCGACCTTGTCCGGGGTTGCCGGGCAGCTCTGGCTGAAGGTCAGGCTGTAGGTCTGGGCAGCGGCGTCGTACGCCTCGCTGACGTTCAGGCGCGGCGTACCAGCCTGGCTGTACCAGCGCTTGAACTGGGTCAGGTCGACGCCGTTGGCGTCTTCCATGGCCTTGATGAAGTCGTCGCAGGTCACGGCCTGGCCGTCATGGCGTTCGAAGTACAGGTCGCTGCCCTTGCGAAAGCCCTCGGCACCCAGCAGCGTGTGCACCATGCGCACCACTTCCGAGCCCTTCTCGTACACGGTCAGGGTGTAGAAGTTGGAAATCTCGATGAAGCTGTCCGGGCGCACGGCGTGGGCCATGGGGCCGGCGTCTTCGGCGAACTGGTGGGTACGCAGGTAGGCCACGTCCTCGATGCGCTTGACCGTGCGCGAGTTCATGTCGGCGCTGAACTCGGAATCGCGGAACACCGTGAAGCCTTCCTTGAGCGACAGCTGGAACCAGTCGCGGCAGGTCACGCGGTTGCCCGACCAGTTGTGGAAGTACTCGTGGGCCACCACCGCCTCGACCCGCTGGTGCGCGGCATCGGTGGCGGTCTCGGCACGCGCCAGCACGCAGCTGGAGTTGAAGATGTTGAGGCCCTTGTTCTCCATGGCGCCCATGTTGAAGTCGTTGACCGCCACGATCATGAAGATGTCCAGGTCGTATTCGCGGCCATACACCTCTTCGTCCCAGCGCATGGACTTCTTCAGGCTGACCATGGCGTGCTGGCACTTGTCGATGTTCTCCGGCTCGACATAGATGCGCAGGGTCACGTCGCGCCCCGACTGGCGGGTGAAGGTGTCTTCGAAGCACCACAGGTCGCCGGCCACCAGTGCGAACAGGTAGGCCGGTTTCTTGAACGGGTCTTCCCAGGTGGCCCAGTGCCGACCGTCCTGCTGCGGCCCGCTGCCGATGGGGTTGCCGTTGGACAGCAGGACCGGGTAGCGATGCTGCTCGGCGATCACCGTGGTGGTGAAGGTGCTCATCACGTCCGGGCGGTCGAGGTAGTAGGTGATCTTGCGAAAGCCCTCGGCCTCGCACTGGGTGCAGAACATGCCGCCGGACTTGTACAGGCCCTCGAGCGCGGTGTTGGTCTCGGGGTGGATCTTCACGCTGGTGTCCAGGGTGAAGCGCTCGGCAGTGGGCTGCAGGGTCAGGTGGCTGTCGTCGAGCTGGTAGTCGTCAGCGCCCAGCGGCTGGTCGTCCAGCGCCACGCTGAGCAGTTCCAGCTGCTGGCCGTCGAGCACCAGCGCCGGCAGGCCGGCACCGCGCGCCGGGTTGCGGCGCATGACCAACTGCGCGTGGACCAGGCTGTGGTCCTCGAACAGTTCGAAGGTCAGGTGCGTCTCGTCGATCAGGTACTCGGGTGCCTGATAGTCCTTGAGGTAGATCACTTGCGGCTGTTCGGTACGCATGTGGCGGTCCTTTTACTGATGCACGGCCAGCTGGTAGGCCGTGTACTTGCGAATATTGATCACGCCGGTATCGAAAATCAGGTACTGGCCCTTGATCCCCAGCAGGGTGCCTTCGGCGACAGGGTTCTTGTCCAGGTTGAAGCTCACGATCTTGCTCGGGTACGCCTCTACCGGGTAGCTGATTTCAATCGGCTCGACGTCGGTCAGCGGCTGGATCGCCTGCAGGCCGAAGCGGTCCTGCAGGCCCTTGAAACCTTCACTGCAGCTGTCGAACAACTGCTCGCGCACGGCCACCAGGTCGACCGCCTCGGCGTTGCCCTTGAGCAGTGCGCGCCAGTTGGTGCGGTCGGCCACCTGGCTGCGGAACAGGTCCTCGACCAGCCCGGACTGCTGCCGGGTGGCCACCCGCACGATCGGCAGGGCCTGGCTGGCGCCCTGGTCGAGCCAGCGCGTGGGCAGCTGGGTGGCGCGGGTGATGCCGACCTTGATACCCGACGAGTTGGCCAGGTACACCACGTGGTCGGTCATGCAGAACTGCTCGCCCCAGGCCGGGTCACGGCAGGTGCCGTGCTCGTAGTGGCAGCGCTCGGGGCTCATGATGCAGGTGTCGCATTGCGCCAGCCTGGTCATGCACGGGTAGCAGTAACCCTGGCTGAAGCTGGTCTTGGTCTTGCGCCCGCAGTGAGTACAGTGGATCGCGCCCAGGTATTCGAGACGCACGGTCTTGCCCAGCAGGGGGTTGACCGGCACTTCGACGTCGCCCAGGCGAAACGCGTATTGCACGACCGGCTGCTCGAGGCGCGCCGTCATCTTGCTGATGGAACCACGGCCGAGTTCGATCAATGGATCGCGTCCGACTTGAACAGGATGTTGGGCACCGGCGCGGACTTGGAGGCGCATTCCTGCGGGCCCATGTAGCCGGTACGCTGGTCTTCGGGCAGGTTCTGCATCTCCCAGGCGATCACGGCCTGCAACGACAGCTCCTTCTGCTCGGCGGTGAGCTTGCGCCCGTCGGACCATTTGCCGATTTCCACGGCCAGTTTCAGGCTGGCGTAGATCTCCGGGGTGATGTTTTCGATCATTTGCGCAAAAGTGGACATAGCGTCTCCAAAAATCAAGCTGACAGTTTACGCCGGGCCAGTGCCCCGCCCAAGAGCCCGCTGAGGCAGCCGACCAACAGCCCACCCACGTGGGCGGCGTTGGCGATCGCGCCGAAGCCGAGCAGGGTGATCAACCCCGACAGGCACAGCAGCAGCCATACCAGCATCATCACCAGCACGCCACGCGGCATGCGATACACCGGGTTCGGCGCCAGCCACTGGTACAGCCAGATGTGCCCGAGCAGGCCGTACAGCACCCCGGACAAGCCGCCGAACAGGCTGGGCCCGCCGAACACGAACTGCGCCACGTTCGACACCAGGCTGAACAGCAGGGTCAGCGACAGCAAGGCCAGGGTGCCCTGACGCAGCTCGATGCGCCGCCCCAGCTCCCAGTACCACAGGCCGTTCATGGCCAGGTGCAGGATGCCGAAGTGCACCAGCATCGGGCTGAACAAGCGCCACCACTGGCCTGCATCGAGGCTGGTCAGCAACGGGGTGAAATACAGGTAGTCGCCCTGTACGCGAAAATCCAGGAAGGTCAGCCAGCTCAAGGTGGCGAAGTTGTCGCCCAGGCCGGTCAGTGCCGCCACCACCACGCACAGCAGCAACACCGCTGCAGTGGCCTTGCTGGCCTTCGCCTGCGCGGCCAGGCTCGGGCGCGGTGGGGCCGGGGGCTGCGCCAGGGGCGGCAGTTGCACATCGGCATTGCCCTCCGGATAGCGCTGGTACAGCTGGCGAACATCTTCCACCAGGTAGTCGGCGGTCCACAGTACCTGCTCCTCGCCCTCCTCAGAGACCCGGTGCGGCACCTGCAGGCGCTTGAGCAGCTCGACAAAGCCGCTGAGGTCGACGCTCAGGGGCAGGCGCATCACCATTGCCGCACTCATTGACTGGCCTCCGGCCGTTCGACATCCACCCATACGAACTTGTGCGGGTCGATGCGGGTTTCATCATCCAGCCGATAGGCCACCAGCTTCCCGTAGAGCACCGCACTGTAGTCCAGGCACGCCAGGTTGGCGCGGATGGGTGCGGGCCGGCCGCTGCGCCAGTAATGGCCGACGAACAGCAGCGGCTCGTCGTCACCGTAGCGCAGCAGCGCGTTCTTCTGGCTGCGACTGAGCGGAGCATTGGCCACTTCGGCCGGCAGCGCATCGGGCTGGAACACGATATCGCCGTAGGTCTGCGGGTCTTCCTCCCAGAACTTGGTGCGAAAGAATGCGCGGGTCAGGCCGTCGCCGCCGGTCAGGGTGAGGCCGTCGGGCAGGCGCATGTCGGTGCCGCGCAGCAGCCGGTTGCACACGGTGTGGGCAAAGCTGCCGGCCACGGCCGAGGCCTGCACGAAATGCTCGTCGATGCGCCCGTCCGGATGCTGCTGGCGCAGCGGCTCGATCAGACGCGCGTCCCAGCAGGCGTGTACCACGCGAAAGCGTCCGGCATCGATGAACAGCGGCAGCTCGTAGAACCAGCCGAGAAAGTCGTGCCAGTCGTGGGGGTGGTCGGCGAACTGGGTCAGTGTCTCTTCGATCAGCCGCGCATGGCGCGGGTTGTGCTCGCGCACGAACTGCTTGCCGCTGCCCGGCAGCGCCGGCGTGGTCCAGCCCAGTGCGCTGAATTCGTGGTTGCCCATGATGCAGTGGGCCTGACCGGCTTCGACCATGTCGTGCACGATGTGCAGGGCCTCGCGAATGCGCGGGCCGCGGTCGATGATGTCGCCAAGGAAGATCGCCTGACGCTGCGCATGTCGCCACACCCCGCCCTGACGCTTGTACCCCATGGCGTCGAGCAGACGCTCCAGGGTGTGGGCACAGCCATGGACATCGCCGATCAGGTCGTAACTGCGCGCGGGATCGAGCATCAGTCGCCTCCACCACCCAGACGGCTGCCCCAGCCGAGCTTGGTCCGGCAGACCTCGTAGTAGTTGTGGTCCAGCGGGTGGATCAGGCGCAGCTTCTGCGGCTTCTTGTTCACCGTGATGGTGTCGCCGGGGGCACAGGTGAAATGGTTCTGGCCATCGCACGAGACTTGCGGGTACAGCTGCAGGTCACGCGATACCACGATCTTCAGCTCGCTGTTGCCATCGACCACGATCGGGCGTCCCGACAGCGTGTGCGGGTACATGGGCACGATCACGATGGCGTCGAGCTTGGGGTGCATGATCGGTCCGCCGGCCGACAGCGCGTAGGCGGTCGAGCCGGTCGGTGTGGCGACGATCAGGCCGTCGGCCTTCTGGCTGCACACGAACTGGCCGTCGATGTAGATCTCGAACTCGATCATGCGGTTGGACTTGCCAGGGTGCAGCACCACGTCGTTGAGCGCGTCGCCCTGGCCGATGGCCTCGCCGTGGCGGCGGACTTCGGCCTGCAGCAGGAAGCGGTTTTCCACCAGGTAGTGGCCGTCGAGCACTTCGGCCACCTTGACCTCGAGCTCGTCGGGGCGAATGTCGGTGAGAAACCCCAGGCTGCCGCGGTTGATGCCCAGTACCGGGATGTTGTGGCGCGCCAGTGCGCGGGCGGCGCCCAGCAGGCTGCCGTCGCCGCCGACCACGATGACCATGTCGCACACCTCGCCCAGCAGCTTGCGCGAAGAGGTCTGCAGGCCGTGGCCGGGCAGCACGTCGGCGATGGTGTCCTCGAGGATCACGTGCAGGTGCCGCTCGAGCAGGAATTTTTTCAGTCGGCGAATGGTATCGAGCACCTGCGAACTGCCAAGGCGGCCGATGATACCGATATTGCGAAATTGCTCCATGGGGCTCCTGCGGGGCACTGCGGCGTTGAATGGGCCGGTTGGCCAAAGCGTTGATTATGGGCGAAAGCGCCGGGCAGCGGCAAACGCCGCAGTTTTTTGCACAAGGCGCCGGGGCGGGCGGCTATGCTCGCAGGATGATGCCCTTTACCGACCTTTGCGACCTGCCCAACCGCCTGCGCCAGCCCCCGGTGCGGGACCTGGCGTGGGTAATCCTTGCGCCCCCCATGCTCGCAGTGACGCCCTGGCCGCAACGCCACCCGTTGGCCGGCAGCGACTGGGTGGCCGCACCGGCGCTGCTGCGCGACTGGCTGCTGGCGCTGGACCACGACAGCCGTGACCTGCAGGCCTGGCTGGCACAGGCCGCCAGCCGGCGCCTGGGGTTGTACTACGAGCGGCTGTGGCAGTTCGCGTTGCGCCATGCTCCGGGGGTGGAGCTGCTGGCGGCCAACCTGCCGATCCGCGACGGCGGGCACACCCTGGGCGAGCTGGACATCCTGCTGCGTGACCGCGACGGGGTGCATCACCTGGAGCTGGCCATCAAGCTGTACCTGGGCCCGCAGCACGGTGACGGGCGTAACCCGGCGCAGTGGCTTGGGCCGGGCTGCCATGACCGGCTGGACCGCAAGCTGGCGCACCTGAACGACCATCAACTGCCGATTTCGGCGCGGGCCGAGGGGCGCGAGGCGCTGGCGGCGCTGCACATAGACAGCTTCACGGCTCAGCTTTGGCTGGGCGGGTATCTGCTGTATCCATGGCCGGGGACGGCGCAGCCTCCGGCGGGTGCGCACCCACAACACTTGCGCGGGCGCTGGCTGCATCAGCGCGACTGGGCCCGGTTTGCGGCGCAGGCCGACCCCGGGCGCTGGCAGCCGTTGCCGCGCCAGGCATGGCTGGCGCCGGCGCGGTACACGCAGGAACAGGCCTGGGGCACGGAACAGTTCCAGGCCTGGCTGCAAGCGCTGGACCCGATGGCCCCCGCGCAGTTGCTGGTGCGGCTGGTGCCAGGGGATAGCGGGGATTGGGTAGAGGCCCAACGCTTGTTTCTGGTGGCCGATGCCTGGCCGAACCTGGCGGGTTAGCATGCACTGGCTGGGCCGGCCCCCACATGAACGTACGCCCCCGTGGGAGCCGGCCTTGCCGGCGAAGGGGCCAGCGCTGACAACATTCTGCTAACCTCGCCCCCCCCTCACCCAGCACCCGCACAAGGAACCCACCCGTGCCCGGCAATCTTCTCGCCCTGGCGCTCGCCGTCACCCTGGCCTGGCCCGCAAGTGCCAGCGCAGCGCCTGCCCCAGGTCTGGACCAGGACAACGACCTCGCCCTGCTGAGCGACAGCTTCTGGCGCCAGGCGACGCCCACCGACCTGGACACGTGGCTGGCCCCGCGCAGCCAACCCGGTGAGTATCCACCCGGTGTGGTCACCCGCAACACCACGGCCTTTCACCTCGCACTCGAAAACAACGCCTCGCTGGCCATGCTGCAACACCTGCGTGCCGCGCTACCGGCCATGGTCGGGCTCGGCGACTACCCCGAATCGCTGCTGTCCACGGCCATCAAGCACAACCACCCCACTGCCACCATCGAATGGCTGCTGGCCCAGGGCGCGCCGGTGGAAGCCGGCGACTACCACAACCCACGCCCGCTGCTGCTGGCCATCGCCCAGGGCGCCGATGCCTCGCTGATCGACGCCCTGGTCAAGGCCGGCGCCGACACCTCCTACTTCACGCGCAGCGACAGCAACATGGACGCCTTCGACGCCGCAGTGCTGACCGAACACAGCGCCACGCGCCGGGCCGTCGCCCGCCATCTGCCACTGCCCGAGGCCGGCAGCGAAACCATGGAAGCGATCCTGGTCGAGCTTTCGCGCCAGGGTCGCGACGGGCCCGACGCCCCGCACGTGAGCTACGACATCCTCAGCGTGCTGCTCGAGCGCGGCATGAGCAGCACCGGCACCTACTGCGACCCGCACAAACCCTACTGCCTGGCCGACGACAGGAGCGACCTGATGGACCTGGCCATCCGTATCGAGGACCCGCAACTGGTCGACTACCTGCTCGGCAAGGGTCTGAAGGCCCGCTAGCACACTTTTTTGCCCCAGCGCAGGTGCAGGGCACGCGCAAGCGATTAGAGTTATCCGCACAGCGCCATCAAGAGCGCGGCCATTGACCTGATTGACCGATATGAGGAACCACCATGACCCTGACCAATACGCAGGCACGCTACGGCAGCCTGTCGATCGCCCTGCACTGGCTGATGCTGATTCTGCTGGCGGTGGTATACGCCTGCATCGAACTGCGCGGCATCTTCCCCAAGGACAGCGCCGAGCGCGACCTGATGAAAAGCCTGCACTTCATGCTCGGCCTGAGCGTGTTCGTGCTGGTATGGCTGCGCCTGGTACTGAAGGTCACCCACCCCACCCCGCGCATCGAACCCAAGCCGCCGGCCTGGCAGACGGGTCTTGCGCACCTGATGCACTGGGCGCTGTACGCCCTGATGATCGGCCTGCCGCTGGCCGGCTGGGTGATCCTCAGCGCGGCCGGCAAGCCGATCCCGTTCTTCGGCCTGGAGTTGCCTGCCCTGGTAGCACCGGACACCGACCTGGCCAAGTTCGTCAAGGGCTGGCACGAGTGGTTCGGCGCACTGGGCTACTGGCTGATCGGCCTGCACGCACTGGCCGGCCTCTACCATCACTACGTGGTCCGCGATAACACCCTGCTGCGCATGCTGCCGCAAAAAGGTGACTGACTAGGCGAACCCGCGGCGGCCCTGCAAGCCGCCGGTGTGAACGAAGATCAGCCGCGTGCCGGCCACGAACGCGCCAGCCAGCACACGCTCCTGCAGGGCCAACAACGCCTTGCCGGTGTACAGCGGTTCCAGTGGCAGGCCCGATTCGGCCTCGCTGGCCTGGATGAATGCCAGCAAGGCCGGGTCGACCTTGGCAAAGCCGCCCCGGCTGGCGTCGTGCAGGCGGTAAGTGCCCGGCGCCAGCACCTCGACCTCGCCTTCCACCCCGTGCCCCGGCGGCACGGCCAGCGCGCCGTGCACCGGGTGGGCGCCCGCTTCGGCCTGGGCCAGCCCCACCAGCGTGGTACCGCTGCCCACCGCCAGCCACCAGGCGTCGTAATCGGCCCAGCCCACGGCCGCCAGCTGCGCCCGCGCCTGGGTCACGATCTGTGCGCAGCCTTCGGTGCCCAGTGGCCCCGCGCCGCCTTCGGGCACGCAATGCCATGCCGGGTAGAGGGCTTGCCAGGGCTGCCAGAAATCCGCCTGATGCCGCTCCCTGTATCCGGCGTACCCCAGCCAGTGCAGGTGCATGCCCAGTGCTTGCAGGTCGTGCACGGTGGGGTTGCTGTGCGGGTGCCCACGCAACAGCCCGGCCGTGGCAAAGCCGAAGCGCTTGCCGGCCGCCGCCAGGGCATGCAGGTGGTTGGAATAGGCGCCGCCCAGGCTGATCACCCCCGGGGCACCACGGGCATGGGCAAGGCGCAGGTGCCCCTGCAGCTTGAACCATTTGTTGCCGCTGATCAGCGGGTCGATGAGGTCCAGACGCAGCACTGCCACCTCGACCCCGGCGCGCGCCAGCCAGCCTAGGGCCAGCGGTTGCAGGGGTGCCAGTGGCAGGTCATCGAAAGCGGCAGACATCGAACAGGCTCGGCAGAACGGGAGCGCGCAGTCTACCAGCGCACCCCCGCCACCGCTTTACAGCTCGGCCGCCAGGCGTGAACCCTGGTTGATCGCGCGCTTGGCGTCCAGCTCGGCGGCGACGTCCGCGCCGCCGATCAGGTGTACCGACTGCCCGGCGGCCAGTAGGCCATCCTGCAGCTCGCGCAGCGGGTCCTGGCCGGCGCAGATCACCACGTTGTCCACCGCCAGTACCTGCGGCTCGCCTTCGGCGATACGGATATGCAGGCCGGCGTCGTCGATCTTCAGGTAGTCGACGCTGTTGAGCATCTGCACCCGCTTGTTCTTCAGGCCTGTGCGGTGGATCCAGCCGGTGGTCTTGCCCAGCCCGTCGCCAACCTTGGTCTTCTTGCGCTGCAACAGGTACACCTGGCGCGCCGGAGCATGGGGCTCGGCCTGGATGCCCGCCACGCCGCCGCGCGCTTCGAGCCGGGTGTCGATGCCCCACTCCCTCCAGAACGCCTCGCGGTCCTGGCTCGTGGCAACGCCCTGGTGCACCAGGAACTCCGACACATCGAAGCCGATGCCGCCGGCACCGATCACCGCGACCTTCTGCCCCACCGGCTTGCGCGCCAGCAGCACGTCCAGGTAGCTCAGCACCTTGGCGTGATCGATACCGTCGATGGCCGGCAGGCGAGGCGCGATGCCGGTCGCAAGGATGATCTCGTCGTAGCCGCCCTCCACCAGTTGCTCGACATTGACGCGGGTGTTCAGACACAGCTCCACGCCGGTGGTCTGCAGCTTGCGCTTGAAGTAGCGCAGGGTCTCGAAGAACTCCTCCTTGCCCGGCACGCGCTTGGCCACGTTGAACTGCCCGCCGATCTCGCTGGCCGAGTCGAACAGGGTCACCTGGTGGCCACGCT
Organism: Pseudomonas sp. 1176_21; assembly: GCF_052850635.1. NCBI lineage: Bacteria > Pseudomonadati > Pseudomonadota > Gammaproteobacteria > Pseudomonadales > Pseudomonadaceae > Pseudomonas > Pseudomonas sp. 1176_21. Next base: position 354,640 of record NZ_VXCV01000006.1, read on the forward strand.
CGGCGGCCACGGTAGCGGCGGCCAGGCCGGCCGGGCCGGCGCCGACCACGGCAATGCGCTTGGGCTGGGCCACCGGCAGGTAGTTGAGTTCGGTTTCATGACAGGCCCGCGGGTTGACCAGGCAACTGGTCAGCTTGCCGCCGAAGGTGTGGTCCAGGCAGGCCTGGTTGCAGCCGATGCAGGTGTTGATCTCGTCGCCGCGCCCGGCGGCGGCCTTGTTGACGAAGTCCGGGTCGGCCAGGAACGGGCGTGCCATCGACACCATGTCGGCGTCGCCTTCGGCAAGGATCTGCTCGGCGACTTCCGGGGTGTTGATGCGGTTGGTGGTGATCAGCGGGATCTGCACCGCGCCGCGCAACTTGGCGGTGACCTTGCTGAACGCGGCACGCGGCACCTTGGTGGCGATGGTCGGGATACGCGCCTCGTGCCAACCGATGCCGGTGTTGATCAGCGTGGCGCCGGCCTGCTCGATGGCCTGGGCCAGCTGCACGATCTCCTGCCAGTTGCTGCCGCCTTCCACCAGGTCGAGCATCGACAGGCGGAAGATGATGATGAAGTTCGGGCCGACCGCTTCGCGCACCCGGCGCACGATCTCCACGGCCAGGCGCATGCGGTTCTCGTAGCTGCCCCCCCAGCGGTCGGTGCGATGGTTGGTGTGGGCGGCCAGGAACTGGTTGATGAAGTAGCCTTCGGACCCCATGATCTCGACGCCGTCGTACTCGGCGCTCTGGGCCAGCGTGGCGCAGGTGACGAAGTCCTGGATCTGCTTCTCGATGCCCTCTTCGTCCAGCTCGCGGGGCTTGAACGGGTTGATCGGCGCCTGGATCGCGCTGGGGGCCACCTGCTTGGGGCTGTAGGCGTAGCGCCCGGCGTGGAGGATCTGCATGCAGATCTTGCCGCCGGCCTCGTGCACCGCCTGGGTAACGATACGGTGCTTCTGCGCTTCTTCGGCCGTTGTCAGCTTGGCCGCGCCGGAGTACACCCCGCCCTCTTCGTTGGGCCCGATGCCGCCGGTGACCATCAGGCCGACGCCACCACGGGCGCGCTCGGCAAAGTACGCCGCCATGCGCTCGAAACCGCCGGGTTTCTCCTCCAGGCCGGTGTGCATCGAGCCCATCAGGGTGCGGTTGCGCAAGGTGGTGAAGCCCAGGTCCAGCGGGGCAAGCAGGTGCGGGTATTGAGCGGCGGTCATGGTGAACTCCACAGCGAACTGATCACGGAATGCGGGCGCCTCGCTGCGTGCAGCGGGGCCCGTCGGTTATCTGTGAGGGACAGTAATGCGCCTGGAAGTGAGGCTCAATGACCGAAAGTTACAAGTTAATGACCGTAACTGACAGTGCGTGAGGCGCTGGCCTGTTCACGGATGCAGGCAGCGTTCGGCCAGTTGCCGAGCCTGATCGTGGGTGATGCCGGTGTTTTGCTGCAGGGCGAGCGGGTGATCGCCCGCGTCCACGAACACCAGCGGGCGGTCGCCCAGGGCCTGGGTCTGCAGCGTAGCCTTGAGGTTGAGGGTCGAAACCTCATAGGGGAACTCGCTTTGCACACGTGCCGCATAAGGTGGTTCGCGCTCGCGACCTGGGGTTTCCCACAGTTCGCTGGTGCGGTAGAAATCCGCCTCGCTGACCGTCACCCAGGTCAGCCACACGAACGGCTCGGGTGAGCCGATGATCGGGATTTCCAGGCGCCCGAGCACGAAGTGGTGGGTGTCATCGATGATGCACTGATCGCTGGACAGTGGCGCACGCTGCTCGCGCTCTGCCTGCGGCAGGTCATACCAGGCGGCAGGGGCTGGCGCGCCGAAGGTGGTGGGCAGCTCGTCGTGATACTCGCCACAGGTGGCGCAATGGAAGCCTTGCATGGTGGGTACTCCTTGACACTTAAGGCCGGATCAAGCCGCGCGGCGCGCAAACGGCAGCGTCATGTTACAGGCCCAGCAGTGCCTTGAGCGCAGGCATTACCCACTGGGGGTGATCCTCGTGCGGCGAATGCCCGGTAAACGGGATGTTCAGCAGTTGCGCATTCGCCACCCGATCGGCCAGCTCGCAGGCGTTGGCCCGCGTTACCAGGCGGTCTTGATCGCCATGAATCACCAGCAAATCGGCGGTGATGCCGCACACCGTTTCATTCGGGTAGCCCTGCTCGCCTGAATCCAGCCACAGCTCGCGCAACGCCACGGCCAGGCGGTCGAAATCGGGTTCGGGGTTCAACTGCAGGTAGCGCTCGTAGCTGTGCGGGAACAGCTCACGCCAGCGCGCGCCGGTCACGCGGCTGTACATGCCGCGCACGGGATCATCCGCTTTCAGTTGCCAGTGGGCACCGATCGTCACCAGTTTGTCGATGCCAGCACTCCCGGCAGCCGCGATGCGCAGCGCTGCAATGCCGCCATCGCTGTGGCCGACGAGGCTGAAGCGCTCAAGCCCCAACTGCCGGGCAACCGCCTCCACATCCAGTTGCAAGCGCTGGTAGGTCAGCGGCAGGTGCCCCAGGGTCGATTTGCCCTGGCCGCGGCTGTCGATGCCGATCAGGCGATAACGTTCGGCCAGGGCTGGCGTGATGGCATTGAAGGTTTCGATATCGCCAAAGCCACCGTGCAGAAAAACCAGTGCCGGGCCCTGTGGATTGCCTTGCTGTTCACAATAGAGGCGTGCCCCGGCAACTTCGACGTACTGGCCGTCCTGGTGAGTGAATGTCGTCATTTTAGGGTCCCTTGATTGTGTCGCTGTGGCGGTTGTCGGCGGCAGTTTAATGCGTTGCGCCTTCGACGCGGTACCCCTGATGCCCTCATTGCCATGTATGAAGTCCTTTGCTTAACGCATCGTCCTGTCATTGATCGGAAAGACACATCCCTTACTCTGCCCCCAAAGGGTCAGTACGAAAATAGCGACAATCATGAGTGCCCCGCCATAGGTTGCAGTCAACATGATGAATGACAGCTTTTTATGCTCAAACTTGAAAACCATCGCCCACATTTCAAACATGCCAGAAAAAGTGTTCATATTGACGCCTCTCTTTTTGCAAAATTGATTTGCATAAATCACCGCCGCCGCCATTGAAACACCACAAAAAGCAAACAAGGAAATTCTGAAAAACTGAATCGTGTCGCACATAACTCACCTAGAATAATGGGGCTGGTACATCACGACAGACAAAACATTCTCGTTTTTCGCCTTACACTGCGCCCCCACGACAGTGCGAACTCGCCAAGCTGGGCCCCCAGTATGAAAAGCCATCCTAGTGGGCTGACACTGCAAAAAGCACGAAGTGATACAACGTGATAGTCATCACGAGCGGAAACATTTTCATCACCCTTGACGCTTAGCACAAAAATAACCCGCAACCAAGCACACAGTGGAACCAAGCCCGTCACAAAAATAGCATGCCGAATTACTTCAATAGGTGTGGGTGAATCCAGACCCGCGAGCAGTGCAAGTAAACAGAAAGCAAGATAGGCAATTACTACCATGACAGCGAGAGCGAGCTTCACACCTAACAAAACGCGCGACTGACTCACCGCGACCTCATAATCAACTAAACAAACTGAATCATAAACCACCAGCCTTCACCAATGGCATGCTCAACTATCATAGAAACTTACCCCAAAAAAACTCTAACGCTTCGTAAGCATCCTCATCGTCATAGGCCTGAACCAGAAACTCAAGCACCTGCGCAACCGCCGCCTGCTTCGCGTCATCCATACATTTCATCTTATAAAGATCATCATCTCTGGCATACATCAGCAGCCTTGATGGCAGTTCCTTGGAAATTACATCACCTTCATCATATTGCTCACATGCGATAAAAAGGTAAGCTGGCAAATAATACCTCATCCCGACGGGGGCCATAAATGACAAACATGCAGATGCATCTCCAACATATTCATCTACCAATATATCTAGCGTAACATCCCACCAATTCCGACCCTTGAAAAAATCCCTGATCTGAAGGGGCTCAGGATAAGAAGACGCTACAATCTGAGAGGCCTCCGGCGGCGCTGTACACTTAAAAGCGAGTTTTATTTGTTCTCGAATTCTGCGCCGTTCCATTTTCATGGAATCTTCTTCTCGCATAGCGCTACACTCTCCCACGCTTTGATTGCTTCATCTCGGTGCTGTTTATCCCCAACAGCGAAATATCGATTATTTACAGCATTACGAGCTAACGCACACTCCAGATTCACCTCACGCTGAATTGAAGCTTGCACAGGATCGGTAACTCCCTTGCAAGTACGACGCCCGCTTTACAGGCCCTGTCAATATCTCGCACCCTGCTTACCGTATTTATCTATAATTAATTTTAAAATCACACCCATGGCTCTGCCCCCATATTGTCAACGCAAGAATAACGATACCTATAGCTGCCCCCCCATAGGCCGCAGTCAGCAGGAGGATGGACAGCTTCCTGCTCTCAAACTTAAAAACCTTGCCCCACACCTCTAACATACCTGAGAACGTATTCATGTTGATGCCATTTTTTTACTGTACGCGCTTGCATACAACACAGCAGAAACCAACAAAACCCAACAAATAACAAACAAAAAAATCCGAACGAACTGTATTACGTCGCACATAACCTACTACCTAAAAACGTAACACCCGGGCCGGCAGGAGCTTTAACTTCAGGGCCACCCCTATAAACATAAAGCTCGGACTGGTTGAGGGTTGCCTAAAACAACCCTGAATCAACGCCATTCCTACTCCCACACCTACGTTGACTCCTTTGCATCAGGATCAGAAAACTCCAAACCACATGATCGCTTCCGGTCCATATGCTTAACGCATTGATCTGTCATTGATTGGAAAAACGCACCCCTGGCTCTGCCCCCACAAAGTTAACACGAGAATAATGACTGCTACGCACAGCCCCCCAAAGGCGGCTGTCAGCATCAATATCGACAGTTTTTTGTTTTCAAACCTGAAGACCATGCCCCACATTTCAAAAAGGCCTGAAAAGGTATTCATATTGATACCTTTTTTCTTGCAACAATGATTGGCATAAATGACGGATGCCGCCACAAACACCCCACCGAGGACAAATAAAAAAATACGGAAGAACTGCAATACATCACACATAAACCACCTAGAACAATGGAATTGAAACAGCGGGGCTGGCAGGCGTCTTGATCTCAGGCCCCACTCCTGCCCCGAAACCTACATACAGTTCTGGCCACGTCGAGGTCTGCGTGACATCAATCTGGATGATACCTAGCGCTACCCCAACTCCCGCCGCCGCCGGCAACGACTTCGAGTCAGGATCAGAGAATTTGAAACCGCAACTAGCAGTCGCACGAGCACCTACACTCATAACGGGTATAGCCACCTGCCCCGCCGCACCGGTTTTTTCGTTTGCACTCATACCGAACGAGACACCCGTGCCTACCGCAGCAGTAGCAGAAGCCCTACACTCCCCCGTCATAATAGGTTTGGCCGGCGGCGGCGCCATCGCTCGGGAAACCTCATCCGGTGTCGCACCATTCTGCAACATCCAACTTCCCAGTGAAGCGCGCTCCGCGACGCCGGGCATGTTCAGGTCGAACAGCCCCAACGGGTCAGCCCGCATAACAGGCTTGTTACTCACATAGCTGTACACGTTCAACCCACCCAGCATCCCGATCGGGTCTCTCGACACATAGCGCGCCATGCGGGGTTCGTAGTAACGGAATCGGTTGTAATGCAGCCCTGTTTCAGGGTCGTGGTATTGCCCCTGAAAACGAATCGGATTGCCCACGCCATGCTGCGCGGCCCACGACGAGCGCTCTTCACGAACCTCACCCCACACCTTGTACTGCCCCGTCCAGGCAACATTGCCGTTGTGGTCGGTGATTTCCATTGGCGTGCCCAGGTGGTCGCAGTGGTACCAGGCAATGACGTCGAACGCTGGCGCAGTGGGCAGTGCCTGCCAGAGTGGGTCCTGGTCGATGTCGTAATGACGGCCCTGCCAGTCGGGTTGCCTGAGCAGGCGTATCGAGCGCTTGTGCAACGCTTGAGCCACAGGCACGAAGCGGCCCGGTTCGTAGAGGTAGTGAACGGTACGGCCTGTGTCGCCCTCGTCGAGGGGCAATGCGCTTTCCCAGGCCAGGGTTTCGCCGTCCCATCCGTACAGCGTGAAACCGCAGTGCAGCTCACGCTGACGCTTGCTGCGCTGCATTGCATTCCAGCCGGTGCCGGCCTCGGGCTTGTCCTTGTAATGGGCGACGGCATGCTTGTGCAACCGCCGACCAAGGGCGTCATAGCTGTATTCCACACTGAGCCTGTCGTCGCTGTAGCGCACCAGGCGATTGAACAAGTCCCAGCTGAAGTGGGCAGGCACACCGTTGTGCAAGCGTTGCACAAGGTTACCGCGCTCGTCATACGTGTAGCGGCTGCCCGCGTATTCGCGCAGCACGTTGTCCATCACCTTGTGGGAGCTGGCATCGTTATCCAGCGGGCGATGCAGTTGCCGCGCCTTGTCCGTCAGGTTGCCGGCCGGGTCGAAGGCAAAGGTTTCTTCACCCAGGCGGCTGTTGGCCTGCAGCAGGCGGCCTAGCGGATCGTACTGGTAGGCCAGGTGACCACGACGGGTATCGAGGATGTCTGTCAGTTGACCGGTCGGGTCGTATTGATACTCGCGCTTGCACAGAATGGATTGGCCGTCATGACTGGTGAGCAACTGTTCTTGCGGACGCCCTAGCGCGTCCCATACCTGCGTTTGCGTCAGTTTGTTGCCCTGATGGCGGGCGACTTCGCGATGCAGATCGTCGCGCTCATAAGCCAGTATTTCGTGCTGGTCAAGTCGCATGCCCAAGAGATGGCCGCTGCCGTAAGTCAGCCAGCTGACCTTGTGGCCATCCGGGCGCGTGGTGGCGATTCGCTGGTTGAGTGCGTCGTACTCGTGCAGCCACACCGCTACCATCGGCGTACCCGTTGCCAGGTAATGCTGGTGCTCACGGGTCAGGTTGCCCGCGTCGTCATAGAACCATTGCAGTGTGCTGGAGTCGTTGATCGCCTGCAGCACCTTGCCATTACCGTCGTAGGCAAAGCGCTCTGTTTGGTGCTGATCGCCAAGGTGCGCTGTGCGCTCGATCAACCGGCCCATGCGGTCGTGGTGCAAATCGATGCGGCGCTGACCCACCTGGCTGCTCGCCAGGCGCCCAGTGCAGGGGTCGTACCGATAACGGACGGTCACACCATCGAAGCCGGTTTCTGCCACTCGACGTCCCATGGGATCGTACTGGTAAAACGCGCACTGCTCGTTCTGGTTCTCCAGGCTGAGCAACCGCCCCAGCCTGTCCCACTGGTAGCGCAACGTGTGCTCCTTCGCATCCACCCGTTCAGCCAACAGACCGGCAGCCGTATAGGACCAGGTAGTACAGCGATCCAGCGCATCCAGGTGCGCGAGCAAGCGCCCTTCGGCGTCACGCTCGAAGCGCTCTTCGGTTTTGTCTGGATGAATCACCTTGGCCAACTGCCCCGCCTTGTATTCGTACTGCGTCTTGTCGCCCGCCGCATTCGCGGTTTCCACCAATTGCCCGCATTCGTTGTAGTGCCACTGGCTGGTCTTGCCCGAACAGTCGGTGTATTCGAGCATCTGCCCGGCCTCGTTGTACCCGAGTTTCTTCTCGTTGCCGTGAGCATCCTTGATTGCCTTGACCTGGCCTGTGGCGGTGTAGGCAAACTCGGTCTTGTTGCCCAGCGGGTCGACCGTCTCTACCAGGTTGCCGCGCTCGTCGTAGTCCCGTCGCCACAGCCCACCTTCAGCATCCCGAACCTTGATCAGCTGATCATCGTCGCTGTACGCGTAATGCACCACGCTATGGTCGGCACGAATGTGTTGCAGCCGGTTGCTTCGCTCGTCGTAGGCAAAACGATCCTGGCTGCCGTCGGCATGAAGGTGGCGAATCAGGTTCTTGCGCTGGTCGCGAAACAGCCACTCCGAGCGCCCATCCGGGTACTCGATACGATAGGTGTAGCCCTGCGCATCGTAATAGTGACGGGTCTGCTGGCCATACGCGTCAGTCACCGTTGTCAGGCGAATGTGTTCATCCCAGGTGAGACGAGTCTCGAAGCTGCCGTCGTCTGCCCATTCGTGCACGGCCCTGGCGCGAGGGCCGCTGCCGTCCCAGCGCAAGTTGAGACCACGACCGGTACGGTCGGTATAGCGCGTGATCAGGTGATGCTGGTACGCGTACTGCCAGGCAGCGCCATGCTCGTCCTGGGCGGTTACCAGGTCGCCAAGCCGATCGTGGTGATAAGCGCAGAGCTGGCGCAGCGGCTTGCCATCGACCACCTGCCAGAGCCCCTGGATACGGCCATGCCCGTCAAGCACGGTGCCGAGTTGCAGGTGTACCTTGGCAGGGTCATTCTCCTGGTAGGTGTTGATGTCCGAGAGTACCGGGCGCCCCTGATGACGGTGCTCGTAATGCAGCATGGCTCCTGCGCCACTGCGCAGCACGATATGCGTGAGGAGGAAGCGCCCCCCTGCCCGCTCATAGGTTTCCTTGCGCCCCAGCCCGCGCATGAGAATCAGCTGACTGTCGGTGGTGCGCACCAGGGCGTTGTACTCCACCGGGTCATAGTGCGACATACCGATCTTGGGCAGCGGGTAGGCATGGCTGCGGCCATCCACGTCGTGGAACAGCACGCCGTCATCCAGCACATCGATGCACGTGGTGAATTCGGTGATCCAGCGTGCGCCCAGGCTGGCGCTGTCGAGGGCATCGAGGCGCGAATGATAGGTACGCGTCCACACGATCGGAAACGGCCCCGGCAGGCTGAAGTCGGTGTGCTGAAGCGTCTCGCTACCCGAGGCGAAGTTGATGCGGTTGCACGTGCTGGTGGGCGCGCCATTCTTGCACTGGTTGGCCTCCAGGCTCGCCGGGCTCTGCATCTTCTGCGTTTCGACCTTACCGTCGGCAGCCTGGTGCTGGGCCGTGCTGATGGCCGCGGTCTTGACGTTGGCCACCACAACCTGGGGGTTGCGCGTGCGCCATTGCTCTACGCTGCTGGCCAGCTTCATGCGCAGGCCTTCAATGGAGCAAGGGCGGCCGGGATCGGAAAGTTCAAGGATTTCAGCACGCACCTGTGGCGCCAGTTCCCGCAGGCGCGCAATCTGCGCCAGTAGGCCAGCTTTGCCCTCGTCCCCCAGTGCAACGCTGACAGCAGCACTGGTCATGCCTTTGCCGGCCGCCTTGTAGGCATCAAAGGCTGCCCGGAGATAGTTGTCGATGCTCGCCGTCGGGTCGTGGACAAGCCGGCTTCCAGCTGGCGCCGAGACCGGGCTGGCCACACCCACAGCAGTGCCGGCAACCAAAGCACCGAGGCCTGAGGCGATGTCGAGAATGATCTGTTCGCCCAGGATTGCTGCCTGGGCCAGCGCCTCCTTGAGATTGCCCTGGGACTGCTCGACGAAGTCATCCAGGCTACCGACGATGTCAGCATTCAAGTGGCCCGCCATCAGCTCCATCAGCGCATCACCCAGCGCCCGCTTGCCCTCCTGGCGCACGATGAACAGCATCGGGCGCAAGGCCATGCGTGCTGCGGTCATGCTCGCAGGGGAAGCCACCAGACCGATCAGGTTGAGCCCGAAGCTCGCGCAATCAAAGGGCTCAGGTACGTTGCTGCGCGCCAGCGCGACAACATCACCCAGCGCGTCGACCAAGGCAATGATATTGCCTGCCATGGGCACACTGCCGGCGACACCGCTGATGCGCTCGAGGGTGGCAAAACTGGCACTGACCTCACGTAGCCAGGCATCGAAGACCACGGCGCCACGACCAACGTCCTCTATCTGGATTTCGCGAAGCGGGGTGATGGCTACCTGCGAGGCGCGGGAGTGGTCGTCGCAAGCGTAGGTATGTTCAGTCATGAGATCAGTTCACCTGGCAGCAAATCGGTAACAGTGTTCAGGCTGTGAGCCTTGAGTTCAGCCAGCTTGGGTACTGGCAACCTTGGCAGGCCGGCCAGGCCCGCCGCACTCAGCGCCGCCGAGGCGGCAGGCAGCGTAGAACCGACGGCACTGGAAGCGCTGACCCGCTGTGCCAGCCCACCCATGCCGCCCTGCATTGCGCCCCGCATCTGCTGCATACCTTGGAGCGCGCTTTGGCCGGTGTTGAGCAAGTCACTGCCGGCCTTTGCTGCATGCATGCCCTTGCCGGCGAGTTGCTTGGCCTCTTCGATCAGGCTGCCGCCAACATCAGGCTTGAGCTTGTCGAGCATCGCACCGAGCATCGACGGCGTGCCCTCTTCGAGGGCCGACAGGCTCGGCCAGGGCAGGCCCTTGGTAAAACTGCCAAGGCTCCAGGTGTTGACCGTATCGAGACCAAACCTGACCCACGCCGGCCCCGGCGCAACCCCCGACACGGCATTGAACCCCTGGCCATCGAGGCTGCCCTTGAGCACCGTGCCCAGCGCATCGGTCACTTCGTAATCGCCGGCCTGGATGCCCTTGGCATTGGCGTACAGGTTGAACAGCTCCAGGTTTCCCTTACCCGGTTTGGGCGGCTCGGGGAAGGTGCCGGCCAGGCTCTTGGGCCCCACATGGGCGAAGTTCGCCGCGTGCGCGGTGTACGGCCCGGTGGTCACGTGGGTGATGCCACTGGCGTTGTAGGTGGTAGCACTGCCGCCGCCCTGTACCACCAGTTCGGTCTTGGCGGTGAGGGTGATGCGATCGGCATTGGCAGTGATGTCGAGCTTGGCCAGCAGGTTGATGCTGTTCTTCAGGGCCCGGAAGTCGATATCTCCTGATACGGCGATCAGCCGCCAGCCCATGTTCTGCACGAACAACCGCATGCCCTGGCTGGCACTGGCCAGCAGCCGCTTGCCGATCGACAGGCTCGTATGCCCGGTGCTGCTCAACGCCAGGTGTTCACCGGTCGCGACATGCGTCGAGCGCGGCGTGGTCAGGGCAATGCCCGCCGGG